>PLSH01000166.1:32613-40243 GCA_003165095.1 Acidobacteriaceae bacterium
GGGTGGCCGCTTAGCCTGGCGGTGGGGCTGCTATTGGCAAACGTGATTGGGATCAGCCTGGGCGAATGGAGGCAGGCTCCGGTGCGCGCGCGAAACTGGATGTATTCGGGAATAGGGGTACTGCTGGTTGCGGTAATCCTGTTGAGCAAGGCAAGCTAATGAGGCGCTTTCCAGGCACCGCAACGGAAGCAAGCCAGTTGCCGAGGGCGGAGCAGCTCACACCAGTGCCTGGATTGTCGAGCAGGTAGCCTGTTTCGCATCGTCGGCTATTCTGATAGCTGGTGGATGCAGTCACAAATAGGAATTTTGACGGTCGCCAGAGACGCCGGCATTCGAGGAAACCAAGATGCAAATGAAAAATCAACAACAAAAAGAGATGCCAACGCCAGAGACGATCATTCGCAAGAACTGGGAATTTGACCCTTTAGATAAGACCAGCTTCACCCCGATGTACTTTCAGATCCAGACGCAACTGCTCAAAATGATCCAGTCGGGGCGGTTGCGCGCCGGAGATCCGCTGCCCAGCGAAGAGGAGTTAAGCCGGATCTGCGGCGTCAGCCGGATGACTTCGCGCCAGGCACTCCAGGCGCTCAAGAGCCAGGGATTTGCGACGCGCCACAAGGGGCAGGGGAGCTTTGTGAGCCAACCGCTCGTGAAGAAGGACATCACCCACCTTTGCGGGTTTACCGCCGAGATGCAGGCGCTGGGCATCAAGGCAACATCGCGGGTGCTGGAAGCAGGAACATTGCGTGCATCCGCGGAGGTGGCGTCCCAGTTGGGCATCGAATTAAATGCTCCAATCTACCGCTTATTGCGGTTACGGCTGGCCGACGAGTTGCCTCTAGCCATTGAGGAGATCCGCCTTCCCCACGAGCGCTTCCCCGGGGTGGAAAAACTCGATTTTTCGCGCCTGTCGCTTTACCAGACGCTGCGCGAGCGATACGGGATTCGAGTCGGCCGCGCGGACGAGATTCTGGAAGCGCGTTCGGCGACGCGCCGGGAGGCCAAGCTGCTGGATGTTCAGGCGCGGGCCAGCCTGCTGGTGATTTCGCGCACGCTGTTGAGCACGGATGGACTGCCGGTGGAGACGGCGCACTCCGTATATCGCGGCGACCGTTATCGCGCAGTGCTGCGGATTCCGGCCACCGAAATAGAGTAGGCCGACTCGGCGCACTCTAAGGAAGCCACTCCCCGCGTCGAGCCGGAATCACCCGGCTCGGCCGCTTCCACGAGCCTGGCCTATGGCTGCCCCTTGCTCCGGCTTTGGAAACGCACCCGGCTGCGCTGTCAAAGCGCATCCTTCCTCTTTTTCACGGATTCAGCGCGGACCGGTTTGGGAGGCAGCAGCGTCGCCAATGGGCCGAGAATCGGGCACTTGACGCAGGTCACCCTTATAGTATATACATCCATACTGATTTACAGGATGGGCGTAACCGCTCCTTGAAAATAGCCGGAAGAGACGCCGGATGCCCCGAAACGGGGGAAAAGTGCATGACGATAATGGAGGCACCAGGATGTGGTCGAGGATTCGAGCTCTAGCACTGTTTTTGTTCGTCGCACTCTGCTTCGTGAAGGCGCCGGCGCAAGTCACAAGCGCAGGGTCGATTGCAGGCCAGGTGGTGGATGCTACCGGGGCCGTGGTGCCCAATGCATCGGTGGTCGCCGTCCAATCGCTGACCAACCAGCAGTGGAAGACCGTCACTGACGGCCTGGGAAGCTACATCTTCCCCAATCTGCCGGTCGGCACCTACACCCTCACCGCGCAAACAACGGGATTCAGCACGGAGCAGATCAACGCCATCCCCCTCAACGTCGGCGACCAACTGCGGCAAAACTTTACTCTCAAGCCCGGAGCTGTGACCGATACGGTGCAGGTCACCAGCGACGCCGTCGGCGTGGACACGGAATCGGGCAACGTCGGCGAGGTGGTCAGCGGACGGGAAATCCAGGCGATGCCCCTGGTCACGCGCAACTTCACCCAACTGGTGGGGCTGGTTGCCGGCGTGTCGAGCGATATCGGCAGCCAGAACGGCTTCGGCTCGCTCAGCACCCTGGCTTTCTCGTCCAACGGCGTACGTGAGAACGCCAACGACTGGACGATCGATGGCGTGCCCAATCTGGACGTCTATAACGGCAACAACGCAATTATTCCGAATGTGGACGCCATCGCCGAGTTCAGAATCGATCGCGGCAGTTACTCTGCCGAGCAGGGACGCAGCGCCGGCGCCTCCGTCAACGCCATCATCAAGCAGGGCACCAACCAGCTCCATGGGACGGCGTTTGAGTATATGCGCAACGCCATCCTCAATGCCAACGACTTCTTTGCCAATTATTACGGCACTCCGCGCCCCAACGAGCACCGCAACAACTGGGGATACACCGTCGGCGGACCCATCAAGAAGGACAAGCTCTTCTTCTTCTGGTCGGAGGAGTGGCGCAATATCATCGAGCCATCCGGCACATCCACAACGCTGGTTCCATCCGACAAGGAAATCGGCGGCGATTTCACCGACTACGCGGCAATGGCGGTGCCTGAGCCGATGGTCACAGCCGCCCTGGCGGCGAATCCCCTCTGCGTCGGCTGTGTGGTTGGCCAGCCGTTTCCGGGCGGCACGGTAAATGGCGTCACGGAAACGCAGGATGTGATCCCCTCGGGAATGCTGGACGCGAACTCGCTCCTCCTGCTCAATACCTACTACCCCAAGGCCCAGGAGGCCATTCCTGTCTACGGCGTCAACTACTCCTCAGCGCTGCCCACCACGACCACCGTGCGCGAAGAGTTGATCCGGCTCGACTATAACCTGAGCGATAAGTGGAAGGTCTTCACCCACTATATTCAGGATCAGAACCATATCGGCTCCCCTTATTCGCTGTGGGACGACAATCCTCTTCCGAATGTGGAGGGAACTCATGAATTTGAGCCGATGCAGAGCTTCGGGGTGAACCTGAACGGCACGCTGACCCCCAACCTGATCAACGAAGTGGAGTTCGGCATCTACCACAACATCATTCGCATCACCGAGGATCCGAGCATCTCTCGCGCGCGGGCTCCCGGCCTGAATATCCCCTATTACTTCCCCTTGCCCCACCTGAATCTGGATGACCGCATCCCCCAGATGCACTTCGCCCACTATGCCAACATCAATACCGACTGGCCCTTCCTGAATGGTTTCTTCTACAACAAGTGGACGGACAACCTTTCCTGGCACAAGGGCAACCATAACTTCAAATTCGGACTTCTGATTGTTCACCAGGGCAAGAACGAGAATAACCAGGACTCTCTGGGCAACGGCTCGTTCAGTTGGTGGGGATCGCAGACCGGCAACGATCTGGCCGATATGCTGACCAACTTCGTGGATCAGTACTCTGAGGCCGAAAGCAACCCCATGCAGCACCTGCGCTACTGGGACGTGGAGGCCTATGCGCAGGATCAATGGCAGATCACGCACCGCCTGAGCCTGACTTACGGCCTGCGCTACACCGATTACACGCCCCCCATCGACGAAAACAACCTTCTCACCAACTTCCTGCCGCAGCTCTATGCTTCGTCCCTGGCGCCCACCGTCGATCCGAATTGGGGGACTCTATCGAGCATTCCCACCTCGCAGATGTCCGACGGCGCTTATCTGCCGACCAACGGAATCATCGTCGCCGGCGTCAATTCTCCTTACGGCAACGCCGTCTTCAGCGCCCCCAAGCTCAATCTCGCTCCACGCTTCGGATTCAGCTATGACATCTTCGGCAATGGCAAATCCGCGGTGCGCGGCGGCTATGGAATGTACTACGACCGCACCGCCCCGTATGAACTCGGCGGAAAAGGCAATCCGCCTTTCAATGCCGTCGTGACCCTGGATGGCGTAACCGTGGACAACCCCGGCCAGAGTCACGGAGCGGTCAACACCTATTCGCCGGTCAGTCTCGTGGCCATGAAGGAAAAGTACCCCAACCCCATGAACCAGCAATGGTCTCTGGGAGTGGAGCACGAGTTGCACCGCAACACGGTGGCCAGCATCAACTACGTTCGCACCCAGGGAACCCACCTGTTGTACACAACCCAACTGAACCAGAATTCCGACCAGTTGGATGTCGCCGAGGGAAATATCAACCCCGCGGCGGTGCGGCCGTTCCTGGGCTATGGGCCGATCTCGGAATTGACTCCCGAATCCAGCTCCACGTACAACGGCCTGCAAGCCGCGATCAAGGAGCAGTTGGGCAAGGCCCTCGCGCTGGATGCCAACTACACCTATTCGAAGGTGCTCACCGACGCGGCCGGCGACCAGAACAGCCCCCAGGACAGTCACAATCTCAGAGCCGATCGCGGGCTTCCATCCTTTGACAGAACCCATATGATCAAGTCCAATTGGGTCTGGACTTTGCCTGCCTTCTCCTCCCATGCTCTGGCGCACAACGTCATCGGCGGTTGGGAATGGGCGGGCATCTTCAGCATCTTGTCCGGAGAGCCCTTTGAAGTGACTCTCTTTACCAACGCTGCCTACTCGAATGACGGCGTGGTGGACAGCACCCAGAGGCCGAATCAGACTGGAAAGGCCCAGGACGGCAAAGGCCTGCACGATTGGCTGAACCCCAATGCATTCTCCGTTCCGGCCCTGGGAACTTTTGGAAACGCCGGCGTGAGCCCGGCGCGGCTGCCTCGGCAGACGCAGCTCGACTCGTCGATCACGAAGAACTTCAAGCTCTTCAGGCAGCTCAATATGCAGTTCAATCTGTCGGCAATCAACGCGCTCAACCACACGCTCTTCAGCGGAGTCAACAGCAGCTACTGGGTCGGCAACCCAACCTTCGGCTACCTCAGTGGCACAACCACGCCGCGCACGGTGCAGGTGGGCCTGCACTTCAACTACTGATTTGCTGCCCGCAAATGCGGCACATCGACGCGCCGCGGCCATTCCAGCAAAAACGGATTGGCCGCGGCGCGTTAACATGAGCGCATCTTGAAGCAACGCGGGCGCTCGCAATCCATGCGAAACCACGCAAACCGGAAGGATAACTGGAAGATGTCGATCGCGTCGGAGTTGAATTCCGCTATTGGGCCAAAATCGCGCCGGGCATTTTTGCAGGCAATGGGAGCGACCGGAGTTGCGCTCTTCGGACAACGGGCATGGAGCGCCGCGTTGCCGGAGAGCGTTCGCCAGTCTCTTGCGCGCGCGGGCAAGACGGTTACGCTGCTGGAAGATGGGGTATTTCAAGGCTCGGCATGGGGCTGGCAGTTCACTGAAGGCGCCATGGTGGCGGAGGTCTCGCGCGGCGCGGGAAGGCGCTCGGTTGCGGTGCGCACAGAATCGGGAGATTACGCACGCTTCCTGGTGCTGGGGCCGGAGATTGGAAAGACGTATACGCTCAGCGGCTGGGTGAAGACGGAAGGGATCGCTGCGGAAGAAGAGGCGGCCGGCGCGTACTACACGGCCTCGCAGTTCGAGTTTCAGGGCCGTCCCACGGAGTTTACCGTGGATGGCAAGCAGCTTCCGGAGAAGCGCTTCGGCAATTACACGGGGACCACGGGCTGGCAACGATTCTCGCAGAGCTTCACCTGCCTTCCGGGCACCACCTGGTTTGAGGTGGTGGTGGGAATCTATCGCGCTGCCGGTTCGGCGTGGTTCACTGAGCTGACCTTTGTCGAAGGCGCTGCCGCGGCCGAGTTTGACGATGTGGTGGACTACTGGCAAGCCCTGGAGTGGGCGCACAAAGATGCTCTCGAAAGCGCCGCACGCAGCAAGCCGGCAGCGGCAATCCTGCGGGATGCGCTTCCGGTGCGCGGCACAGCCTCAGACCCGGCGCAACTTGCCAGGCTGCTGAGCGAGACCTACGACGTTGCTTTCCTGACGGCGGAACAACTGGCCGATCCGAAACGGCTGAACCGCGCCGCTTTTGACTTGCTGGTGCTGCCCTATGGAGAAAGTTTCCCCTTGTCCGCGCGCGAGGCCGTGGAGAAGTTTCTGGGCGATGGCGGCGATCTGCTCAGCACAGGCGGATATGCCTTTCAGGCGCCGCTGGTTTTGAAGGCCGGCAAATGGGAGTTTTACAACGAGGCGGTGCGGACGGAGAGCGGGGAGAATCTGCTGCCCGCATTTTCCGCGTCGGGAAAAGCGTGGACCGCGCTTGAACCCAAATACGCGAGCGCCGAGAGCGCGTCTCTGCCGGAGGCAGGACAGCAAACAGCAGGCAAAGTGAGCGTGCCAAGCGGGCTGTGGAACCAGAACTCGGCGTGGCTCTGCGAACTGCCGGCCGGAGCCGAGCGCGACCAATTCTATTTTGAAGGCTGGATACGCACTGCGCAGGTGCAACCCTCGCCCGACGGCTACGCCTATGCAGGCATTGAACAGCTTGACGAAAAGGGAGAGCCGGTTTCCGCGGCCGGCCTGGAACTCGAACGAATCCAGGATTCCCTTCCCTGGCACAAAGTTGCGCGGCTGATTACCGTGGGGACCGGCTGCCGCAAGTTGCGCGTTGGATTTGGCTTGAACAACGCGACGGGCACAATCTGGGGAGCGCAGTTCCGCCTCGAGCGCCGTTCGCCCCAGGTGCGCATTAACACCGCACTGGGATTCCCTCAGGACGAGCTGCAGATTACGCCCGATCAGATTGGAATGTTTGACGCTGACTTTCGCCTCAAGCGGGTTGCTTCCATTCGCCCCGCTGAGGGACAGACGATTCTGGGCGGCAGCCAGGAGCTTGGGGGAGCCTTTGAAGGCTATGCCGCAACATGCGTGGTTGGCATGAACCAGGCACGCTGGATACCGCTGCTGGAGGCATATGATGCAGTTGGCCGCAAGCGCGGCGCGGCCGGCGCGTTGGTTCATCATGTGCGCGGCGCCTACGCCCGCAGCTGTTGGGCGTTTTTTGGCGTGGACAACCAGGACATCTTTTCCGCTGGATCGGCGCTGGGGGTGAGCACCCTGCGCGCCGTAAGCAAGGTCTTGGCAAACAAATGTTACCTGCATGCGTGCGAGACCGATTTTTCCGCTTACAAACAAGGTGAGCCGGTACACCTGTCTGTGCTCGCCACCAACTTGAGCAGGACGAGCCCGGAGCTTGATGTGCGCTGGCAAATTGCCTCGGCCGACGCCGGTCAGGAATCGTTTGACACCAGCCAGAAAGTGGTGGTTGCGCCAGGCCAGACCGTACGGGTCGAAACGGAGTGGCGTCCAGCATCGTTTGCGAACGACCGGTATCGCGTGACGGCCGAGTTGACGATGGACGGTGAGGTGGCAGACCGGGTGGAAACGGGCTTCGTGGTGTGGAGCGCAGAGACGTTGGGCAAGGGCCTGGCGTTCGAATTCAAGGAAAACTACTTCCAGGTTGAAGGCCACAGTTTGTTTCTACAGGGGACCGACGACTATCTGCACACTTTCATCGACCGGGACGAGAATCCGCTCACGTGGCATAAAGATGCCCAGGGCTGCAAAGATTCCTGCATCGATGTGTACGAAAACCTGATGGGACTGCGCGGGCCGCAGCATCGCCCAACGAAAACATGGTGGCGGTGGATCGACGCCATGCTGCTCAATGTGCAAAGCGTGGGCGGCGCATTTTTCCCCGGCATGCTGGTCTTCAGCAACACGGCGGTAAGCGACAAGGATCTGGCCGATCAACAGGCCTACGTGCAGGCCTT
>PLSH01000166.1:40349-57822 GCA_003165095.1 Acidobacteriaceae bacterium
TCGATCGGCGTCATCCCGTGACAGCGGAGTTTTACTCGCTGCCCCTGTCGGGAATCGATCTGCTGACCACTCTGGGGCAATTGGAACTGGCGAATTTCGGCTATTTTTTCAACGTCGACGACGACTTCTACCGCTTTCCGCAATCGTGCAAGTTCCTGGATCAGAGAGTGCGCGGCAAGGGGCTGAACATAGGCGAGTTTGGGGTCAAGACGCACCCGGCGTGGCGGCAGGCAAGCGACTATATCGCCGCGCGCAGCGAAGCTTATGAGCAGTCGTACTTCCTGAACATTGCACACTATGGCTTTGCCCTGGGCGCATCGAAGATCCAGAACTGGTGTTGGAAGTATCCTTCCGACCTGCCATTTGAATGGGGCATCAACTATCCCAACGAGCTGATTGCGCGCGATGTGCGCGCCATTTATCGAAATACCGGGCTCTTCTTCCGTATGCTGCGGCCGCGTTACGAACCGAGCGATGTGCTGCTGCTGATTCCCGGTGAGAATCGCAAGGGCGGTCAGGGAGAACGCATTCTGGAAGGCATATTCAACGGCATCCGGCTGTTGATCGACGAACGCGTCTCCTTCTCCACGCTTCCGGACGAATTCATCGATGAGTTGCCGGCGAAGCTGAAAACGATCTTCTATCCGCTGCCTTATTGTCCAAACGAAAAAGTGGTTGCGCGCCTGAAGGAGTTCGTCGAGCAGGGCGGGCAGCTCTATCTCTCCGGCGACATCAGTTACGACCGGTTGCGTCAGCGGACGCAAACACAGAGGCTGAAGGATATTTGCGGCCTGGAGTTTATCTCGGAGCGCTTTGCGAATATCGATAATCAGAGCGGAGCACTGCCGGTGGTTGGCAAGGCAGCAGGCTGGCCGGATTATGTGGCGGCGCCGGGAATCGTGACACGCTTGGCGGGAGCCCATTCGCTGGTGCAGAGCCTGGACGGCATACCGGTGGTTACCGAGTTCCAGCTTGGCATGGGACGCGTGATCTTCAGCGCAGACCCCATCGAACTGCATGGCGATCCGCGGTATCAGTCCTACGCGCATGCCTTCTATCACGCATTGTGCGATAGCTTTGACCTGCATGGAGAGAAGATCGAGCCTGCGCAGTCGCCAGTGCACTGCTTCCGTGTTCCCTCGCAGGACGGACGGGAGATTGTCGTGCTGGTTAACCACAGCGAGACTGAGGCCGCCGGTGAGCTAACGGTTCCTTCCAGCGCCGGTGAAGTAAGACTGTCGCTGCGGGCGCGGATGACAGGCGCCATTGTGGCTGAAAAGGGCAAGGGCGTGAGGGCCGTGGAAAGCTCGGCGGATGTATGGGTGGACAGTAAAGTGCTGATCGGCAGCGATCTGCATTTTATGGCGATCTCCATGGACGAACAAACGCTGGACAGCTCGCGCGCGATGCTGTTGCTGCCCATGGGAGAAGGCCAACTGCACATCCCCGGCGCCGGCCGATGGCAGAAGCCCATAGTATTGGTGGGCGAAGTGGCCGGAGCGCAGTGGAGACAATTCGAGAGCTTTCAGCCGGTGCAGGACGGGAACATGCTGATGCTGCCGATCCCCTCAGCTCGCTCCCTGAGTATGATGATTTTGTGCGATGCCGGGGATCAGACGGCCGTCGTGAAACAGATGGAGAACTTTGTAAACCGGCCCTGGTCGCCGACCTCTCTCGGCGAGCTGTAGCATACACAGTGCGCGGCAAGGAGCAGCTATCGTCGTTTGAAATTGGATCGTTCATCGCGCTCTGTGGCGAAGCTGTCGAGTGGCCGATGCGCCGGTAAACTTGCCAAGTCATCGGTACGCACACGCTCAAGATCAGGTGTGCGGGTACCGATGAAAACGCGGCTTGCGCGGTTGGCGCCCTTTTGAAGATAAAGAGCATAGAGGACTCATCGATATGCTGAGGTCAACCCCTTGCCGTCGAAAAAAAACAGACCTTGCGGTCAGCCCCAATCGCGGCCTCTCTTTGGCGACTCGCAACAAGATTGCGGGAACACTCAATGGATCTCATCGAGAGTCACTGTGATGCTTGTGCCCGCATCCATCGTGGGCGTACAGAGCTCCACTCTCTCTCCGGGCCGCAGAATGAAGCTGCCCGACCGCGGCGCGGACAGATTCACAGTGCCACTCGGATTCTTGATCACCAGGTTGCGGTAAGAAAAACCAACTCTGCCTGCAACGATCCTCTCAACCAGCACTTCATAAAACAGGTTCTCGATCTCTGCGTAGTCTGACCTGCGGAAGCCAAGTGTCTCTGGGTTCAAGGGCCTGCCTTTTGCCACCCGCAGTTGAGCCGATGTCACGATGGAATAGCCGTCCCGATCCCAACCTGACCAGGATGTCGCCTGAAACGTGACGAGAGCCGTTCTGTCTTCAAACATGGTCATGGGTTGCTCCGGCGAACTGCCGTCTCAGCCGGATGCAGGAGGCGGGCTGTCTCGGGTGATAGCCCTGGCCGACGCCTGCCGGACACCCCGGGAAAGGCCAATACAGCATTGGAGAAGTGTAAACGGTGACACGCTCGGAACGAGGAAATAAGGGAAACTCCCCGGCTCATCGCCGGTGGGCCTATCGGCGATTTGCGTCAACTGAGAATCCCCTGACTACATCAGCGTTTTTCCAACACAATCCTGCAAAATCTGTTTACAAAGCTGTCAAGTCAGTGTTCGGCGACCTCAGGTAAACTGAGAATCGTCCTGCCGTGGATCGCATTTCACTCTGAAGTCTTCGATCCTCATTGGCCCGTGCCTGGTTTCTCCTGGACTGATGCAGCCTTCCGCAGCAACTTCGCGGCTTCGGTTCGGCCGTTGGCCTTCGCCCTGTCAAGGGCTGTGTGGCCGTCTTTGTCCTTCGCACCGATATTGGCGCCCTTGTTCAGAAGAAGCTTCATCACCCCGATGTTGCCATTGCCGGCTGCCCACATCAATGCCGTCACACCGTTTTCGTCTTTGGCATCGGCACTGGCGCCAAAGGGGAGCACCTGTTGCGCCGCCGCGGTATTTCCATCCTTGGCGGCCTGGATGAGTTCTGCGTTCAGTTCATCGCGACTCACCTGACCCGCAGCCAAATGACCGCACGACAAAAGCAGAAACGATAAAACGACAGTTACCAGAACTCTCAACGTCCTGCGTGCAGCCGGCTCGACCACAGGTTTGCCATCGATCAGCGCATGGCCAGGCTTGACCCGACCGTTGGCGCCCCGAGCGACCGGTCTGCGGTTCCACTTACCGTCCGCATCTTTGAAACGAAGCATCAAGGTGACTGATTTGGATTCCATGCAGGGATTCCAGACCAAAAGCATGACAACGGAATGTTGGTGAATCGAGAATGTCAGCATTTATTGGGGTTCTGTGGTCCAGGATTGCGAAATCAACTCTCTCCGACCTGTTGCAGACAAACAGCTTAGCGGCAGGGCACATGCTGCGTGGCCCGGTTCTTTCCTGCTGCGATTCCTGGCCGCCTTCCCTGGCGCGTCTGCACAATAAAGTGCCCATGGATAGGACAGCCAGATAAGGCCGCCGGCCGTTCGGCTGATTCAGCCCAACCCGGCAACATTTGGAATGAAATCGGGCGTGTGCCAGCTCACATACATGCGGCCTGAGGCTGTTATTAAAGGTTTACTTCCGGCATCTCAGTGACTACAATCACCGCATCGATGCATGGGGCCAAATATTAATATGCAGGATTCTCCGACTGTCTTCCTCAGTCACTCGGCGCAGGACCGCGAGATAGCGAACGCAATACGCACATCGCTCGAACGGGCAGACATCCGTTGCTGGATCGCGCCCCGGGATATCCGCGAAGGCGAAGTGTGGGAAGAGGCAATCGTTCGTGGCATCTCGGCCTGCAAGATCGTTCTCTGCCTGCTCACGGCGGCGTCCAACGACAGCCGGCAGGTGCAGCAGGAGATATACGTCGCATGCGAAGTTGACCACAAGATCGTAATCCCCGTGCGCCTGGAAGACGTTAAGCCCTCGGGCGCGCTGGCCCTTCACCTGGGCAGGTTGCAGTGGATCGATGCCACGACGCGGCCCATCGACCGTCACTTGTGGACGATTGCGGAGCGGGTGACCGCGGTTCTGGCATCGATTCCGTCCGCACCGGCGCCACAGGCGGCGCCGGCCGGCGCACAAGACAGCCGGGCAACTACGGCCCCCGGCTCGACCCTTGGTACGGCCCGTGGCACGGCTTCTGGCCCCGCGGTGGAAACAAAGCCATCGGGCGAGAGGCCGTTTGTGGAGCGGCGGGGTGCTCCCGAGCCGGAGCGGCGAGCTGCTCCCGTGCCGGGAGCTCAGAAACCCGCACCGGAAGTCCCCAGAACCGTGAAGCCGCAGAAGGTAGCCCTTCTCTACAAGCGCAGCGCGCAACCGGACGACCACGTTCTCGCTATGCTGGAGTCTGGTCTGCGTGCCGCCGGGCACGACATCTTTGTGGATCGGCACCTGCGCATCGGCGTGGAATGGGCAAGGGAGATCGAGCGCCAGGTGCGTGAGTCGAATGCCGTCATTCCGCTCCTGTCGCCGGCCTCTGTGCAAAGCGAGATGCTGGGCATGGAAGTGCAGATTGCTTCCGACGCGGCCGCACAGCAGTTTGGCAAGCCGCGCATTCTGCCGGTGCGCGTTGGTTCCGAGGGTGAGCTGCCGGAGCCGTTCAAGAGCATTCTCGGCCGGCTTCAGTACTCGCTGTGGCGCGAACCGGCAGACGACCAGCGCCTGCTGAGTGAATTGCTGGACGGCCTCGAAGCCAAGGAACAGCTCAAGATACCGAAAAGCGAGACGACGGGCGGCGCCGTGCCGCTGGATTCCCGTTACTATATCGTCCAGCCGACGGATATTGAGTTTTACGAAGGATTGGAGCGCCAGGATGGGCTGCTGCTGGTGAAGGGCGCCCGGCAAATGGGCAAGACGTCCCTGCTGGCCAGGGGACTGCAACAGGCGCGGGACGCCGGTAAAACGGTGGTTTTCCTCGATTTGCAAAAGCTCAACCGGGAAGATCTGCTGGATCTTTCGAGCCTGTACAAAGCGATCGGCGGAATGATCGCCGACAGCCTGAAGCTGGATGTCTATCCCGAGGACAATTGGCGGCCTGCCCGGGCGCCGAACATCAACTTTGAGAGATACATCATTCGCGAAGTGATGGACAAGATTGAAGGCCACGTGGTGATCGCATGGGACGAGGTCGATCGCCTGTTTCCATTTGAATATGCCAGCGAAACTTTCGGCATGTTTCGCAGTTGGTTTACCGCGCGGGCCACCAACCCGGATATGCCCTGGGGACGGCTCACGCAGGCCTTCGTTTACGCCACCGAGCCGCTTCTGTTCATCACCGATCAGAATCAATCCCCGTTCAATGTGGGAACCAAGCTGGAGATGCACGATTTCACGATCGAACAAGTGGGAAAACTCAATGAGCTTTACGAGAGCCCCCTCAAGTCAGAGGACGAGCTAAAGCGGTTCTACGCCCTGTTCTGCGGCCAGCCTTACCTTTCGCGGCGCGCCTTTTTTGAGCTCACCCACCAACCCAACCCTCTCACGCTCGATCAACTGGTGGCCGCGGCCGACTTGGACGAAGGGCCTTTCGGGGACCACCTTCGCCGCATTCTCGTCGTGGTGTCTCGAGACGAAAAGACTCTGGAAGTGGTTACAGGCCTGACCCATAAGAAACCGATCCCCGACCAGAAGAGCTTTTATGGACTCCGCAGCGGCGGGCTGATCTCCGGTACTTCCCCTGAAGATGCCCGCTTCCGCTGCGCGATCTACGAGTCCTATCTTGTGAAGCACCTGGGACGAGCATGAGCGCAGAGGAAAAGCCGGCGCCCAAAGCCAAGCCCTTTTATCAGCTGGGAGGCAATCTCCCCGCCGACGCTCCAAGTTATGTGCGGCGCGCCGCCGACGACGACCTGCTGAAGCACCTGCTCGAGGGACGATTCTGCTATATCCTCACATCCCGGCAGATGGGCAAGTCTTCCCTGATGGTCCAGACCGCAAGGAAGTTGCGCGAGGACCATGCACAGGTTGCCGTGCTCGACCTCACCAGAATCGGCCAGAACCTCACTCCGGAACAGTGGTACGACGGTTTGCTGATCCCCATCGGGCGGGAGTTCCGGCTGGAGGACGAGCTCGACGACTTCTGGAACAGCAACGACGCGGCCATCTCCAAGATGGGGCCGCTGCAGCGATGGATCGCTGCCCTGCGCGAGGTCGTACTGCCTTCGGTAAAGGGCACGGTGGTGATCTTCGTGGACGAAATCGATGCCGTGCGCGGGCTTCCCTTCTCCACCGATGAATTTTTCGCCGGCATTCGCCAGCTCTACAACGAACGGACCATCGATCCGGAGTTGGAGCGCATCACTTTCTGTCTGCTGGGCGTAACCAAGCCTTCCGACCTGATCCGCAACGTGAATACCACTCCGTTCAACGTAGGCGTGCGCATTGAATTGACTGATTTCACCGAGCAGGAAGCGCAACCGCTGCTGGCGGGTTTGGCGCGGGATCAGGAGGTTGGACAAAGGATTTTGCGCCGCGTGCTGTGGTGGACGGGCGGGCATCCCTATCTCACCCAGCGGCTGTGCGCAAAGATCGCCGAGGACCCGAGTGTAGAGACGGACACGGATGTCGACCGGGTCTGCGAAGACACATTCCTGTCGCCGCGGGCGCGCGAAAGAGACGACAACCTGCTTTTTGTCCGTGAAAGAGTGCTGCGCAGCGAAGTGGATCACGCCAGCCTGCTCGATCTTTACTCGCAGATACGATCCAACAAGAATATTCTCGACGACGACTCGAGCGTGCTCATTGACACGCTTCGGCTTGCCGGCCTGGCAACCATATCGGGGCATCGGCTGGTGGTGCGCAACCGGATCTACGCACACGTCTTCGACTTTCGCTGGATTCGGCTCAACATGCCCGATGCCGAACTGCGCCGTCAGCGGCGGGCGTTCCGCAAAGGCGTGGCCATTGCCGCGGGGATTGCGGCAGTGGTGCTGACTATAGTCGGCTTTTCGAGTTATCTCGCATACCAGGAGCGGCAAACCGAACAGATCACCTCCTATGCCGACAGCATTGTGCAGGTGCAGCAGGAATTCGACTCCGGCGACTACGGCGATGGAACGCTGCGGCTGAAACAGTGGATGGTACCGGTCGAGAAAAACCACAGCCTCGGGGGATTTGAATGGAACTGGCTCTGGTCCCGCTTCAGCGGAGAGAGCGCGACCAGTTACTACGGGCACTGGGATGACGTCCGCAGCGTTGCCGTTTCGCCATTGCCTGACACATTGCCTGGCGGCGGGCTGATCGTAACCGGCTCAGCCGACTCGACCGTGCGCGTCTTCGATCGCAACAAACCATGCACAACCGTGACGTCCAATAACGAAGCAGGCGTGCCTGTTCCACAGAGTTCGGACGCTTTCATGCCTTGTTTTCAACTCCTATATGCGTTCCTTGCCGACAGGAGCGGGTTGATTCCTCTCCATCCCAATTCCGATGGCGCGAACATCGACAAGGAAATCCAGGACCGGCTCCTGAGCGAAGGCGAAAAGGACCTTCTGGCCGCGTCGCCGGATGACTCGCAACATCGATCTCTCCCGCAGCGGTTTTTCCGATGGTTGGGGTTCAAATCCGGCGATGAAGGCGGAGTTCGGCATCCCCAGGCGGGCTCGCTGCCCAGCGTACTCGCCGTACGCTTTTCACCGGACGGCAAATGGATCGCAATGGCGACCGGCTTCTGGCACTCGTCCCTGGTCCCCGGCAACGTCTATCTATGGAGAGTTTCCGACGGAAAAATCGTGAGGGTGCCCACGAATCACAAGACGGCTATCAATTCGGTGGCCATCAACAATAGAGGCGACCTGGCTACGGCCGGCATTGACAGCGGCGCCGAGTTCTTCAAGATCATGCCGGACGGAACCGTCAGCAACGAGGAATTGAACCGGGAGTATTTCCCCGGCTTTACGGGCGGCATGACCCAGCTGGTGTTTTCCCAGAATGGCCGATACCTGGCCATGATTTTTGACGACGGCCACCTGGCCGTCAAGGACATGGATGTTCCAGATGACAAAAAGAGCATACAAACCAAAATCGTTGATGTCTCCGGCCTAGCGTCGGTGGCGTTTTTCGATGACCCGAATGCCCCCCTCATTCTTGCAGGGTCGAAGGACGGAGGCATCTGGCAGATCGATCCTCGAGATATGACGCTCAGGCCGCACAAGGTGATAGACAGCGATCAAGGCCTAGTCTCGTCCCTGACAGTTTCGAAGGATCGCAAAATCCTGGTTTCTAGTGGAACTGACTCGACGGTGAATGTCTGGCGGCTGCAAAAGGACGAATTCATCGAGGCCTGGGATCCCAAAACGCTTCGCGGACACCGGGCCAAGGTCGATGAGGCCACCATCACTCCCGACAATCAATGGATCATATCCGGCGGCGTGGACGCGAGCGTTCGTTTCTGGACTCATCAGCCGCTTGTCGATACCTGGAAGACTCAGGACCCGGATGATTCCACCGATTCAGACGATGCTGCCGGCACCGATGAAGAATTCAGCTACGCGTCTCACCCGGTCACCCTGGGAGTGCAAAGAAATCCATTGGTGCAGGGAGTGGTGCGGGCGGTGTCTTTCTCTCCGGATGGGCGCCAGCTTGCTTACATTCGCGGGGTCACGCAACATGCGACAAACGGCGTCCCTGACCGGTGGGCTGAGGTGTTCTTCTATGATCTGGCCAGCAAGAAACGGCCAATCATGATAAGGGCTCACAACGATGTTGGGACTGCGATTGCCTACTCCAAGTTCAGCTTTATTGCTACCGGCGCGAATGACGGCAGCGTGATGTTATGGGATTCCAGGCACATTGCGGACAAAGGCTATAAGCCGGTGGACATCACCGTAAAAACCGCGAGCAGGGATCCTATTACCAAGCTGGGATTTGCACCGGATGGGACCCTTGCCGCCACATTGAAGATTTCCATCCTGCTTTGGTCCCCCATCAAGGACGCCTCGCGCAATATTATTGGCTACAACCCGGGCAAGGAGATTCTCCGTAACCCAAAGAAGAATCGCAGCTCGCTCTCACTCTCCCAGGACGGGAGATGGTATGCAGTGTGCACCTCGGAGAGCGTGAATAACGATGTCGTGAGAAATACTGTAGAAATATTGGACGCAGCTAATCCGGAAACGAAGCCCCTGAGAGTTCTCACTGGAGCCGAAGAAGGCACAAGTAGTCCGAATGAAGACGGTGCTATGCGAGGGGCTTGCTTGTCAGCCGTTTTTTCCAGCAACTCGAAGTGGCTTGCGGCCGGAACGAATTCCCGCGAGATCGTTGTATGGAACATTGAGGATGGATGGAAGCGGGTAACCGGGGATGCGTATCAGGTCGCGCAAGGCGGCAAAATTGTCTCCAAACCACTCACCGCGCCACCTCCCACTTCGGCGAACATCAACGCTGTCAGATTTTCAGCCGACAACAAATTGCTGGCCTACGCGACTTCCGATGCCAAGATATATCTTTGGGATCTGGCCGACAAACGCCCCGGACCGGTGGTCGATGTGCATACCGGAGGCGTTTGGGCAATCGCCTTTTCGCCGAATGGCAATTGTCTCGCCTCAGGAAGCACCGACGGCACACTGCGCATCACGCCCACCGCAACCACGACACTCGTGGCACAGAACTGGATTCCATTTGGCAGCTGGTGGAACCCCTGTTTCGATCCCAAAGCATCCAAGTAATTCCAGGTTGACCTACTGCACGGTGAGCGAGATCGCAGGCCCTGTTTCCGTCATCGATCCCGATGTGCCAGTTACGGTGATGGCGTAAATTCCTTTCGTGGTGCCGGCATTGCCTCCGCCGCCCCCTCCACCGCCGCCACTAACCGCTCCGCCGCAACTCGCCATGCCGCAACTGAGAACGATCAGCAGCGCCAGCAATCCCAGCACGGCCCTCCACCTGCGCCGCCGCGCCGGAACACCAAACAGCAGGATGCAGGCCAGGGCCGAGCCGCCCGCCGGCGTCCAGTAGAGTTTCAACCGCTCGTTGAGAGCTGTGGTGGCCGCAGTGGTGCTCACGGTGAGCGTGGCCGTCTGCGCCGCTGTGCCGCTGATCGTAACTGCAGTCGGCAGGCTGCACGTAGCGGGATCGCTCGCCGCCTGCGGGGTAATGGCGCAGCTCAGGCTCACTGAGCCGGTAAAGCCGTACCACGGCGTTGCGGTAATTGTTGAAGTGTTCGCGGTGGCCGCGCCGGCCGTGACCGTAACCGATGTGCCGTTGATTGAGAAGTAGGGCGCCGGGATGGTGGTGAACGAAACGATGGCTCCGCTGGTTGTGCCTGCGCTGTTTTTTGCAACCGCCTGGTAGTAATACGTGGTATCGGCGCTCAATCCGGTAACGCCGGCGCTGATTGCGTCCACGCCGGGAGTGGATCCCGCGTCCTGGGAGGGCGTCTGAGTTGCTCCGCTCAGCGTGCTGCTGACGCCGTAGAGGAACCAGTATTGGGTGTCGGCCCCGTTTGGATTCACCGTGCCCGCCAGCGTGGCCGAGTTGTCAGTCGCGGCGGAGACTACGACGGTGGTGACCACGGGCGCCAGCATCCCGGTTACGACGACCGAATTCGAGCCCGATGCGCTGTTGTAAATGGAGGAACTTGCATTGTCCGGCGTGTACGCGGCCACCAGGGAGTCTGTTCCCACGGCCAGCGAGCCTGCGGAAATGCTGATGGATGCGCTGCCGCCCGACAACACGGTTGGCGCGGAACTATAGCTGCCGCTGGTCAGCGTTACCTGCCCGGTCGGCGTCGGGTTACCGCCTCCGCCGCTCACCGCAACCGTCGCTGTCAGCGCCTGCGCCGAGGTGATGCTGGGTGAGGAGGGAGTCACTGTCACCGTCGGCGCGTAGACACCGGTGCCCGTGAGGGTAACGATTTGCGGGGACCCGCCGGCGCTGTCGGTGATGGCAATAACCGCTGTCAGCGCGGCCGCCGATGCCGGCGTGAAGTGTCCCTGGATGATGCAGTTCGCTCCCATTGCAAGGCTTGATCCGCAGGGGTTCGGGAACACGAACGAAGCAGCTTCAGCGCCGGTCACGCTGATGCTGGTGATCGCCAGAGCCGCGCTGCCGGTGTTGGTCAGCGTCACCTGCTGCGGCGCACTGGACGTTCCCACATCCTGGATGCCGAACGCTACGCCCGTGGCCGACAGCGATGCCACCGGCGCATTGCCGCTCAGCGAAATAATCTGTGTCGCATAGCCCGGCGCGGCCGCGCCCAGGTTGTTGTCGGTAAGCGTCAGCGCGCCGTAAATACTGCCCGTCGACGCCGGCTGAAAGCTGATGGGCAAATCGCACGTAGCGCCCGCGGCCAGCGTGCCCGGCGAAGATGAGCCGGAGGCCACCAGCGGACAGTCCGACGCTCCGCCGCTGCCGAGCGTGAAGCTCGCCGAGATGCTCGGATTGTTGCCGGAACCCGGAGCCGGAAAATTCAATGCAGCATTGCCGGAGTTTTCCACCTGCACGGTCTGGGGGCTGTCGCTGCTGGTGGATCCCACTGCCGTGGCCGCAAAATTCAATGCGGGCGGCTGCGAGCGCTCCACCTCGACCACGCGGTTGTTGCCGGAATCCGCGATGAACAGATCGCCGCCGTTATCGAGCGTAATATTCACGGGAAGACTCAGGCCCTTGCCGTTCACCGTGGTGTTGATCACCGTGGCCGCGCCGCCCCCCGCCGGGACCTCGATCAGCCGGTTGTTGCCGGAGTCGGCGATGAACAGGTCGCCCGCGGCGTCTACCGCAACGCCGTAAGGCTGATACAGGCTTTGGCCATTGACCGTGGGCGCGATTACAACGGGCGCGGTGCCGGACGGGTACTCGGCCACGTCCGGCACCTCTATAACGTGATTGGCCATTTCGTCCGCGATAAAAAGGTCGCCGGCGCTGTCCAGCGCCAGGGTCACCGGGTAAGACAACCCAACCCCATTAATCTTCGGATCGATGGCAATGGCCGCGCCGCCGCCGGCCGGCACCTCAACTACCAGGCTTTTATCGACATTCGCAATGTACAGATTGCCCGCGCCGTCAATCACCATGCCGCAGGGATAATCCAGCCCCACCCCATTCACCGTGGGGTCGATGGCAAAAGGCGCGCCGCCGCCGGCCGGAATTTCCACCACGCGGTTGTATTGCAGATCCGAAGTGAACAGATCACCGGCGCCATCCACCGCGGTGCCCCTGGGATCGCCAAAGCCCTCCCCGGTCACCGTGGGATCGATGGCAATGGCCGCGCCGCCGCCGGCCGGCACTTCCACCACGCGCTTGTTTAGATCATCGGCGATGTAGAGATTCCCCATTCCATCGACTGCCACACCGGAGGGCTGAATCAGGCCGCTTCCATTCACCGTCGGATTAATCGCGATCACCGTGCCGGGACCATACATGATCTGCGGCCCTGTGCCGATCCCCGCCAGGTAGCTGGTCGCGATCAGGTTTCCCGATCCGTCTACCAGTTGCACCACCCCGTAGCGCGCCCCGGCAAACGCCGGCTTGAAGGTTACCTTCACGGTGCAGGTTTGGCCTGCTGTATAGCTGGCGCCGGCAGTGCAAGTTCCCGCGCCGGCGTTGGTAAAGTCTTGCCCCGTCGCACCCTGGGTCACCACGGAGATGCTGCCCAGCGTCGCCGCGTTCTGGATGGTGAGGGTCGCCGCAGACGCAGCGTTGCTGCCGATGTTGACCGAACCGAAATTCGTCTGCGCGCCGGCGATTGCAGAGGCCATCGTCAGCCAGGCCGCGAGGAAAATCGGGAATTGCGAATCATTGCGCATCGCGCGGCCTCTTCTCGGGATTTGGGACGGATAAATGCAGCATCTCCAGAATTATGCGCGGGTGTGGATTCGATTAGCAAGCTGGAACCCCACCGTCTTCGCATCGCCCAGTGCCACAGCCGATGGAGCCGGCGAGCGTGAAGGGACTTGTCAATCCACATCTCCCGGATGTTCCCGAAAATGCGAACAGGGAAGGTTGCGATTGCGCCGGAATTGACGAAAAAGCTTCACCGGTAATTGAGATGGAACAGCGCGGCGTAGAATTCCTGCATGCGTTTTCCTGCAGTCTTATTCGCGCTTGGATTCCTGCTCCCGCATACCATGGCCGCCATTGCACAAGCGACTGACACGTTCGGGCAAGCTGTTCCGGTTCAACTTTCGGGGACGAGTCTGCGCCTGCCAGTCTCCGACACACCAATCTACATCGAAGATGCGCACTGAGGATCGCTCTCTCGGACCCTGTTCCCTATTCCCTGTTCCCTGTTTCATCGATCATGCCGCGGTAAAGCGCCTCCCAGTCATTGGCGCGGGCATCGATGGAAAAATGTTTTTCGATGCGCTGCCGTGCGGCGCGGCCCAGAGCCTGGCGCGATTCCAGGGGTTCATGCATGAGGGCGAGCATGGCTTGAGCGAGCGCTTCGGTACTGTGAGCGGGAACGATCGTTCCGGCATCGGCAACCAGTTCGCGCACACCGCCCGCATCCGTGGCCACAACCGGCTTGCCCATGCACATGGCTTCAGCCAGGGCCAGGGGCATGCCTTCCCACGCGGAACTGAGGACAAAGCCATCGGCAGCNNCAACGAATAATCGGACCTGGCGGGAACACGAGGCGCGGACCTGGGCGAAGGCGCGCAGCAGATTGGGATAGTCCTTGGCAGGCGTGAGACGGCCGGCAGCGAGCCAGAGAAAACCTGCGTCTTGCTTACCCGCGCAGATTTCCTCCCTCATGCGCGCGCGGCGGCCGGAATCGGGAACAAACTCGGTGCAGTCGATTCCGTTGAGGATGACAGTGCACTTCCCAGCGGGAACTGCGCGCATGAGGATGAAGCGATCCGCAACCGCCTGGCTGACCGCGGTGGTGCGGCGGCAAAGGCCATCGGTCAGGCGGTAGGCCATCATGCGATGCCGGCCTCCTTCATCGATGTTGTGGATGGTGGAAACGACCACCGGCTTAGGAACGAGAAGCCTGAGCAGCCGGGCAACGATGTTCGCGTGAAAGCTGTGGCTGTGCACCAGGTCGGGGCGAAAACCGCGAAGAAAGCGGCGCGCGCGGGCCATGGCGACGATAAGACTTCCAGGATTCCTGCGCATCTCGAGGCGGATGACCGGCAGGCTGGTGGGCCACTCCTGCCCGAGGCGCGGGCGCAGGACGAGGAGCGAGACCGCGTGGCCACGCCGGGACATGCGCTCAGCCAGCTCGAGCGCCTGGCGTTCCGCTCCGCCGATGCCCAGCGACGTGAGCACGTAGACGATCCGCATTGAAGTCACGAACCAGCTTACATCTCCACGAGCCGGCTACACATCCGCCGCAGAAACAAAAGAGCGAAGCGCCCAGCGCTCCGCTCCCATGTCCCAAAGAACACAGTGCATCAATAAAGTCTGAAGTTCACCTCGACTGAAACCTCTACCGCGACCGGCGTCTTGCCGTCCTTCAAGGCCGGCTTGAACTTGTACTGCCTGATCGCCTCGAGAGCTTTTTCGTCAAGACCCATGCCCAGCGCGCGAACGACATGCGGGTTCACCGGATTCCCATTCTTATCGACGATCAGCGAGATCACGCAGATGCCCTGGTACTTGGCCCGCCGCGCCTCGTCTGAAAATTCTGGATCGACGGCATGAATCACCACCGGATTGGAGATTGCGCCGCCGACTTGATACACTCCGCCGCCGGTATTGCCGCCGAATCCCGGCCCGTATCCATTTCCCTCACCCGAGCCCAGCCCGCCGCCGCTGCCCTGCCCCATTCCCCCGCCCGAACCCGTTCCGTTGGAAAGAATCACGTTCGCTGAGGTTTTCATGCCGATATTCGGCAGCATCGGGTTGTCGGGCAGTTTAATGTCCTTCTGTACATTGATGGCCGCGGGCATCGCAATCTTCGGCTTGTCGAAGGTCTGCACCTGCGGCGGCACTACCGGCTGCTTTTCAAGAAGCGGTAGTTTTCCCTTGCTGGCCTGCAAAATGCTCCTGTCGCCGCCTCCGCCCCCGCCGCCTGCCTTTTTAATATCCTTCGGAGCCTTGAAGTCGCCCACATCGATATTTGTTGCTTCCAATGTCGGCTTTACCGCTTCAATCACCTTCCGGCCCACGAAAAACAGGAAGATGAGCAGAATGATGATGTTCAATATGCTGGAGATCCCGATGGCCCAGGGATTCGCTTTCACGGCCATCCGGTCCGGTACCGGAATCGGCGTGGAGGTCAATACCAGCGGCGGCAGCTTGGGCGGGAAAAAGACGTCGCGAATGCTCTCGTAAAGCCCCTTCCAAATGGGCTTCTCCTCGAAAGCCGGCCCCAGAAAAGAATCCAGCCCGTGGCTCTCCACCGCGGCTGGCGGGGTTTCCGCCTCTGTCTGTGTCAGTAGCTCGTTTGCCATAGTTGTTGCCGGCTCGGCTGTCCTTGCCTGGCCAGAGCGGAGCTGACCCGCCTTCAGGCCCATCGTTCCATTATGCTTGACTGCGCCCGCACTTGTCTCGGACTGGAACCCCTCCTCAACCGGGGTCTCGACATCCACGGCCTCAAGTTCCACCCGCTTCAGCGCTCCCATAAACAATAGACGAGTACCACTTGCGGTTTGTTACCCAAAAAATCTATTCGCGCCATTTAAACTGGTAATTGACCAGTTTCTGAACCATCCAACGGAGTTACGATGCCCCCTGAGCCAGAGTTGAAGGCGACCCTCACTTTGCCGCAAACCGCCTTTCCGATGAAGGCCAATCTACCCCAGAATGAGCCGCTTCGGCTCGCCCGCTGGGCCTCGCTCGGCCTGTATGAGGAACTGCGCAAGGCAGGCCACGGACGCCCGGCTTACATTCTGCACGACGGCCCCCCTTACGCCAACGGCCCCATCCACCTGGGCCATGCGCTCAACAAAGGTCTGAAGGATTTCGTCGTCAAGTCGAAGACCATGGCCGGCTTTGACGCTCCCTACATCCCCGGCTTCGATTGCCACGGACTGCCTATCGAGATCAAAGTGGAAGAGAAGCTTGGCCGCAAAAGGCTGGAACTGCCCGTCGCCGAGGTGTTCGCAGCCTGTCGCGCTTATGCGCAGAAGTACGTCGATCTGCAAACTTCGCAATTCGAGCGCATTGGCTGCTTTGGCCGCTGGGACAAGCCTTACAAGACCATGGCCAGCGATTACGAGGCCCGCACCCTCGAAGCTTTTTACGGGTTCCTTGAGAAAGGGTTCGTTTATCGCGGGCTCAAGCCCGTCTACTGGTGCATCCACGACCGCACCACGCTGGCCGAGGCCGAGGTCGAGTACGAGATGCACACCAGCCCCTCGGTTTACGTGCGCTACCGGCTCACCTCGGACCCGTCGGCCATCGATCCGGCGCTCGCCGGCCGCCAGGTCTCCACCATCATCTGGACCACAACACCCTGGACGCTGCCCGCCTCTCTGGCCGTCGCCTTTCATCCCGGCTTCGATTATGTGGCCCTGGCCGCGGGATCCGAACCTGACGCCCCGGTCTACATCGTGGCCGCCGAACTCGCCGGCCAGGTAGCTGCCGCCTGCAAGCTTGACTCACCATCCGAACTCGCCCGCTTCAAAGGCGCAGTTCTCGATCGCGTAACCTTCCAGCATCCGTTCCTGGAACGCAGCATCCTCGGCGTGCTGGCGACCTACGTCACCTCCGACACCGGGACCGGCGCCGTTCACACCGCGCCCGCCCACGGCGTCGACGACTTCAATACCGGCCAGCGGTACAATCTCGACCCCACTTCTCGCGTCGATGCCGGCGGTCACATCCACGTCGATCCGGCGGCGTGGCCCTTCGCTGCACCGCCCGCCTTCGACGGCCTGAAGGTCTGGGCCGCCAATCCGGTCATCGTCGCCATGCTTGACGAGCGCGGGGCGCTGCTGGGCGGCTCCCAACTCGAGCACTCCTACCCGCACTGCTGGCGCTGCCACAATCCGGTTATCTTCCGCGCCACCGAGCAGTGGTTCATCGGCATGGAAACTCCCGTGAAGCGGGCTGACGGGACCGAAACCACCTTCCGCCAACTGGCAATTGAAGAGATCGACAAGGTGGTCTGGGATCCGGCCTGGGGCAAGGTGCGCATCACCAACATGATTGCCACGCGGCCCGATTGGTGCATCAGCCGCCAGAAGATCTGGGATGTGCCCATCGCCGTCTTTCTGTGCCAGCAGTGCAATCAGCCAATCGTCTCCGCGGAGTTGAACCGCGCGGTCGTCAGCCTCGTCGAGCGGGAAGGCATAGAGGCCTGGCGCACGCCCGCCGCGGATGCACTGCTGCCCGCGGGCTCAGTTTGCGCGCAATGCGGTGGCGCAGAATTCCGCAAAGAAACCGACATTCTCGATGTCTGGCTTGACGCCGGAGTCAGTTGGTTCGCCGTCTGCGAGGCCGATCCCGACCTCAAACAGGCCTATTCCGCCTTTCAAGACGGCGAGGGTGTCGAGGTCCTCTATCTGGAGGGCGGCGACCAGCACCGCGGCT
>PLSH01000214.1 GCA_003165095.1 Acidobacteriaceae bacterium
ACGTCCAGCTTGCGGTATTGAACTCCCGGAGACAGCAGCACCGTGTGGCTCGATACCTCCCGGCCGTCGGCCAGTTGCAGAAACCGGTATTGCCCCTCGACTCGCAGGCCCGTCGCCCTCTGCATTACGAATTCGGCTCCGAATCGCAATGCCTGGGTGTGCGCGCGGCGTCCCAGTTCCGCTCCCGTTACACCCGAGGGAAATCCCAGGTAATTCTCAATCCTCGAACTGGAGCCAGCCTGCCCGCCCGGCGCTTCGGGCTCAATCACCAGAGTGCGTAACCCCTCGCTCGCTCCATACACTGCGGCCGCCAGCCCAGCCGGCCCGGCCCCCACCACCACCATGTCGTAGAACTCCTGGGCAGCCTGAACCCTCAGGCCCACCCGCGCCGCCAGCGCGCTCAGATCCGGGTCCACCAGTACGCTGCCGTCTGAAAACAGCACCACCGGCAGGCAGTTGGGGTCCAGTTGCCGGTCCTCCAGCAGCTTCATGACCTCCTCCCCGCCATCCACGTCCAGCCAGCGGTACGGAACATGGTTGCGGGAAAGAAAATCGCGTACCGTGTGATCCTTGAGCAGCCAGCGGTGCCCAATCACCCGAAGACCCTCAAAGGGCGGCCGGTATCCCGCCTGCCAGTCCTCCAGCAGGTCCGTAACCACCGGATAAAGCTTCTCCTCCGGCGGGTCCCAGGGCTTGTTAAGGTAGTAGTGAATCCGTGCCGAATTGATCGCCCGGATCGCCGCTTCCGTATCCGCATAGGCCGTCAGCAGCACCCGCCGCGCCTCGGGATAGATCCCACGCGCCCGCTCCAGGAAGTCCACTCCCGTCATCCCCGGCATCCGCTGGTCGCTGATGATCAGCGCCACCGGCTCCTCGCGCGTCTTCAGCTGGGTCAGCGTGTCCAGGGCTGCCTGCCCGCTCGCCGCCCGCATCACCCGGTAGGTCGTTCCGTATTGCCGGCGCAGGTCCTGGACCACTGCCTCCAAAACGCTTACGTCATCGTCCACCGCCAGCAGGATCGGCCTCGCCATATATCCTCAGTCTAAAAACTTAGCTCCAGGCGTCCTTCTGCCCCTCCCGGTTGACACTCTGCATACATCGGGGCGCGGATTTCGTGAACTTTGATCCCCAATCGCTGTAATCTCAAGCCTGACAGGGAAGTGGGATTGACTCAGTCCATGCCGGAGGGCTAGGAAGGTACATAGACAGTTTGCAGTGTAGCAAAAGCAGACATTACCGGGAATCCGAGCTGCTTTGCCGATATGGGCTGAAGGGCGCAAACTTGGGACGCCCCGGTTCAAATCGCCGCTTCAGGCTTTCCGCGCGTTGCGGACCCGTGCGGCGGAAACGGCTTTCCGAGAATCTGGGGCAGGCGGGACACACATGAACGGGACACGCACATGAATAAGATCATCCTCGCCGACTCGCAAGCGATCTTTCGCGCTGGCACTGCCAAGGTGCTGGCCATGGACGACGACCTGCGCATCATCGCTCAATGCACAGACCTTGAGCGCATGAACCACGCCATTACCACCTTTCCCGGCTCCATCGTGCTCTTCGCGGCCTCGCTGCATCCGGATTTTCCGCGCCTGCGCCTGCTGCTGGAAACGGTGGGAAGCCGCGGCATCGTCGTCGCCGAAAACAGCGATACCGCCGCATCCTACCTGCAACAGGGCTTTCGGGGCGTCGTCTTTCGCAGCGTCACTGGGCCCGCGCTCGTCGAATGTGTCCACCGCGTCGCCGCCGGCGATACCTGGCAACCCCCTCAGGTCATGCAGCAGGACTCGCCCGAAGAGGACTTGGTCGGCACCCGCGTGCGCGACCGTCTCACACCCAAGGAAATGCGCATCGTGGCCCTCATCGTCCAAGGCTGCAAGAACCGCGAAATCGCTCTCCGCCTCAAAACCACCGAGCAGGTCATCAAGAATTATCTGCGCTCCATCTACGACAAGACCGGGGTCGGCGACCGCCTCGAACTCGCCCTGTTCACCATCCACCACCGCGTCCTCGCCCAGGCCGCCGCCGAAGTAGGCACCAAGCTCGAAGCCGAAGAACAAACCGCATCCGGCGCCGTAGCTTGAGCACTGGAGCCCTATCGCCGCACCCTCGATGCGTGCCCCTCGGTCCGTGCCCCTCGATGCGTGCCCTCGACCAGGAATCAGGGGTAGGTTCCTGCGCCCCACTCGGGGACTATGCCGCGGAGTGGCTTTGCCATTGAAGCGGGGATGTGCGATCCTGCGTTGAAAAGGAGCCTGACATGAGCAAATCCCCCAATTACGCATGCAAGCCCTACTTCAAACTGCGGAAAATGAGACTCGGCGGAATTGAACCGGGAGCGGCGGTTACCGGCGAGTCCTGGACCGTTCCGAACCTGTGTGCCGCGTACAGCTGGCCAACCGGCCTGGGAGGCGGCGGAGTCATCGCCATTGTGGAACTGGGCGGAGGCTGGATCGAGTCGGACATAACCTCGTTCTTCCAGTCCATCGGCCAGCCTGTGCCGTCCATTACCAACATTTCAGTGGACGGCACCGAGAACTCGCCCGGCCAGAGCGGATCCGCCGGCGAGGCCGATTTCGACGTTGCGCTGGACATTGAAGTGGCGGGCGCGTCTTATTACGCGGCCACGGGCAAGGCTGCCACCATTCGCGTCTACTGATCGCAGGACATTGCGTCGGCGGTTCAAAAAGCGGCCTCTGACGGCTGCAATGTGTGCACCATATCCTGGGGCTCGGACGAGGCCAACTGGGGCGCGACTGCGGCCGAGCAGATGGAGTCGACCGCCGAATCGGCCGTTGCCGCAGGGATGATTGAGTTTGGCGCGGCCGGCGATAACGATTCGAGCGATGGTGGGCCGACCCCGGCAAACGTGGATTGCCCCTCGTCTTGTCCGCATGTGATCGGATGCGGCGGAACCTACAAGACCCCGACCGAGGAGACGGTTTGGGATGACAATCCCGGGGAGACGGACGGTGAGGGGACGGGCGGTGGCTACTCGACGATCTTCCCGGTGCAGGCATTTCAGATTGGAGCGCCGCCGGCTCCCGCAGGATCAACAGCGGGAAAAGGGCGCATCGTGCCGGACGTTTCGGGTGACGCCGATCCCAACACCGGCTACGACATCTTCGTGCACGGATCGGCAACCGTGGTGGGCGGCACCAGCGCGGTTGCGCCGCTTTATGCGGGATTGTTTGCCGCGTTTGGAACCAAACTCGGCTTTGTGACGCCCACGCTCTGGAAGAATCAGAAGGCCTTCAACGACATTACGGTGGGAAGCAACGGGTTCTACGACGCGGCGGTTGGGCCCGATCCGTGCAGCGGGGTCGGTTCACCGATCGGAACCAGCATCGCGGCGCTGTTTGTACGCGGAGGCGCGTGAGCCTTTATTTCGCGCGCTGAATTGCCGCCGCGGGCAGCAGGATCGGATCCAGCGGGTAACCGAGGCGCTTCCATTCGTCGAAGCCGCCACGCAAGGGCCGCACGCGCTCGATTCCCAGCTTGTGGAGGATCATGGCCGTCTTGGCTGCCGTGGCCTCGCTGGGGCAGGTGCAGTAGAGCACGATGTCGCGGTCGCGCGGAATCTCGTTGTGGCGCTCGGCGAGGGCTTCTGGAGAGAAGTGCACCGCGCCGGGCAGGGTGAATGGATCGGGCAGCAACTCGAGCGGATGGCGCAGATCGACGATAAAGACCTTTTCGCCGGCATCGAGCTTTGCCTTGAGCTCTTCGGGTTCCAGGCGGGAAGCAGCCAGCTTTGCCAACACCATCTTCCGCCGGCAGACTCGGCCCAAAAAGAACGCCAAAATGCCCAGGACGAGCAGCGCGCCGGAGAAGCGGCCGGCCCAGTTGAGCAGGCTGGGATCGCGCTTGAGCAGGTCGCCGAAAAAGCGGCCGATGGCGAGCAGAACTCCGACCCAAAGCGTCCCGCCAATGGCGTCAAAGAGGAGAAACGGCCCGAAGGCCATTCCATTCTGGCCGGCGACGGGCGGCGCCAGCGTGGCCAGACCGGGAACGAACTTGGCAAAGATGAGCATGAGGCCGCGGCGGCGCCCAAACGAATCCTGGGTGCGGCGGACGCAGGTGGTCGGCTCCATTGAGAGTTTGCAGAGGATGCGCAGCACGTGGTGGCCATAACGGCGCCCCACGAAAAACCAGATGCTGTCTGCAACTAGCGAGGCGAAGAGCCCGGCCAGCAGTGCAAGGGGGAAACTGAGTTGCCCTTCGGCGGTGAGCGCTCCGGCGGCCAGCAGCACCGGCGTGGCCGGAAGCGGAATACCAAGCTGCTCCACCAGAACCCAGGCGAAGAGCAACAGGTAGCCGTACGTCAGCAGAATGTGGGTCGGCAAAGCCATCGGAGCAGATTCCGTGTTCTGGATCAGGGAAGTCAGGCTGCCCGATTGCGCAGGTTCGCGCGGCAATGAGCAGGCAGCCTCATCTTATCGGATGATGCTGGGCGGGAATCGTTGCAAATGCTGCGCAGGAACTGCGGGGGGCAAGTACTCGGCCCGGCGTCTACTTCCAAAGCATCACCTGTTCGATGGTCCAGTCGACCCATTGGGCCTGTTCGCCGGGACAGGCTAGCCTGGCATCCGAATTGGCGATCACGGCGTCCACAAAATTCTCCACCAGCGGGTAGTGCAGGTTGGCGTGCGAGGGCAGCATTTCCACGCGGCCGGCCACGCGCAACTCCGGCCCGTTCAGAGGATCAAGACCGATCTCGCCATCGACGCCGATGACGCGAAACTGATCGCGCCCCACGCGCGAGTTCCAGCGCACATCCACAATGCCGTGCACTCCGCCCGGAAACTTCATCACCACCGTCGCCGAGTCCTCGACCTCCATGCGATGCACGGCGTTGGATATCACGCCGCAGGCGCGTTCCGCCTTGCCGAACAGGAAATTCATGACGTCGATGCGATGCGAGGCAATGTCGTAAAGCGGGCCTCCGCCGGCCAACGCCGGATCGCGCAGCCAGCCGCGCTCTTCGCTTTCAAGCCAGCCGTGACAATTGGCCTCGGCCAGCACCGGCTGGCCAATGACTCCCTCCGCGATCAGTTGCTTCAGGCGGATCAGCTTGGGATAAAGTCGGCGGTAATAGGAGACGCCAAACAAGCGTCCGCTGGCGCGGCCCTCCGCCACCATGCGCTCCGCCTGCGCATGATTCATGGCCATTGGCTTCTCGCACAGCACGTGCTTGCCCGCGCGCAGCGCCGCGATCGCAGCTTCGGCATGCATGGCCACCGGCAACGCGATGTAGACGGCATCGACGGCACTGTCAGCGACCGCTTCATCGACGGTAAGAAATGCGCGCGCGCCCGGATAGGCCTCGGCCTTGGCCTGATCACGCGTGACCACGCCGTAGAGCGAACTGCGCGGCTCCGCCAGAATGGCCGGAATGACGCGTTTCCGCGCAATGTCGCCTACGCCGGCGACTACCCAGTTTACGGTCGTCATGTGGAGATGAAATTCCTTCCAGAATTGGATTTCTGGGAACTGCCGGATTATAGCAATAAAGAACCAGGCGAATGAACTGGATTCTCCGGCTCACTATGGAACACAAAAGCCGCCTTCAAAGGCGGCTTTCGTGAATCTTATACGGCCAGCAAGGCAACTGCACGATGCTACGGTGTGGCGCCGCCAGGTTGGGAAGAAACTGCGCCGGATTGCGCTTCCTGGCTCTTGACGGCAAAATAATTGCGGTCCCACAGATTCTTGTAGAATTCGCCCGTAAGCTCGGCGGCGCGCGGTCCGAAAACAGGCCGGCCGCCTTCTAGGAAGAAAACGGTCACCAGGCTGCCCTGGGCCGATTCGGAGTAAGAGACGAACCAGCCGAAGCGGGTTCCGTTGTCGGAACAGGTGCCGGTCTTGCCGAATACGGGAAGTTGCTGGAAGTTGGTGCGCAGGCTGCGGGCGGTTCCGTACTCGACCGCGCCGGCCATGCCGTCCTGCAGATCGGGAACGAACCGGGCGATATCGAGGGTGCGCTTAATCCGGGGCTGGAATGCCGCGATCTCTTCCGGGGTGGTGGGGTGCTGGAGGTAGTAGAGCGTCCCACCGTTGGCGATTGCGGAGACATATGCTCCCAATTGCAGCGGGGTCAATGAGACCCCCTGGCCGAAGCTGCACATGCGGGCTACGCCGCCCTCAGAGGCAGGCAGTTCCTGGTCGGGATACTCGCCGAGTTGTTCGCCGTCAATGTTGTATCCGGCCAGTTCGCCCAGGCCGAACTCGGTGGCATAGTGGCGCACGCGATCAAACCCCAGTTCCCTGCCCAGTTCCTCAAAGTAAAGATTGTTGCTCTTGGCCAGCGCCTGGGTCATGTTCATGCGGAAGCCAGCCAACTGCACCGGCGTGTCGCGCGTGACCAGCCCTTCAGAAAGCGCGGCCATGGCAACGGTGAGCTTGATGGTGGAGCAGGGTTCAGCGCCCGGAGAAAGCGCCAGCTTTTGATTGACCATGGCCAGGATGCGCCCGTTGGACGGGTCGATTACCACGGCGGTGCCGTTCATATCGCCCAGGGCATCGATGGCCGCCTGCCGGACCACTGGATCCTCGCCCGTCGTTATGTCGCCTGTGCCGATGGCGCCTGTGACAAAGGAGTTGGCCGTAAACCGTTCGTAGGATTGATGGCGGCGACCCTTGAGCGAGGCGCGGCGCACGCGAACACCAACGCCTGACGCGATTCTCACCTGCCCACGCGCCGTGATCGCGTGGACGCCTGCTGCATGGGTACCCGTGGCGCGCGATCCGGAAGTGTGGGTTGCCGAAGCGCGCGTAGTTGTTGATTTTGCCGCCGTCCCGGCCGCATGAGCCGCCGTACGATGACCGGCGGTGCGATGAGACTGGCTAAGATGAGGCTCCGTCGTCCTGGAGTGGTGGATCTTCTGTGGCGCATCCAGCGCGGCAGCTCCGCCGGCACCGATAGCCCCGCCAAGCAGAGCCAGTCCTATTGCCCAAACGCAAGACACTTTCATCCAGTCAACTTCCTCCCAACCTTGGATCTCGTGCCGCGCGTTCGCCCATTAGAGCGGCGCACTTATTACTTATCGGCGATGCAACAGGCTTTGTTCTGCGCGGCCGATACAAAACTCTGGCGTCCTTTGCTATTGATAACAGACCCCTTGCCCACCCCCGGCCATGCATTCAGCGATTATTGCGTATCCACAATAACCGAACGTGGGGCAGGACCGATTGGGCTGACGCCAAATACACAACTTTCATGGGCCTTAAGTTCACTATATGCTTTCCTGACCCATTTTGAAACTCGCAGCATACGACGCTGTCTGTTCCATAGTGACCAACAGGCTCTAAAACTGCAAACGGCGCAGGAATGCAGGGATGTCCAGATCGCGCTGTGCTTCATCGTTGCTCTCGGGATAAAGCGACTGCGACGGAGGCGCGCCCGGCTCTTCCGATGGTCCACGCACACCGCCTTCGCTGTCCGCGGCGTATCGCCGTGCCGATGGCATCGAATCCGCTTCCAGTTCCATTTCGTCGAAGTGCGCGCTGGCAGGCGCAATCGCGACCTCATGCTGCGGCCCCAGTCCGGATTGACTCCCGGCGTCAGGCTTTGCCGATCCGCCTGCAACGGTCACTGTAGTGGCCACCGCCGGCATCGCGGACGAATAAAAGAAGGCCTCGTCGGCGGCAGCGTCCTCGTCCTGGCCCATGAAGCGGGCCGAAGCTGGCGCAGGCTCCGGCGCAGGCTCGGTTTCGCGCAGCCAGTTGTCCGGGGCCACTACAGGTACCGAGACCACCGGTGTTTCTTCCACGCTCAGCATGCGCGCACGGCGCTCGGGCATCTGGTCGCGAAAACCAGTGGCGATGACGGTAATCTTCACATCCTCGCCCATCTTCTCGTCGAGAACCGCGCCGAAGATGATGTTGGCGTCTTCATGCGCGGCAGACTGGATGAGCGACGAGGCCTCGTAGACTTCAGAGAGCTTGAGGGAGCTGGATCCGGTGATGTTGATGAGGATGCCGCGCGCGCCGTCAATTGCGCCGGCCTCGAGCAGGGGCGAGGCCATGGCCGCCTGGGCCGCTTCAATGGCACGATTCTGGCCCGCGCGCACTGCGGTGCCCATCACAGCGTGGCCCATGCCGGCCATGGTCGTTTTCACGTCGGCGAAATCGCGGTTGATGATGCCGGGAATGGTGATGATGTCTGAGATTCCCTGCACGCCCTGGCGCAAAACGTCGTCGGCGATGCGGAAACTCTCAAAGAAGCCGGCATCCTTGGCCACGGCCAGCAGCTTCTCGTTGGGGATCACGATCATGGTGTCGACGCTCTCCAGCAATTCGCTCAGGCCGCGCTCGGCCTGCTGCAGGCGGCGCTTGCCCTCAAAGCTGAAAGGCCGGGTGATGACCGCGACGGTAAGAATGCCCATCTCGCTGGCCAGCGAGGCAATCACCGGCGCGGCGCCGGTTCCGGTTCCGCCGCCGAGGCCGGCGGTGACGAAGACCATGTCCGCGCCCTCCAGAGCCTCGATGATCTTCTCGGAGTCTTCAAGCGCGGCGCGCCGCCCGACGTCGGGGTTGGCGCCGGCCCCCAGCCCAGCGGTAAGCCGCACGCCCATCTGCAGCTTGATGGGAGCCTGGGAGAGCTTGAGCGCCTGCACATCGGTATTGGCGGCGATGAACTCCACGCCTTCCATGTGCGCCTGGATCATGCGGTTGACGGCATTCCCGCCGCCGCCGCCCACGCCGATCACCTTGATGCGCGCTCCGCGCACCGGCTCATCGTGAAATTGAATGCGCATCTCTCCGGCCTCATTTCTCTCGTGTTCCATGGGTGCTCGGGTCTCCTCTGGGTTAAAAACTGGCTGCCAACATGGCGCGCAATTTAGCGCGCAAACTGTTGTCTTCCGCCGCCCGGGTCATTCTGGTCCGGTGCGCATAAAGCAGCATCCCGATGGACGCCGCATAACTGGGATGGGCGAGCTCGCCGGGCATGTGCGACAGACGCACCGGCATTCCCGTTCGCGCCGGCACGCGCAACTGGCTCTCGGTAACATCCAACATGCCGGGCAGCAGCGCGCCGCCGCCGGTGAGCACGCAACCGGCGCCGAGAGCGTCGACCACGCCGCCGTGGCGCAGGCTTTCCTTGACGAAATAAAGCAGCTCGCGCGCGCGCGGTTCCAGAATCTCGGCAATCGTGCGCAACGCCAGGCGCTGCGGCTGGGGGTTGGCAATCTCGATTTCAGCCTGCTGCGGCACGGCGGTAACCACGGCGTTGCCGTATTGGCGCTTGAGTTCCTCGGCCTGGGCCACGGGCATCTGCAGGCCGATGGCAAGGTCATTGGTAAAGTGGGCTCCGCCGATGGGCACCGACGCGGTGTGAGCCACGGCGCCTTCGAAAAAGACCACCAGGTCGCTGGAGTGCGCGCCGATATCGAGCAGGCAGACGCCCAATTCGCGCTCGTCGGCCGAGAGCGTGCATTCGGCCGAGGCGATCGACTCAAGTACCGCCTCTGAAACTTCAAGCCCGGCACGGTTGGCGCACGTCACGGTGCTTTGCAACGCGCTCCCAGAGCAGGTGGCGATGTGCAGATCGACTTCAAGCCGCGCACCGATCATGCCCACCGGATCGAAGATGCCCGGCTGCTCGTCGAGGATAAACTGGCGGGGCAACAGGTGAAGAATCTCGCGGTCCGGCGGGCGCTCGACGGCGCGGGCGCGCTCCACGGCGGTTCGCACGTCTTCGCGGGTAATCTCGCGCATGCGGTTGCCCAGCTCAAAGCCGCCATTGGTGTTCAGGCCCCGGATGTGCGGTCCGCCCACGCCCACCACGCACACGTCAACGTTGGCGCGCGCCACGCGTTCCGCCTGTTCGCAGGCGGCGCGCACGGCCTTGGCGGCGGGTGCAAGCTCGGCGATGAGCCCTTTGCGCATGCCGGCCGAGTCCACCACTCCGTGGCCGCGATAGCGCAGCACATCCTCGTTTAGATCGGCTGCAACCACGCGCGTCTGCGCGCTGCCGATGTCCAGAACCGCGATCAGGGTTTCCTGTTTCTGCGTCATCGCGCTCACTGGCCTTCGGCCGCGGCCGCGGCATGTCTGGTTGCATGGGCGGGATTCCGCCGAATGTCGTTGAGCGCGGTGTGTCCTGCGTCCACGCGCTTCTTCTTGTCGGGTGCGGTTCTCGCCTTGGCGGCGCTGCTTCCGGGTGATTTCTTCTGCGCCGCCTCTGCAGAGGGCTTGGCGTTCGCGGACGTTTCGCCGGCCGGCTCGCCTGCCGGTGGCTTGGCGTCTGCCGCCCCGGCCGCGGCTGCTGCGCCCGGAGTGGTTTCAGAAGCTTCCTTGCCGGAGGCCATTTCAAGCACCGCCTGCTGGTCGTAGCGCAGATCGACCGCGGCGAGATGGGGATACTGCTGGCGCCATTCGGCGATGTGGGCCTGGTAACGCTGGTAGCGCTCGATGAAGTGGTCCTCGCCGAAATGGGCCAGAATATCGGCTCCCTGCTCCGGCATCAGGACGCGCGCGTCCTCGGGATCGGTGAGGTCGATCTCGGAAATCTGCTCAGAGAGGTGCTGGCCGTTCGAGTCGAGATCGCCCATCAGCCGCTGGTACACCGCCATGCGCGCCTGGCGCGAGCCAGCCGGATCGCCGGGATCGATGCCCGTGACCACGGGAAACGAGTAGTGATGCCGCGCCATGTCGGCCGCGGGCATCGAGAGCAGAACGCCGTCTGCGTCGACCAGGCCGATCATCTGTCCCTGGCGCGTAAAGGCCACTGGCTGGCGCTCGACCACGGAAACGCGAATCTGGTCGGGGAGCAGGCGCATGACCGTGGCGCGCTCGACCCACGGAATGGCTTCCAACTCCCTGCGCCTTTCGTCCAGCGGAACAAAAAAGACGTTGCGGCCGATGTCTTCGCCAAAGACCGCAAGCATCTGGGAGCGGCTCATCTCAGTAAGGCCGGCGGCCTGGATGTTCACGGCGCCGGCGATGCGGAAGCGCGCATCCCGTTCCAGATAAGTGCGGAGCATGAGCGCGGACGCGGTGAGGCCGCCGAGAACAACCAGCGCGCCGAGGGTGAGAAAGATACGGCCTGCAGCGCTGGCTGGACGCCACCACTTCCTGGCGGGCTTGGCGGGCGACAAGCGGCGCACGCCTGGGCGCGCTTCCTCGTCGCCGTCCGGGTTCTCCATCTCCAGCGGCATGCCGGGTAGATTGCGCCCGATTCGGGGCACACTCTGCTGCATCCGCCGGACGCGAGACTCCGCGAGCGGTTCGTCCTCCCAGAATAGGGGCCGATTTGTGGTATCACTAGGTTTCGTCACGCCTGAGCAAGGGTCGTGAGAGTCGCCAGCTTTCACTATAGCCCGCCGTAGAACAGCTATTTTCCGCAACGGAATCGAGGGGAACCCGCAGCGTTACGGGGCGTAGATGGAGATTGGGGATCGGGGGTCAGAGATCGGAGATGTGGGACCGGGAATTCGTAGCCCAGCCCCAGCTGGAACACCGAGCCGGGTCCGCTTACGCCGGCGCAACCTGCACGCAATTCCGTCCCGCGCCTTTGGCCGCATACAGCGCGCTGTCAGCGGCGGCCACCATCTCCGTGGCGCTTGAATGCTCGCCGGGAATCATGGTGGCGCAGCCTACCGAGACGGTGACCACGCCGTGGGAGTTGCCACTGTGGGTTACTTCAAGGGTCAGGACGCCTTTGCGCAGGCGTTCGGCGATTTCGAGCGCGCCGGCGGCGGTGGTTCCGGGCAGGATCATGGCAAACTCCTCACCGCCCAGCCGCGCTACCGTGTCGGAGGGCCGGCGGGAGACCTCTGACGCGATGCGGGCAATGGAGCGCAGACAACTGTCTCCCTCGAGGTGGCCGTACTGGTCGTTGAAGGCTTTGAAGCGGTCCACATCCAGCAACAGNNGCGCGGTCGAATTGACGCCGGTTGGCGACGCCGGTGAGCGCGTCGACGGTGGCCAGGGCTTCCATCGAGCTGGCCAGCTCGCGATAACGCGCCTCGCTCAGGCTGGCGGCGGCGTGGGCGCGCTTCAAGTCGGCAAAGACGATGGACACCACGCTGACGCTCAATACCGCAGTGGCCAAAAAGAGCTGCAGAATCAGGATGCGGTTTTCGAGGCTTGGATCGACCAGTTGCGCCAGCGGTCCGCCGCGCGCTGAAACCGTGAAGTGGGTTCCAATGGCCGCCACCACGCAACAACCCAGCACGCCTCCGCTCAAGCCCAGCCGCACCACCAAAAACAGGAGCGGCGGAAAGATGAAGAAGAGCCAGGGGAATTCAGCGCCGGAGAAAATGGCCGCTGTAGCTGCGCCAATCATGAGCAGATAGAGGAGCGTGTTGGGCAGGCGCTGGGGTTGAAAGAGCTCGCGGGTTTCGCGCCGCGCCAGGCCCAGCACCAGCGGGACCACCACGCTCATGCCCAGCGCGCTGGCTGGAAACCAGAGCAGGGGTACGGTGTATGGACTGCCGAGGCCGATGTGCAGAATGATGCCTGCCGCAAGGCTCGCCACCAGCGGCCCCAGCAGCACGGCAAAGCCCACAAAGCGCAGCAACTGCCGCTGCTGGGTGAGATCGACGCGGCGGCCGAGTGACAGCGCAACTCCGTAGACGGCAATGGCCGTCTCTCCGGTATCGCATGTGGAAAGGGAGAGAACCTCCCACATCGGATCGTGAAAAAAGAGATGCGCGATGACGTTGCCCAGATACCCGGCTGCCAGCAGGAGCAGCCAGCGGCGGCGCTTGTCGAGGAGCATGATCGAGGCCAGCACGGCGTTTGCCCACCAGATGGCCGGCACGTGGCCCGCTCCGCGCCCCGCGGCAAGACCGATCCACGCCAGCTCGGCGGTGAGCGCCGCAGCGGCCGCAAATTTGACAGCAAACTTCAACCTTTCGGCTCGTGTCTCCTTCACCATTTAACGTTAGCCGGAATTGCCTGGATTCCAATAGGAAATTGCGCCTGGATTCCTCTGAGGCCGATGCCTCTGACCCAAATGCATAACTATCGAAGGGGAATCAGGCGCTGGGAAGAGCCCCGAGGATCTGCGGGGCAAGCTGGCTTACGCTGCCGGCGCCGAGCGTCAGGATCAGGTCGCCCTCGTGCGCCGCGCCGATAACGGCGGCGATGGCAGAGGCGAAATCGGGCGCGAATTCCACATGCAGCGCGCTGCCGGCGGCTTTGATGCGTTCCGCAAGCAGCTCCGCAGTGACGCCGGGAATGGGCTCTTCGCTGGCCGCGTAAATGGGTAGCACGATGAGCGTGTCTGCACCCGCAAACGCGCCTGAAAACTCATCCAGGAGGTCATGCGTGCGCGAGAACCGGTGCGGCTGGAAGACCACGTGAACGCGGGCGTGGCCGCACTCGCGGGCCGCGGCGAGCGTGGCGCGAATTTCAGTGGGATGATGGCCGTAGTCGTCCACAACCGTGATGCCGCGCGCCTGTCCGCGCTGTTGGAAGCGGCGATCGACTCCCCGAAAACGGTTGAGGCCATCGGCAATTTGTTGCGCCGAAACCTCAAGCTGGCGGGCGACAGCAACCGCCGCGGTCGCATTCAGAACATTGTGGCGGCCGGGCACATGAAGCTCGAAGGGGCCCAGCGAGCCCTCCGCCGTGGTCACCAGGAATCGCGAGTAGCTCCCTGCCGCGGCCCCAAGAAATTCCAGCCGGAAATCGGCTTCGGCGTCCACTCCGTAGGTGAATACGCGGCGCTGGACACGCGGCAGCACGGCCTTGAGAAGAGCATCATCGATGCAGGCCGTAATCGCGCCATAAAACGGCACGCGGTCCATGAATTCGACGAACGCGCGCTCAATATCGGCCATGTCGTGATAGCAATCCATGTGCTCGCGGTCGAGATTGGTGACCACCGCGAGGATGGGCGAAAGCTTGAGAAACGAGCGATCGCTCTCGTCGGCTTCGGCCACCAGGTACTGAGTGGTTCCGAGGCGCGCATTGGAGCCCAGCGCATCCACGCGGCCGCCAACCACCACCGTTGGATCGAGCCCGCCGGCAGCAAGCACAGAGGCCACCATGGATGTGGTCGTGGTCTTGCCGTGCATCCCGGCNNGCGATGCCGTACTTGAGGCGCATCAACTCCGCCAGCATCTCGGCGCGCGGAATGACCGGAATCTTGCGGGAGTGGGCTTCAAGCACTTCGGGATTGGCCACGCCGACCGCTGAGCTGGTCACAACCACCGTGGCGCCGGCCACATTGCCGGCCGCGTGGCCCTCGTAGATGGTTGCGCCCAGTTGAGCCAGCCGGTCGGTGACTGGCCCGCGGCGCAGATCGGAGCCGGAGACTTTGAAGCCCATGCTGAGCAGGATCTCGGCGATGCCGCTCATGCCGATGCCGCCGATGCCAACGAAGTGTGCGTGCTGCGAAGTTACGAACATGAAACTTCACTCTAACACCGGCTGTAAGACGCGTCTGGCTTCAACGTGAACAAACCGCCGCGGCGGCTGGCAACGTCATTCAGGGAATCACCGCGGCCTCCTCCATGAGGGCTTCAAGACGCGTTTGCTCCTCATCGGTGAGCAGGTCGACCGGCTCTTCACCCACATTCCACCTATCGTCGAAATCTCCGCGGCGGCCATCGGGAGCGAGCGCTGAATCGACGTAATCCACCTGGTTGCAGTCGTTGAAGATCACCAGTTCGTAGCCGTCGATGCGTCTGCTATTCGGGCAGCGTGTAGTCGAAGTCGTAGGAGTGCCGGCCGTTTTCAACATGGATGGTGAACGTGCCGGCGATACCTTTCAGCTCGCCGGTTCCAGAGCCGGGCACAACGATCACCTGCATCCTGGGGCCGGCCTGGTCCATGGTCGCGAAGTGCTGGAGCGTGAAGCTGCCGTGCTTGCCGTTCAGGGTGCTAGTGACCACTTCGATGGCCACATATCCGGCTAGGCCCTGCTTTGGATCGCCTCCGGAGAACATTTCGCCTTTGGTAGTCGCTTCCAGGTCGCCGTGGATCTGCTTGTCGATTGAAAAGCGCCCCAGGCCCTCGGCGGGCGCGGGAGCAAGCGGGTGAACGTCGACGGTAAACGTGCCGTGAGCGTGATGGGACACAGGAATCTCCTTTGGCTGCGCAGGGGCTTGCGCGATGAGCAAAACAAACGAAAGCAGAACTGGCAGCAAGAGCGGCATCGGACGAATTTCAGAATAACGTGGCCAAGTCAGGATTCCCCAGGCCCCAGTTCCCAATTGGGAAGCAGGGACTTTACGGTGGGGTACGGACCGGGCGCGTGACACCTGGCGCGGGTGAGCCTGGTTTGACGGCGCTCGATGTACATGCTGGTTGCACATGTTTGGTTCTCCGTGGCTGGTTCTCTGGGGGGGTGCCCCCCCTCCCCCCATCTCTGCAAAAAAGTCGTTTGTTTTCAGCGACATAAGTGATTTGGTTCGCCGTAGCTACCTGATTCTGCGGGAGTTGACTTGCAGATACCTCTCCACCAAGGNNTTTGTCCTCTATTTAAGATTGTGCGCCAAAGCAGGGAATTAATCTGCAAACTATTTTGTGAGAATTCGTGGGAAGGTGAGTGCGGACGGTTGGGGTTCGAGGTTTCCCGGGTCCGAGAGTCCGTACCCCGTGGCGCCAGGTTTTTTTATTCACTCTTTACCCTCGAGGACAGAGGCGCCCGGCTGCTGCCTCACTTGGACGGCCTCTTCGCATCGGTGAGGCCGTTTTTTATATGCACTTCCGGTGGTTTCGCGCATCTAATTGAATGGGGAGGCGCCCCCGGCTGGAAGGCAGCGCTGACCAATGGAATTGCTAAAAGTTCTTGCTCTTTGCGGGGAAGTGAACGATTCTTCAGATGGACCGCAACTAAAGCACGAAAACGTTGTTTGAGAAGATAGAAGCCGGCCGAAAGAGAAAGAAGGCCGGAGGTGCTGAAAACCGGGGTTGACTCCGGGTTCCGGAAGGGTGGTACGGAACAGCACAAGGAGGGGTGTCATGCGGAATATCCGCTTGGTTTTGACGACAATGCTGGTGGTTGTGGGGTTGGCGGTAGCTGCTAACGCACAAGTTGGGGTTGGGGTAGGCGTTGGCCCAGCCGTTGTGGATCAGGGGGCTTACGATGATTACGGCCCTCCGGCCTGCTCGTGGGGCTATTACTCCTATTACCCGTACGCTTGCGCCCCTTACGGCTATTACGGCGCTGGCTGGTTCAACGGCGGCATATTTATCGGCGCCGGGCCGTGGTACGGCCGTGGCTGGGGTCGCGGCGGTTACGGATACGGACGCGGCGGTTACGGATACGGACGCGGCGGATACGGTTACGGTGCACGCGGCGCCTATGCGGGTCGTGGCTACGCTGGCGGAGCAGCACGCGGTTATGCAGGCGGAGCAGTTCGTGGTTATGCCGGAGGAGCAGCCCGCGGATATGCAGGCGGAGCAGCTCGCGGCTATGCCGGCGGAGCGGCACGCGGATCTAGCGGCGGCGCACGCGGTTACTCGAGCGGTGGCGGCGCACGCGGATATAGCGGCGGCGGCGGACACGCTGGCGGCGGCGGCGGTGGTGGCCGCGGTGGTGGTGGCGGCGGACACCGGTAAATTACGGGTTCTCTGAAGAAGGGCCCGCTTGCTTCGGCAAGCGGGCCCTTTCATTTGCACCCAGCGTTTCCGGCCGTCAGCGCATCGCAGCTAAACTGCCTCTCCCTCGCCCGTTGGAGGAATATTTTCCTGGGAAACATTCGCGGTTGCCAGCTCGGCCAATCGGTCTGCGATCCGTTCGGCTGCGTCGGGATGAGCCTGAGTTCGCGCCGCATGGCCAATGGCCGTCAGCCGCTCCGGCGCGGCAAAAAGCCGGGTGAGCATATCCAGCAGCTTTCCCGGAATATCCAGATCCTTCTCCAGCAGCATCAGGGCGGCTCCGGCGCATTCCATCATCTCGGCATTGTGGCGCTGGTGCTCATCGGCAGCGGCGGCAAAGGGCACCAGAATTGCCGGTTTTCCGGCGGCGGCCAGTTCCGCCACGGTTGAGGCGCCGCTGCGCGCGACAACCAGGTCGGCCCGGGCAAACTGGGCAGGCATGTCCTCGATGAAGGGGCGCACCTGCCAGCGCTGCGGATCGGCCCCGCTCAGCGTATACGCCACTTCGGTGGACTCAAAGTGACGTGGACCGCTCTGGTGAAGGATGGTGAGTCCGGGAACAGCCCCAAGCAATTCCCGCACGATCTTCGGCAGATGAACGTTGAAGATGCGCGCGCCCTGAGAACCGCCGAAGACCAGCAGGTGAGGCGCAGAACCGGCAGGCGCGCTGAAGCTGAAGAATTCCGGGCGCACCGGAATGCCGGTCACTTCGGCGTTGTGGAACCAGCCAAGCGCCGAAGGGAAGTTGACCGCGGCAGCCTGAACTCGTTTTCCGACCAGGCGGTTGGCCAGCCCGGGCATGGCGTTGGGCTCAAAGGCCATGACAGGAATCTTGAGGTAGAGCGCCATGGCCATTGCCGGGCCGGAGGCATAGCCCCCCACACCCAGCACGGCGCCCGGCTTGAACTCGCGAAGGATGTGTTTGCTGTCGAAGAAGCTCTGGGGCAGAGTGATGAGGGTGTGAATCCTGGTAGCCAGCGGGACGTTGTTGAGCGGGCCCACGTCGATGGTGCGCAGGGGAAAACCGGCCTCGGGCACCAGCCGCGTCTCCAGGCCTCGCGCGGTGCCCACAAATAGCACCTCGGCCCGGTGGCGCGCGACCAGTTCGCGGGCCACAGCCAGGGCTGGAATGATGTGGCCGCCGGTACCGCCGCCGGCGATGAGAATGCGTACTTCCGGCAAGCGTATTCCTTTCAAGGAGGGTTGCTATCTGGCTGCGAGTTGTGCGCCTCTTGTTTTACTTTAGATCGGCGCAAGAATGCAATGAGTCCAACGGATCCTATTGCCAACTGAAGGCCGTAAGCTCCCCCGACTGGGTCAGAGTAACGGACGATGAACCAGAGGGGAAGCGGAAGAAAGGCCAAGCTCGCGCCAATCCCCCAGCCTCTCGCAGACGGCTTTTCCTTCCAAACTTTCCACCAAGCAACACCGAGGACGGCAGCGATACTAGGGAGAATTGCATCAAGCGGCAGTATACGGGGATCCGAGAATACATAAAGTCGCTGGGTTCGAATTGTATGCAGGATGACCCAAACAGCTCCCCAGGTACATATCAAAGAGAAGATTCCGAAGACCCATCCCATGAACTTTCTGAGACCGCGCATGCTTTATTGCTGCCTTTCTGCGACAGTTCCCTATTCCCTATTCCCTGTTCCCTACGTCAATCCACCTTCCCGGTGATGTTGAGCAGGACGCCGATGCTGGCCAGGGTGCAAAAGAGCGAAGTTCCGCCGGATGAAATGAGCGGCAACGGAATCCCCTTGGTGGGAACCAGCGAAAGCACCACGCTGATGTTGAAGAACGCCTGCAACAGGATGGCCGTGGAGATGCCGAATGCGGCCAGGCGCGCGAATGGGTCCCGCGACCGAAAGGCGGCGCGCAGGCCGCGGACGCCAAAGACGATAAACAGCGCCAGGATGGTGATGGCGCCGATAAACCCGAGTTCCTCGGCAATGTTGGCGAAGATGAAGTCGGTGGGCGCCTCGGGCAGGTAGAAGAGCTTTTGCATGCCTTCCATGTACCCGCGACCTGTCAGGCCACCGGTGCCGACGGCGATGAGCGACTGGTTAATGTGGAAACCGGCGCCCATGCGGTCGGAATCGGGATGGAGAAAGACCAACATGCGCTGACGCCGCCAGGGGACCATGAACAGCAGCAGCACCAATGGAGGCACCGCGACGCAGAGAGCGCCGAAGAAATATCTCCACTCCATTCCCGCCAGGATCAGCATCATGGCGGTCACTCCGGCCAGTACCATGGCAGTGCCGAGATCCGGCTCCTTGACCACCAGCAGGACGAAGACCAGCGGCATGATGGCGGCGCGAAGCAGGGTGTTTTTCCAGTCCCGCATCTCATCGAGCCGGGTATGCAGGAACCAGGCCAGAAACAGGATGAGCACGAGCTTCGCGATTTCCGAGGGTTGAAACGTGAAGTGACCGCCAAAGCGAATCCAGCGATGGGTATTGTGGGAGCCCGGCATCAGGAAGACCGACACCAGCAGCAGGGTGGTGACGCAGAGGGCGGGATAGATGAACTTGGGAGATTTGTAGACGTTGTAGTCCACGTGCATGAGGATCAACATGGCCAGGACGCCGGCCAGGGCCCAGGCAGCCTGCCGGCCCACATCGGCAAACTCGGAGTTATAGCGCTCCTTGGCCACCACCGCGGAAGCAGAAAAGACCATGACCAGCCCCACCACAACCAGCAGCAGTGTGGTGAAGAACAGCCATTTGTCGACGCCTACGCGCTTTGCCATACTTTTCTGCTGCTCCAACGGCTGACGAGTTCCTTGAAGACGCGGCCGCGCTGCTCGTAATTCTCAAACTGATCGAAGCTCGAGCAGGCAGGCGCCAGCAGCACCACCTCGCCGGGAAGAGCGGTGGTGGCCGCGGCGCTGAGGGCGACCTCGAGGGTCTCGCAGGAGTGGATTGAAACCACTCCGCGCAGTTGCGACTCGATCTTGGCGGCCGCGGTGCCAATGGTGTAAACCGCGCGCACCCGTTCCCGCAGCAAGGGCGACAGAAGCGTATAGTCCGAACCCTTGTCCTTGCCCCCGAGAATGAGGTGAATGCCGCCGGGAAACGCCGCGATGGCCTTGGCGGTAGCGTCCACGTTGGTTGCCTTCGAGTCATTGTAGAAATCCACGCCATGCACTCTGGCCACGAATTCGAGCCTGTGCTCCACGGCCTGGAACTTCTCGACGGCGCGGGCGTTGGCTTCAACGGCCACTCCAGCCAGGCGCGCGGCGCACACCGCGGCCAGCACGTTCTCAACGTTGTGATCGCCCTTGAGCGGAATCTTACTGAGCGGCATGACTGTTTCGATCGCGCCATCCGGCGCGCCGCGATAGACGACATGGCCGTCCTTGACCCAGGCGCCCTGGTTGACCGCGTGATCGATTGAAAACCAGTGGACCGCGCCCACCGAACGCGATGCAGCCTCGGCGGCGCGCGGGTTGTTGGCGTTCAGCACCACGCAGTCGCTTTTCTCCTGCGCGGCGAAGATGCGCTCCTTGGCGCGCGCATAATTCTCGAAGCTGCCGTGCCGGTCGAGGTGGTCGGGAGTAATGTTCAGTATGACGGCGATCGTGGGTCGAAACTGCTCCGTGCTTTCAAGCTGGAAGCTGGAAACCTCGAGCACCGACCATGTTTCGGGGTTGCTCTGATCAATCAGGCTGACTACCGGGACGCCGATGTTGCCGCCTACCAGCGCGTGCAGGCCGCCCTCCTTGAGAATCTCGCCGGCGAGTGCTGTGGTTGTTGTCTTGCCGTTGGAGCCGGTGATGGCCAGGATTTTGCCCTTGAGAAAGCGCGCGGCCAGTTCCAGCTCGCCGATTACCGGGCGGCCGAAGTTTTTGGCCTGTACGAGTTCGGGCGTATTGAGCGGCACGCCGGGGCTCACCACGATCAGGTCCTGTCGGCGGAAAGTGAGCAATCCATGGCCGCCGGCCTCCACCATAATGCCCTCTTCAAGCAGCGCGGGGATGTCCTTGGCCAGTGCCTCGGCGCTGCGCACATCGGAGACCGTCACCTGCGCGCCCTTGCGGCGCAGAAACAACGCCGCCGCGAGGCCGGATTTCCCCAGTCCCACTACCAGAACCTTCTTGCCTTTCAAATCCAGCATAGATACCAGTCCCCAGGCTTCCGCGACAATTCTATTGTGCACCGTTGGGCGCGCCGCGCACCCGTGGCTAACGCAGTTTCAGCGTCGTGAGTGCTAACAATGCAAACACCAGGGCTCCGATCCAGAAGCGGACGATGATTTTGGATTCGCTCCAGCCCAGCTGTTCGAAGTGATGATGCAGGGGCGCCATCTTGAAGATGCGCTTCTTGCGCAGCTTGTAGCTGCCCACCTGAAGAATCACCGAAAGCGTTTCGAGAACGAAGATGCCGCCGATAAACGGCAGCAGCAGTTCCTGGCGGATGACGATGGCAACCGTCCCGATGGCGCCGCCCAGAGCGAGCGAACCCACGTCGCCCATGAAGACCTCGGCGGGGTGCGCGTTGTACCAGAGGAAACCGATGGACGCGCCGACCATGGAGCCGCAAAAGACGGTGAGTTCGCCAACCATGGGCATGCGCTGCAACTCGAGGTAGTCGGCAAAGACAACGTGGCCGCTGACGTAGGTGAGTACGGCCAGGGCGCCGGCGGCAATGATAGTGCAGCCGATGGCCAGGCCGTCCAGGCCGTCGGTCAGGTTAACGGCGTTGGAAGAGAGCGTGAGCACGAGAATGATGAAGATGACGAAGGGGATGAAGGCGATCCAGGCGAGATGCGGGATGGTGGCGGGCCACAGGTGCCATTGCAGGTCGGGACGCCAGCTCTTGATGAAGGGCACGGTGAGGCGCGTGGAGAAGTACCCGAACTGGTCGAGAACGATGAGGGCGACGGCAACGGCGGTGCTGGCGACTCCCTGCCAGAAAAGCTTGGCGCGCGCGGTAAGGCCAAGGCTGCGCTTTTGGACGACCTTGATGTAGTCGTCGGCAAAGCCAATGCAGCCGAAGGCAAGCGTGGAGAGCATGACCACCCAGACGTAGGGGTTCGACAGATCGGCCCAGAGCAGCGTGGGAACGAGGATCGAGATGCAGATGAGCACGCCGCCCATGGTGGGTGTGCCCCCCTTCTTGAGGTGGGACTGCGGGCCGTCGTCGCGCACGTACTGGCCAATCTGGAACTCGCGCAGCTTGTCAATCACATAGGGGCCGATCAACATGCCGATCAGCAGCGCCGTGAAGCTGGCAAAGACCGTGCGAAAGGTCAGATACCGGAAGATCCGGAAGACCCTGAAGTATGGAAACAGCTTCTGATAGAGCAGCCAATAGAGCAATCCGCG
>PLSH01000176.1 GCA_003165095.1 Acidobacteriaceae bacterium
TTGAACTGCTTCTTCAATTCGTCCGGATCGTTTTCAAGCGCCAACTGCCTCCAGCGCAAGGCTTCGAGGCCGGTCATGACGAAGCGGACAACTCCCTTGATGTTTCCCTGCGCGTCAATGCTCAGGTTCGCGATGCGCTGAATCACATTGTTCTCATAGGTGTCGGCTGGTGTTTGTGTCAACACCGCGCCGCTGTCGGGAAAGGTCACTCCGACGGTGAGAGTATGCGTCCAGAGCAGCAGGCCGAAGGGGCAGTCTTTCTGCGCCGGGTCGGCATAGGTCTTCTTTCCGTCAATGCTGACAATCGCAATGTAGTCGGTCAACTGCCCGCCGTATAAATAGTTGGGATCGAACATAATCACCCCCCGGTCGGCAACTATCTCTGGCCATGCTTTGAGTCCCGCGGCGCGCGCCAGGGCCACGTAGAGCAATGCGAGCTCGTTTCCGTTGCCGCTTTGCTGCTTCCATACATCTTCGGCATTGCGAACATCTTTCAGCTTCTCTTTTTTGCGCTCCGCCTGCGATTTCTCGCGGCTGAAGTCGGTGTTGTCCAGCTTCATCACCGCGGCATAGATTTTTCGCGCCTTCTGCGCATCCGTATCGCCCGGAGCAACCATGTCGGCCGCGGCTTTCTTGAGGGTATCCGAGGGTCTGAGATAGGTCTTTCCGAGGTACTCAGTATCGACTTTGCCGACGCTGTCCCAGAACTCCTTGGCGCCGTGAGAGAACGAGTAATAGAACTCGACGCGCTGGCGGATGGTATTGAGCGGCGGCATCCAGTCATCGTCTGGAAGCGGCGGAACATCGGAAACGTCCACCGTATAACGGCCCTTGTCATTTTGAACCTTGATGTTGCTGTCACGTGGAGTGATGGACCACATGAGCCCAAATCCGCGTGAAAGAAACGAATAGTGGGCCTTGCGCACGAAATATGGCTGCTGAATATCCCAGGTGGGCGTGGATGCCAGGTAGTCCTTGTAACGAAACTGGAGCCGGTACTCCAGGATGCTGCCCACCTCCACGCTGGGCAGCGTGAAAACCATCGTGTCCACCTGGAAATGCTTGGCCTTCACATCCACCAGGTCCTCGGGTTTCGCGGTCAGGGGAATTACGGTGCCGTCGGAGTGAATCACGCGCCCCATAATATCGGTTACCTTGACTTCCCCATGCTCGTAGGGGATGTGCACGACAGCCAGATCCTTGCCCTTCTCCGTGAGCACCTTGATACGCACATAGTAGGTCTGGAATTGGTGCTCGTCGTCCGTTGTTTCTTCGCGGTAGAGATAGACTGCGGCCGCTCCTGGCGCCTTGGGATCGGATGTCATCTTGAGTTCTTCGTCCGTAGGCGCCTGAAACTGCGCGCCGGCCAGCGCCGCAAAACCGGTCAAAGTGACGGCAAACAAAACCGCACCGCGCAGAAAACTACGAGTCGGCATGGTCATACCTTCTTTTGTAAACAGCAAAACTCTAATGCAAAAACCGGGCGCTTCACGGCCGCCTCGCCCAATCGAGACGAGCCCCTCAATTACCCTTTGCCGCCGCAGCCTTGGCCAGCACCAGTTGCTGCTGATTCGCAGTTGCAATTTTCTGGTAAAACCCGCGCAGATCCTGGTATTCCTCCGCTTTGGCCAGCGCAAACGCCCGCACCACCGAGTGCGCAATGAGAATCTGGCCGGTGTCCGGCGTACTCTTATCGACGAAGATTGCGTGGCCCGGCCAAACGATCTTCGCGTCCTGAGGAGCGCCTTCCACAGTAAATCCATCCGGGTAATGGTAGGTCACGTTTTCGTTGATGCGTTCGCCGTAGTGCATGTCCACCGGTTCCAGCCGCGTTTCCTGGTTCACGAAAGGAACTGTGGATCGCGTCTCGAAGAAGAAGCCGGGCAGCAGAAGTCGCTTGGCGGTTGCCGTGCCCAGCGTCCCTTTGGCGTTGACCATGGCAACCAGGTTCCCGTTGGGATGGTCGATTCCCATGAACTGATCCAGGTGCGCTTCCACCCCCTCTGGGATGATTGTTTCCAACTCGTGGTCAAACGCCTTCTTGACTTCCGATAGATCATTTTGCAGAGCCTGCTGCCGCCAATAAAGCGCAGACTGGCCGCTCATAACGATGCTGAATGTCCCCGTCATGCTGCCATGCTCATCCACAGTGACATTCGCGTTGTAAGTAGTGAAATTGTCCGCGAATGCCTGGGCTGGAGTGGTCATGAGGCTGTTTTCGCCACTCGATTGGCGGACGCCCCGAGCCTCCGAGTGCCTCCAGTTCAGGGTACCGAACGGGCACATTTTCTCGCCCGGATCGAGAATGATCTCCTTGCCGCCGATGCTCAGAATCACGAGGGCGATATTCAGCTGTCTAAGGCTCAAGTAACTGGGATCGAAGACGCCGTATTTGCGATCCACGATTTTCATCCCGTAGGCCGTCAACCCCGCCGCGCGCAACATGGACTGATAGAGGAGAGCAATGTCGTTGCTCGTACCGCTCTTTTGTGTCCAGGCATCCTCGGCCCGAGTGATTTCTTTGAGCTTCATTTGCCTGCGCTCCGAATCGCTCTTCGCGCGCGAGTAATCGGTGTTGTCCAGCGCCTGCACCGCCGCGTAGAGCTTACTGGCCTTCTCCAGTTCGCTGTCGTTGGGTGAGACAATGCTGTCGACCGCTGCGTGGATAGCCTTGGTCGGCTCGGTAAACTTATCCACGTCCTTTGACCAATCCTTGCCGACCGTTCTCCAAAAATCGCTGGCGTCCACCTCCCGGCCGCTGTAGTAAAACAGCACCCGATAAAGGACGCTGTCAATCGGCGGCATCCACTCTTCGTCGGGCACCGGAGGAACGTCGGTAATGTCCAGCGTGAAATGTCCGAGGGCGTCTGCCTTGACGGTTGCTTCCGGCGGCAGGTGCGGCCACCAGGCCATATTGTTAAACCCGGCGGGCTCATACAGGTAATGTGCCTTATGAACGAAGTAATGCTGTTGAACTCTCCACTCTTCGCCCGAGCGCCATATTGCCATGGAGTTGAAGCGCAATTGATAGGCGAATTCCAAAATGCTGCCGACTTCGACGCTCGGCATTGTAAAAACCTTGCGGCTTTCGGTGAAATCTCCGGACTTTACTTCCAAAAGATCCTCAGGCTTGACGGTTAATGGAACGACCGTGCCGTCCGGGTGGATGGTCCGCCCCCTGATATTGGCCACCGTATAGGCGCCTTTCCAGTAGGGAAGTTCGACTCTGCCCGTGTCCTTGCCCTTCTCCGTGAGTACCTTGATCCGCTCATAGAAGTTCTGGTAAGCCTCCTTGTCGTCGTCGGACTCCTGATATTCGAGAATCACCGCCGCCGCGCCCGGCGCCTTGGGATCGGCGGTCATCTTCAGTTCTTCAGCGCTGGGCGCCTGAAATTGCGCCCTCAACAATGCCGGAGATGCCATGATGGCAACCAAAACCGCACCGTACAAGAATTTACGTGTCTGCATGAAAATGTCCTTTGAAAGTAAACAGCAAAGTGTATCGCTAAAATCGTTTCGCCGCGCCCGCGCGCGGCTGACTGTCAGTTGCCCTTCGCCACCGCGGCCGTGGTCAGAACCAATGGCTCCTGGTTGGCCGCCGCCACCTTCTGATAAAACCCGCGCAGATCCTGGTATTCTTCCGGCTTGGCCAGCGCGAAGGCGCGCGCAACCGAGTGGGCAATTATGATTTCCCCAGGTTTTGCCTGGCTCTTGGTGATGAAAAGCGTGTGCCCGGCCCACGCGATCCTGTCGTCCTGCGGTACCCCTTCCACGCTGAATCCGGCCGGTAGATGATAGGTCACAATGTCGGTCACGCGATCGCCAAAGTGCATGTCCACCTGCTCCAGCCGCTTCTCCTGGTTCACAAACGGAACCTGCCCGCGGCTCTCAAAGAAGAAGCCGGGCAGCAGCAGCCGCTTGGCTGTTGCCGTGCCCAGCGACCCCTTTGCGTACACCATGGCAATCAAGTTGGAGTCGGGCGTGTCCATCCCCAGAAAGTGATCGATGTGCGCTTCCACGCCATCGGGAACGATTTCTTCCAACTCGCGGTCGTACTGCTTCTTGACCTCCGATAAATCGTTCTCCAGCGCCGCCTGCCGCCAGCGCAGCGCCCTTTGCCCGGCCATCACAATGGTGAAGGTTCCCGTTATGCCGCCATGCTCATCCAGCGTAATGTCGGCGTTGCGGGTGGTTGTGTTNNCCGGTGCTCAGAATCACCAGCGTATCGTCGAGCTGTGAAAAGCGCATGTAACTCGGGTCGAAGACACCGTTCTCGCGATCCACCACCTTCATCGCGTAGGCCGTGAGCCCCGCGGCGCGCAGCATGGCCAGATAAAGAAGCGCAATGTCGTCGCTCGTTCCGCCCTTCTGCGTCCACGTATCCTCGGCCCGCTTGATCTCCTTCAGCTTCAGTTCCTTCCGCTCCGATTCTCCCTTCACTCGCGAATAATCGGTATTGTCCAGCGCCTGCACCGCCGCATACAGCTTCTTCGCCTTGTCCAGATCGCTGTCGGAGGCCGCAACGGTGCTGTTCACAGCCGCACGGATGGCCCCGTTCGGCTCGGCAAAATGATCCACGTCCTTTGACCAGAACTTGGCCTCGCTCATCCAGAATTGGCCCGGATTGCTGGCCGCCATGTAATAAAAGTTCACTTTGTAGAGGAGGCTACTAATCGGCGGCATCCACTCCTCGTTCGGAGTCGCCGGAATATCCGTCACGTCCGCCGTGTAATGGCCCCCGATATCCTGTTTCAGTTCGGACCCCTTGGGCAGATTGGTCCACCAGATCAAGCTGTTGACTGGCCGCCCTCGCGAATCTATCAGGTATCTGCTGCTCACGCCGTTGTGGTCGCCGGGCATGAATGCGGGGAACGGCGTGAACTGGTAATGCGCTTTGTGCACAAAATACGGCTTCTGAATGGCCCAATCCGGGGTAGTGAAACTGTCGTCGTCGTAACGGATCGAATATCGGTATTCCAGAATGCTGCCGACCTCGACACTGGGCAGGTTGAATACCTTGCGGCCCAACTGAAAATTGCCTTTTTTCTCGCTCAGCAGGTCCTCAGGTTTTCCAACCAGCGGAACTACGGTCCCGTCGGCATGAATCGTACGGCCCTTGATGTCGTCGATCTTCCAGCCGCCGCGCAGATAGGGCAATTCAACCGCGGCCAGCTCCTTGCCCTTCTCACTGAGCACCTTGATGCGCTCGTAATGGCTCTGGTAATGGAGCGGATCGTTATCGATCTCCTCGATGTTGAGGTAGACAGCCGCCGCTCCCGGCGCTTTGGCGTCGGCGGTCATCTTCAGCTCTTCATCTGTGGGCGCCTGGAACTGCGCGCTGAGCAGGGCAGGAGAAAACAGGAAGGCGAGCAGAATTGCACTGGGCAGAGCCCTGAGAATAGCCATAAAAAGATACCTTAAGGATTAGCTGCGATAAGTCTAACCCGGAAATGCGAAATAAGCCCGTTTTTTCCGGAAATGCAGAAGGGGGGGTCACGCAGCGGCTCAGTTGGCGTTCCCGGCCAATAGCGGCCATTTGCGGCCATCCGGCGGGCGTTTCACCGCTATTGCCGGCAGGTGCAGCCTTCCAGCAACGCGCAAACCAGCGCCAATGGCAAGCCCATCACGTTGAAATAGCAGCCTTCGATGCGGGGAATCCACTTGGCGGCGCGGCCCTGAATGGCGTAGGCCCCCGCCTTGTCCATGGGTTCGCCGGTCGCCACATAAGCGTCGATTTCTTCGTCGGACAACGTGAGAAACTGCACCGCCGTCACCTCTGCCGCCACTTCGACCGCTGTCGCCGTAACCAGCGCTACGCCGGTTACCACGCGATGGCTGCGCCCTGAGAGCCGGCGCAACATCCGTGCCGCATCCCCGCTGTCCTCTGGTTTGCCCAGAATCTCGTTGTCCAGCGTGACGGTAGTATCGGCCCCCAGAACCGCCAGGCCGCCGAGCTTACCATCGCTTCCCCCTGCGGAATCCGCCGTTATCCGCGCAAACACCGCCTGCGCCTTTTCGCGCGCCAGCCGCGTCACGTAAGCGATTGGATCCTCGTTTGGCCGCGGATCTTCTGCAATATCGGCGGGGTGCACCTCAAACTTGAAACCCGCCTGCTTGAGCAGCTCGCTCCGGCGCGGGGAGGCAGATGCAAGGACCAGCATAATGAAATTATGGCAGCAGGCGCGCGCCCTTGGGCGGTTAAACTAAATGAGGTCGCCTGTGAATGCGATGAACAGGCCCCAGACAAGGTCTAAATGCGCTTTAATTTCAACTTCTCGGCCGCCGAGATTCTCTGGACTCTCTCATTTGCGGCCCTCCTCGTTCTACTGGTGGTTTTGCTCGGGCGCGACCGCATGCGCCGCTACCCCTGGTTTACAGCCAGTATTTTGTTGATAACTTTCCGCATGGTGGCCAACAGGCTGCTCTTCAATAAGCTGGCGCCCCTCACCTCCAGCGAGGTGTTTCTCGCCCTGGCCGACGTCATTTTCCTGGTCTCCCTGCTGGTGGTTGTGGAAATGGCGCGACGGGCCTTTGCGCGCGCATCGCGGATCGCCTGGATTGTGGGCGCCCTGGCTGTTGCCGGAATCGGCGTTGCGGTGTTGGCCCTTTGGGGACCCTGGCCTTCGTTGAAGACGGCTCTGGCCGGGTCTACACTGGCCCATCTGCGCTTGATGCAATTGGTGGCCCAGAAGGGCGACCTGCTCGTCGACGTGCTCACCGTCCAACTGTGCATGCTGGTGGCCTTTGCCGGGCGGCGCTTCAACGCCGGATGGCGCAGCCATACCCAGCAGATCATCCTCGGCCTCTCCACCATGTCGGTTGCGCAATTGATCGTTCGCGCCCTTTGGCAGGCCATTGAGCGCTCCGCCGCGCCTCACAGCCAGGCGGAGTATCAGCGCATTGGGGATTTGCAGGACAAGATTATCAACGCCAATACTGTGGTGTTTTTCGCCGTCACTTTGTGGTGGATTGTATGGTTGTGGCTGGACGAACCGGGGTCAAAATCCGCGGAGGCGTTGCCTGCCAACGACTTGCCCGCTGATGAACTGCCCATGGAGCCGGCCCCGGAGATGGCTCCGGGCGTCGAGCCGGACCAGCGCGCCGATCTCTGACTCCTGATTTCTGTTCCCTGCGTTTGAGGTTTCAATAGGTTGCCCATCCGATCGGGACCCGTAAAGCTGAGTTTATGAAGACTCGGGGCGCAGTGGCTTTGCCCTGCGCTGCGGTCGCGCGGAATGGCTTGCCTGGTGGCGCGGATTCGGATTTTTCTGCCGATCTTGCTTGAAATCTGGTTTGAACTGGGTTGGTTTTGCTGTGTTGGGAGGGGTCTGGCGCGGGTCAGGGGAGCTACTTGTTTTCGTTGCCGGTCAGGCGGAAGGTGATGGTGCCCCAGAAGAGGCGGGCGCGCATCTGCACGGGCAAATGGCGTTCGTCGTCGGTGTACCAGATCCAGATGTCGCCACGGTTCTTAACCACGCCGGCGTCGGCGGTGGGCTGCACGCGGATGGTCTTGAAGGTTCCCAGGGTGGTTTTGATCTCCTCGCGGCCCTCCAGCTTCATGGTGACGGGGACGCTGCGCTGGGCGTCGACCACGGGGATAACGAAGTTGTGCCCCAGCGCCATGGGCTGGGACGAGGCGTAGAAGACGCCGGTGAGCAGGTCGGTGAGGCAGCCTTGCACGGGGGTTTCAAGGTGCTTGGTCTGGCCGGTGACCAGATTCTTCTGGTCGAGGATCGACTTGCCCTGGCCGTATTCGAGATGGAGGGTCGAGTTGATCTGGCGGCGGCCTTCGACAGTCTGCTTATCGAACTCCGAGGTGCAGCCTTTGGCGCGGTCGAAGGTGGACTGAAAGCGGTCGCTGACGTGAAAGAGAAGGTTGATGGCGCCGATGGTGTCGGCAGATGCGGAGATGCGCTCGTGTTCGCCGTCGGCTTCAAAGTGAATGACAGCGGTGCCGGCGGGAAAGACTCGCCAGTCGACGGAGTAGGTGAGGGTCTGCTTCTGGGGGAATGTGAAACCGGGGCGCGGGGGCGCAAGCGGGCCGGACTGCTGGCCAGGAGCCGATGCCACGAGCGCAAGGGCGCAAGATAGGGTTGCAGCGAATGCGCGCATGTTCAACGTGGGGCGTGACTCCTTCATATACAAACGAATCCGTGCGGAAAACGCTCACCGTACCCAGTCGAAGAAGGCTGCCATTGCCGGGCGGAGGAAGAGCAGGCTGAGGTAGATTAGTGCGGCCCCTATAGCAGCATTGTACTCGCGGTGCCTCAGGTAAAGGGACAGGGAACAGCCCTGCGGCGGAGCGCTGGAGTCGGGAATGGCGTCGGGCGCGGCGGTTTTCTGATCGAGGGGACGAGCCGGGGTGAGACGCGGAACCAGGCGCGGAACCAGGCGGCAATAGGCGTCGAACTGAGGAAATGCAGCGCGGAGAAAGCGTTCCTCAGAGGCGATGACGGGGATGTAAATGACGGCAAAGCCGGCGGCCAGGACCACGGCGACGGGCCAACTGAGCAGGGCCACGGCAAAGCCGGCGGCGATGAGCATGGAGCCGAGATAAAGCGGGTTGCGGGTGTGGGCGTAAGGGCCGGTTGTGGTTAGTTCGCGGTTCTTTTTGACGTAGCCGGAGGAGTAGCCGCGCAGCCAGAGGCCGGGCAGAACCAGCACCAGGCTCCAGGCAATGGCGGAGGGCCGAGGCGCGTTCCGAATCAATTCAAACAGATAAAGGGCAGCTGTGAGAAAGCCGAGCGGCACGCGAATGCGGCGCGCGATGCGCTGCCACCGCTCCATTGCAGGGCTGGGATTTGGAGGAGTGGAGTACTGGGTCATTCCGCCTCGTCATCGCCGATTTCCCGGCTCATTGGCGCGCAATCGACCAGCTCGGCGGCGGTGCGCAAGACGTCTTCAGGGGTAATGGTGAGCAAACCGGCCTCGGGTGCGTCGTAGCGGGTGTGGTCGCGGCGGCTCTGCGGATTGCGCAGCACGCGGTAGCACGTGCCATAAGGGCCATTGCGGCTGGGATCGGTGGGGCCATAGATGCCGACGACGGGACGGCCGAGCGCGCAGGCCAGGTGCAAGGGTCCGGTGTCTCCGGCGACGCAGAGGGCGATGCGGCGGGTGAGGGCGAGGAGCTGTTCGAGGGAAGTGGCGAGCGGAATGGCCGCGCCGGCGGTACCCTTCACAATTGCATCGGCAAGCGGCTCTTCGCCGGGACCGGCATTGACGAGGACGCGGTATCCGCGCTGGCTGAGGCCGCGGGCCACGGCGGCATAGCGATCGACGGGCCAGCGCTTGGCGCCCCAGCCGGCTCCGGGAATGATGAGCGCGACGGGCCGGGCTCCGGTGGATGCGAGCAGTTGATCGCACCAGATTTCGGCGGTGCGATCGACGGGGAGCAGCGGCGGGAGGTGGGCAAGCTCGTCGCCGGCGATCTGAGAGGCCAATTCGATGTCCTGCTCGATGACATGCGCGCCGCTGGTGACGACGCGGTCGGTAAAGAGCCAGCGCGCGGCACGCTCCCGCGGCTCGGACTCGCCGATGAGACGCCGGGCGCCTGCCATCCGGCCCAATACAGCTGAACGGATGGCGCCCTGCAGGTCGATGACTGCGTCGTAGGAGCCGGCGCGGAGCCGGCTGCGCAGAGTCCTGATGGCCTGGAGGGTCTCAGAGCGCAGCGGGTGGCGTCGCCAATCCCTGGTGGGCGCGAGGTGAAGGTGGTCGACGAGGGGCATGGATGGGCCGCGCTCGGACGCGCCGGGCGCGGCAAGCAGGGCGCTCCAGCGGGGTTCGACGACCCAGTCGATCACCCAGTTGGGATGGGCAAGGCGCAACGCGGTGACTGCCGGGAGGGCGTGCAGGATGTCGCCCATGGCGCCCAGCCGGACCACGAGCAAGCGAAACTTGGACTGGGTGTGCAAAATCTAATTTTCTCACAGGGGCGGGTGGAAAGACGCCCAGCGTCGCAATCCGCCCGCCTGAGTGGCCTGCGCTTATCGCTGGAGGATGTCGATGGGCTTTGTAAAGTCGGTTACGCGGATGTGGCGGGCGAGGGTGGGGTGCTGGCGTTCGAGGGCCAGGTACATCTCCCAGGCTACGCGGCGGTAGCTGAAGTGGCCGGCAGGAGCGGAGCGCAGTTCAGAGATGTATTGGGCTTCCGCGAAGTCCATTTTGAAGAGGCTGCGGACGCGGGTGGCGAGTGGCAGCAGGTAGAGCGCCGATTGGGCTGCCTCAGGGGCCTGGCCCGAGGCGATCTGGGCGCTGGCGGCGTGAGCCTGTTCGATGGCGGATTGGAAATCGGCCCGGCAGTAGGCCTCAATGAGGATGTCGATGTAGCCGTTTTCGTCTTCAGAGCCGAGGTCGCCGGAGGTTGGGGTTTCGTAGCCGTGGAGGGTGGTGAAGGGCTGGATGATCTGGGTACAGCGGCGATGGCGGTGCATGTCGCGAAAGCCGCCGATGTCCATCAGGATGTCAAAGCGCAGCGCGGCCCCGGCGTGGAAGGCGCGGAGGGCTTCGTCGTGCTTGCCGCGGTGGCGCAGGCCGAGATCAATGATCTCGGTGACGCGGGCTTCGGGCAGCGCGGCCACCAAATCGCGAATCTGCCGGTAGGGGTGGTGGCTGGCCGAGTAGAGGAGCGTGGCGGCAAGTTCGACTTCGAGGGATTCAGTGCGTTCGACCAAATCGACGAGCGGCGCATCTGCAATGGGATGTTTTCCCAGAAGCTCAACGGAGGCCTGAGAGAGCTCGGCGCGGGTTTGGGTTTCGTACTGGTTGGGCTGGGCGTATTTGACGAGGGTAGGGGCGGTGCGGACTTCGCGAGTGAAAAGACCGGCGGCTTCGGCGGCGAGGGCTGCACCTGTCTCTGAATCGAGAGCGGCGAGTTTTTCGATGAAGGCCGCGGCGGATTGGGCGTTGATGTTCCAGGCGGGGCCGGTGGCGGCTTCGCGCAGCTTGACGCCCAGGTCTCTCACTTCCGCGGCGGGGTGGGAGAGCAGGCGGGAAACCTGGGTTTCGAGGGTGCGGGCGCTCACAATCTGGCCGAGCGAGGTGTTGGTGGCCAGAGGGAGCAGGTAGCGGGCAACGTCGAAGGCGCGGGCTTTGAGAGTGCGTTCGTAGGCTTCGGGCTTGAGGGATTCGGGACGGTCGACGCGGCGGCGCAGGGCGTCATGGACGGCGGTGGTGGTGCGCTGGTAGGCGGCAAAGAGCTTATCGATGGTGTCGGAATAAAGGTGAGCCGAAGCGGAATCTTCTTGGAAATCCGGAAAGAACCAGCCGGATTTCAGGAAGTTCTGGTAGCGCGTGGAGCGTTCCTGGCCGTCCCAGCGCTGTTCGTCGACGAGGGTGATCGCGGCCAGCAGGCTGAGGCGCTCGACGGCGAAGGCGATGTGAGCGAGGTCGGCAATGGAGCGGTGGCCGTACTGGAAGTAGAAAGTGTTGAGGAACTGCTCGGCGCGCTGTGCGCTGATTTCAGTGAGCGACTCGCGCATGGACAGGGCCGAGCGGGAGTACTTGGCCATGGCGAAGGCCAGAACCTCGGGGTCGGCGCCGTGGACGGCGAAGACTTCAGTTTGATTGCGTGCGCCGGGAGGGAGAAAAGTTTCGCTGGACATTAAAGAGGTCTCGCGACCAGAATACGGCATGGGAGCGCGGCGCAGTATTTTGGTGGGTATTGCGCTATCCGGTTCCCTCCGGGCACATCGCCGAAAGAGCGCAGCCCTGGGGCAGGCGAGAGTGGACCATGCAGGAATTTCTGATACGAAATTCGTATAAACCGCGCCCGTTGCCTTCGGGCAGTTGGTCGATCACCCAGCGGTGGAGCGATTTGCTTTTTGTGCATTGGCCGATTCCGGTGGCCAAGATGTCTGCGCTTTTGCCCGACTGGCTTGAAGTAGATACGTACCAGGGGTCGGCGTGGCTGGGAGTGGTGCCGTTCTGGCTGGACCGGATCAGGATTCGGGGTGTGCCACCGATTATAGGCATGCGCGGCTACCCCGATCTGAATCTGCGAACCTACGTCCGCGACCGAATTACCGGAACGCCCGGAATCTATTGTTTTTCGCTGGATGCCGGCAACCTGGTTGCGATCGCCCTGGCGCGCAGCGTTTATCACCTGCCCTACCACTGGGCGGAGATGCGCTTCGAGCAACGGTCTGAGCGGGAGTTTGCGTTTTACAGCCGGAGACGATTTTCCGACCGTCAGGTCATATTCAAGGCGTGCTACCGTGGCCTGGGCCCGACGCGCCGGACGGCGGACTATCGCACAGGATCGCTCGAGTACTTTCTCACCGAGCGCTCGTGCCTGTTCAGCTCGAGCCGTGCGGGGCAGCCGATCCGGGCAAATCTCCATTACGTTCCGTGGCCGCTCGAAGAGGCCGAAGCCGAGATTGAGCGCAACGACCTGGCCTCGGCAATTGGTATCGATCTGCCCAACATGGAGCCCGTATTGCACTACTCGCGGCGGCTGGGGGTGTACATCTGGCCCAGGGAGCTGGTGCGGCCGGCGCTGGCGGGGCGGCCGATCACTGTAGCGGCGGCGCCTTCGGTGTGACCGCAGGGATCAGGAAATAGGGGTCGCCCTTCTACCCTTGGATTTTGCCTTCTTTGTTTTGGGCTCGCGGTTGGGTCCGCTGAGACCTTTCGGCACAGTGCGTGGTAAAGACGTGATTGCGCGCTCTTATAATGAGCAGCGGAAGGGCGCGGTGTTTTGCGCGGGTCGGGGAACGAATTATGAGTAATCTGCAGGGACGGATTGCGCTGGTGACGGGGGCATCGCAGGGAATCGGGCGGGCTTGCGCGCTGGAGTTGGCACGGACCGGGGCGACGGTGGTGTTGGCGGCGCGGAACGAGATCAAGCTGGCTGAGGCAGTGGCGGAGATTGTGGGGGCTGGCGGCCAGGCGACGGCGATTCCATTGGATATTGCCAGCGAAGAGTCAATCAAGGCCGGGGCGAAGGCGGTGCTGGAGCGCTTCGGCAAGGTCGAGATCCTGGTGAACAACGCCGGGATCACGCGCGACGGGCTGATGATGGCGATGAAGCGGGCGGATTGGGACGATGTGCTGGGCACCAACCTGACCGGCGCGTTTTTGCTGACCCAGGCTTTGCTGCGCCCTATGCTGAAAAACCGCTGGGGGCGGATCATCAATATATCGAGCGTGGTGGGACGGACGGGCCAGGCGGGCCAGGTGAACTACGCAGCCTCAAAGGCCGGGTTGATCGGGTTGACGCGGTCGATGGCGCGCGAGGTTGCGTCGCGGGGCATCACGGTGAACGCGGTGGCTCCGGGCTATATTGAGACGCCGATGACGGCGGTGCTGGACGAAAAGCAACGGGCGGCGATGATGGCTCAAATCCCGCTGGGCCGGCCGGGGACGGATTTGGAGATTGCGCAGTCGGTCGCGTTTCTGGCTTCGGATGCGGCGGCTTACATCACCGGACACGTGCTGGACGTGAACGGCGGAATGTTCATGGGATGATGCCGGCCGCGGCGTACAGCCGGCCAAACGACGGGTTGCAAGCACGTTAGCCATTTTGGTTAGCCGTCGATCAAGTTTTGCCCGCATTCGACCGATAGACGCTATGGGAGTGTGCAGGATGGCAACGCAGGCGACACCGTGCGAGTGTCTCAGAACGATCCAGCCCCAGACAGCGGATGGAGTGCGCTACGTGGCGCGGCAGCCGATCCTGGATTTGCGCGGCCGGGTACACGGCTACGAACTGCTTTTCAGGAACGGACCGGAAGCGTCCTTTCGAGGCGACGGCGACCTGGCCACCCGCACGATGCTCGACAATACAGTGATCTTTGGCCTGGAGAGGCTTACCGGCGGCCTTACCGCCTTTGTGAACTGCACGCGGGAGGCGCTCACCGGCAACCTGGTGGATGTTCTGGCGCCGAGCATGTTCGTGCTGGAGATACTGGAGAGCCTGGAGCCGACGAACGAACTTGTGGATGCCTGCCGGAGGCTGAAGGCGGCGGGATTCCGCCTGGCGCTGGACGATTTCAGGTGGAAGCCGGGACTCGAGCCGCTGGTGGAGCTGGCCGACTATATCAAAGTGGACTTCACGATTTCCGGCCCGAAAGAACGGCTGGAGCTGCTGGGACGTCTGCGCGGCGCCGCCGTGGCGCTGGTTGCCGAGAAGATTGAAACACCGGAAGACTACGGGCAGGCGTGCGCGGAAGGTTTCACGCTGATTCAGGGCTACTATTTCTGCCGGCCGCAGATCATTGAAAACCGGAAGGTGCCCGTGAACCGGCTTTCGCACATCGAGATTCTGCGATTGCTGAGGGAAGACTCGATCGATCTGCACGCGCTGGCGGGGCTGGTGAAGCGCGACGCTTCGTTGACGTACCGGCTGCTGCGCCTGATCAACTCGCCGGTCTGCGCTCTGCGCCAGGAGGTGCGCTCGGTTGAGGCGGCGCTGATTGCGGTGGGCGAAGACGGATTTCGACGCATTGCCACGCTGGCCATTACCAGCGAACTGAACGCCGGCCAGCCGGTGGAACTGCTGCGCATGGCGTTTGTGCGGGCGCGATTTTGCGAGCTGGCAGCGGAGATGTGCCAACTGAAACCGACGGAACAGTACCTGTTGGGACTGCTCAGCCTGCTTCCCGCCATGCTGCGCCAGCCGATGGAAAAGCTGACACCGCTGCTGCCCTTGCGCGAGGAGATTTGCCTGGCGCTGATGGGAGCCGGCATCCCCGAGCGGCGGTTGCTGGAGTGGCTGATATGCCACGAACACGGCGACTGGGCCGCAAGCGATTCGATCGCCGAGGCTTATGGCCTGAATCCAAGTGAGCTGCTCCACCACTATGCCGAAGCGGTGGTGTGGGCAGAGGCCGCGTTTCATTTTGCGTGAAGCGCGGTTCCGAACGGGGTGGTGGTGAATTGAGAGAGGCTGATTGAGGGTTGTGATTTCCCACCCTT
>PLSH01000100.1:0-4406 GCA_003165095.1 Acidobacteriaceae bacterium
GTCCCGAAGATCGAGAAAAGAGTATTTGTGGTGCCGCTCTTGCGCGCCGTCCACCTTGCGCCGCCGTCGGCCGACTCCACAATCGTGCCCTCGGTGCCGACGGCCCACAACCGCCTGCCGTCGCTGGTCCCGAATACCGAAACAAGGTTATTTGTGGTGCCGCTCTTGCGCGCCGTCCACCTTGTGCCACCGTCATCCGACTCCAGGATCGTGCCGGAATCGCCGACGACCCACAGATGCTGGCCGTCGTTGGTCCCGAAGATCGATTGAAGGAACTCGCTGGTACCGCTGCTGCGCGCCGTCCAGCTCGCGCCCCGGTCGTCCGACTCCAGAATTGTGCCGCTCCCGCCAACGACCCACAGATGCTTGCCGTCGCTAGTCCCGAAGATCGAATCGAGATACGCTGTGGTGCCGCTGTTGCGCGCCGCCCATACGGTACCGCTTGTCGGCGCAGACCCTGTCTGCGCCTGCGAAGGGATTGCGGACACGCTTGGCGCAGTCAAACGATGGTAGACATACTCCCCCTCCCCACCGCAGACACGCAGTGGTTCGGCGGCGTGGGACTCATTCCTCCTTCTATTACCGGAACCGTTCTGATCAGCGCCGGAGACCTCAGTGGGTGCGAATGGCCCAGCGGCCAACTCAATCCCTACAGATCGTTTCAATCGCGGCATCCCGATCTGACGATTGACGACTCCGTGTTCGTCTACCAGGGGACCCTCGCCGTACCTGAGATCTCAGCACTCGCAAGTGCGCAGCAGACTCAAGCGCTACTCGCGAAGGGACAATCAGGGCCAGCGCTCGTCCTGGCGCGTGAAGCTGTCGTCACCGCGCCCGACAACCTCTTTACCCAGGCAGCGCTGGGTGACGCCGCAGCAGCAGGCGACAAACAGATGGCCGAGACAGCATGGCAAGCAGCCATCCAGATCGCTCAGCGTCTGGAGCCTGGTGCACAGTCAAGCTACATTCCGGATCTCGAATCCAAAATCAAGCGTCTATCTGCCGGCAATGAGTAAATCGCGAACCGACCCGGATTGAAAGCCGTTTGAGGCCAGATCAACGCGAACCGGAGCGGTGAGCCACGCTTGCAGCAATCCAAGGTGGCTTGCCGGTGCAATCGAGCGACCGATATGGAACCAGGGTCTCAGACTCCCCTGCAGAAGGAGCTGTCGGGTAGCCAGCGGGTGTAGGTCTTGGTAAACAGGCTGACCGACGAACTTGCGCCATTGGTCAATCCGAAGAACTGCGCTGCGGTACCGGCATCCACGTCGAACTTAATCTCCTGTTTGGAGCAGGGTACAGCTGTGACATTGGCGGCGTGGGTCGAGCCTTCGGTAGCGATGAACTGAATGTAGACATCCGCGTTTGAAGACAGCACGTTGCTTGCTGTCATTTTGGACATCCAGGAGTTGGCGATCATGTCCTGCGCGGATTGAGGAAGCAAGCTCTCCAGGGTGCTGGCGATCTTGTCGATGCTGCCCGCGAAGTCCGACACCTCGTTGGAGAGGTTGCCCAGGACATCGAGGCGAAGCTCGATGCGAGGCGCGCAGTAGGAGATGACCATGGCATTGGGCGCGATGGCCGAGATGCTCTGGTCCGCGGTGAGTTGAAATGCGGTGCTGATGGTATCGCCGTCAGTCACGCTGCCGGAGCTGGTGGTTTGAAAGTTGCCGCCGCCGCCCCAGGAGATGGAGAAGCCGCCCCGACTGTACTCGCTGTTGCCGGTGAGCACGGGATGGATCTGCAGGGCGGCAGAGATGTCGAGGGTAAGCGGCATTCCGCCCAGCAGGGGAGCCAGAGGCACGCTTAGACCGGCGGGGAGCTTGACTCGGTCCTGGGTGGACCAGACACCGCCGGACGACCTGCCGATCTCCCAGTCGAACTGAATGCTGCCCTTTGAATCCTTGATGCCCTGGTAGAGCTGTTGCGGGGCGCTGGTGTTGAACTGCAGGTTGGATGCGACATCGAAGTTTCCAATCCAGCCCTTCATGGCGATCATGGCCACAAACCCACCCTGGCTCTTGGCCATGACCAGATCGAAGTTGGCCTGCCCATCGCCCGGCGTGACGTCCCACTTGGTGATGGTCCATCCGGAGGTGAAGTAGTCATACGCGTTGCCGGCTATCTGTTTTGCCGCATCGCCGGTGCCGGCGGCGCGCGCGGCAGCGCCATTGGGTCCCTCCAGACCACCATCCTGCGCTGCATAGACCGTTGGCACAATGAGGTCAAACAAACTGGGGGAACGCAGCGTCTTACTGGCCGTGTTCTTCGGCCCATGGAAACGAATCGGCGCGTCGAGTTTGATATTGCCCGATTGGACCAGGTCGCGGAGCGAAGCCTCGCCGGTCGCGACCAGCGTCTTGTCGCCCTGCGTGACCACCCCAATGACCTTCACGGCCAGTTGGTTCCTGACCATGAAGATATCTCCGGCCTTCAGCGCACGGATACTGGCCGGCGCATTCTGAAAGACCCAACCGTGGCCATCGCTGCTGATTCCCATCAGCGAGGAACGCACTTCGGCTTCCTCGAAAGTCTTCACCCGGGGATTGTAGGTGACATGAGCGTAGCTCTCGCCTCCACCGTCAATGGACACGTTCTCGCCGTTCGCGATCTTTCGCGCCTGGGGCTTTACGTTGACGGCGTCGCTCAACCGCGAGATCGAACCGGCGTCGGCCGCCGCCGGCGCGGGTGGTGGTGGCGGCGATTTCTTCTTGCAACTGGTTGCGCCGACCAGGGAGATGGCGAGGCACCCCACTCCCAGTGTTCTGACTACTGTGTGCATGCGTCCATTGGGCATCGGAACATCCTTTCGACCGTCAGTGCGGTCCTGTGTTAAAGGTTGCGGTTACTGGCGTTGCAGCACGACGCGCCGGTTGCGTGCGCGACCTTCGACCTTGGTGTTGTCCGCGATCGGTTGCGATGCGCCGTAGCCGCCGGTTGTCAGCCGGTTCGGGTCGATCTTGTATTCCTTCACCAGCGCGGCCTTCACCGCCGCCGCGCGGGCCTGCGATAGCTTGAGGTTGGAGTCGTCGCCACCGATGTTGTCGGTGTGTCCGGAGACGCTGAGCTTCCAGGTGGGATTTTTGTGCATCACGTCGGAGATCTGCTTCAGCACTGCCTCTGACTCCGGCTTGATGAAGGCGCTGTTGAAGTCGAAGTAGATGCCGTAGATCTCGACAGGCTCCTTGTCGGCGAGCTTGCGTTCCATGGCGCTGCCGCCACCGCCTCCGGCATGGTTGCTATCACCGGGCGGTTTGGATGCTGTGTCGAAGGCGATCTTGATGGTCTGCTTGATATTGTTGAGTGTGCCAGTTCGGCTGTAGAGAAAGATGGGATTGGATGGTTGATCCAGGATGTAAAAGTGGTTTTCCTTACCGGTGTCCAGGACGCATTTGACATGGACAGCCGGCAACTCGACAGGCTCATTGTTGACCAGTACCGGAACAGCTATGTCGGGAGCCTCAACGCGCTGCAGGTTGCACGAATAGACAGAGACACCGTGCCATTGCGACACAGCTGGCAGGGGTTTAAGGCTCAAGGCGGCGGACATCATCTCGTCAAGAGTGGTCACGATCTGCAGCTCTACCGGCTTTCCAGAGCGCAACTGGTTGAATGTTTCCGTAGAAACGCCATGGGTCAGGGTGCCGGGACGATGCACTGTTTGGTTAATCCCGTAAAAGGGCACCAGATGATTCGACGATGCGAGATCGGCAACATCGAGAACGACCGTTCCCTTTCCAGTTACCAAGGGAGGGCTGTTCAAATCTTTCGGGTAGCCTCCGGGTGTCTTGGGGGGCACCTCATCGTCCCAGAGATCGGTGACCGTGGTTGCATTGACGCCGGAGACGATGAGGAGGTTCTCCATGTCCCCAATGGGTGACGAGATGGTCGAATCGACGATCAGCCCCTCTTCGAGGGGGATCACCATGGCTGACTTGGTCGCCGGGGCAGCCTTCCAGTCTGGAAGCGGGGTTTCCGCGGGAGTATTTTTGTCACCGCTGTGTCCGGATGCAGCCTGTGCAGCTGCAGCCTGCACGGCATTCAGCCTGTCAGCGAGGCTTCCGGGCTGGTCGCCGGTGGTTGAGGTTGCCGGGCTGCCGCTCGACGTCGCACCGCTCGGCGATGGCGATGGCGACGAGGTCAAGGGAGCGTTGGAGGACGATGCTGGCGCCGAGCGCTTGCATCCTGCTGGAGGCAGGCCAGCGAGGCAAAGAATCAGTAGACGCATAGCAATTATCTTGCGAGCGGCAGGACGTGGTAACCACATGGTATTTCCTCGAGACATCGTTGGAATTACTGGGCGTGCTGGCTAGAACTTCTGCATGATCTGGCGCATGGTCTGGACCAGGGCGGTTTTAAGGTTAGGGTTCTTCGCTCCACTGGTACCGAGAGTTAGCACCTTGCCG
>PLSH01000100.1:4419-13693 GCA_003165095.1 Acidobacteriaceae bacterium
CCCACCCCGAAGGTGATCTCGCCCGGCGCCGCTGGATCCTCATGGCTGAAGACACACTGCTCGCCGGCCATAGTCAGGGTCTGCTCCTCGCCGGTGCCGACGGGGGAACCTAAGGCTGCGGAGGCTGTCTGTGGCGTCATGTAGCTGCAGGCCTTGACCGGCGCGGCCACGGCAATGTGCGAGAAAAGTAGGCTGGTGAAGACGGCGGAAACAATGCTGAGACGTGTCATTGGAGTAGACCTCGATTCAAGGTTGGAGAGGCTGGATAAGGGGAAGTGCGCGGTCGCAACGGACCCGCCGCAGGCTAGAGTTTCTGCATGGTCTGGCGCATCGCACGAATGAGAGCGGCCTTGAGATGAGGGTTCTGCGATCCACTGGAGACGAGAAACAACACTTTGCCGCGGTAGATCACGGCGAGCGTGTTCTCCGTCGAGCCGCTACACATGCAGGAGTTCCATTCGCCCAGGGACGGTATGGTTTCCGACGTGACTGCCTCCGATCGTTTGAGGAAGCGAATGAGGTCGGCTCGGGTGCCGTGTAGCGCGGTGGCCATTGTGTTTGCGTCGGAGATGGTGAGGGAAATTTTGCCCGGCGAAGTTGAGTTGATCTGATCGAAGACGCACCGTTGAGCGCCCATGTCGAGACCTTCTTCCCGGCCAGCACTGACTGCTGCCCCAAACACGGAGGACGCGGTTTGCACCGTCATGAAGTCGCAGGCCCTGATGGGCGCGGCCAGGGCGCGGTGAGGCGTGAACAGCAGGCTCACCAGGACGAGGGAAAGAACAGTAAAGCGTGCCATTCAGGGACTCCGATTGAAGTTGTTGAAGATGGCCCATATTGTTCGTGAACTGGAACGTGTCGACATACCAGAAAGAGAGACGCGACTTTAGAACATGCCGTTGGGCGACTGCACCTGCTTGTAACCCGTAGGAATCAGGAATGCAGATGCAGGCACCGGTTCGCGGGAGAAGTTGGTCTTTTGCGTAGTAGTGGTCATCAAGGTGTTCGAGGAGGCTGCGGGCGTGGCGCCTGAAGCATCGGCAACGGGCGCCGGAGTTGGAGCGGCGGCCGGGGGCGGCGTGCTCTTCTTGCGGCGGAAGGCACTGAGCGCGGAGTTGGTAAGTGCGCCGCCAAAGACGCCCAACTTGCCCGACTCGCCCGCCGCGGTCTGCGTGGCGGTGTCGGTCGCAACCTGACCGGCGACCGTACCGCCAGAAGGCGTTGCTGCGGAAGTCGCGGGTGCGGCGCCGGGCATGATTGGAAGTCCCGTGCCGCTCATGCTGGTGACCTCGAGGATGCGGATGCCCTTGATCTTGGCGATCTCCTTGTTCATCTCGGCCATCGCGTCAGAGGCCCCGGGCTGGTTGGCGAACATCATTCCCATGCCGGCGTTAGCACCGGCGGTCTTCATCTGCTCGGTGAGGGCCTGCATGTCCAAGCCCTGGGAGAGTTTGGTGTACATGCGAACATCGAAGTCCTCGACCTCCTGCATCTCAGGCGGCTCGGGCGCGATCCAGAGGTCGGTGGTAGTGACGTAGGTGATGGAGGTGAGGGGATCGTTGGGCGCGGGGTTCGCGCTGGTGACTTTAGTGGTGAGGGTAATGATCCACTCCTGCGCGTTCAGACCATTGACCACTTTGCTGACGCCGGGGTTGTTGACCTGTGTGTCGAAGCTGGTCTTGAAGTTCGCGGCAGGCTGCGGCTTGTTCTGGGCTGGCGCCTGTTTCATCCTGGCCTGCATCTCCGCCATCTTCTGCGGCATGTCCTTCATCATCTGGCGCATCTGGTCGAACGTCATCACGGTGTAGGTCTTTTTGGTGTTGTCGATGCTCGTTACGGTCTGCTTGTCAATGTCGTAAATCTCGGTGCGTTCCTTCGAGGTGACGACCTTCTGGTTGCCATGCACAGCGGTGATCGTGATGGTGGGTTCAAGCATGGTCTTGACCGAGGCCGGCGCAAAGGGGGAGGACGTGAGCGTGTTGACGAGGGAGCCGCCGGTCATCTGGGTGGAGGACTGGTAGCTGGCATCGGCCCAGACAAGGGGATGGAGCAGGAGAAGCGCGGTTGTTGCTGCAAGTTTGCATGTGATCATGGATGCCTCCGTGTAGCGCGAGGTTGAGGTGGTCGAATCGCCGGCAGTGACCGGCTCGATTCAAATGGGGATGGCCGCTGCTCCGGGACGGCAGGTGGGAGCGATTGCCCGCACAGCGGACACGAAGTTCCATCCGGCGGACCGTTGCCGTAAATGAACAGGGCGTGTTCGTGCTGTTGCACAGTGACTTCGGTGCGAAGGGTGCCCTGGCGGCTGCGGGTCGAACCGCTGGAGCGCATGGAGGTTGCCCATTCATGCAACCATTGGTAAAGTCGATTCAACAGGCTTCTCCTATTCACTGGTGGCGATTGTGCCGAGGGGTCATGCAAATGACCAGTGAAAGTCCGTGACCANNGCGCCGTTGCGCTCAACCGGCGGTCGTTCGATGTGCTGCTTTACCTTGTCCAGAACCCCGGGCGGGTGGTGACCAAGGAAGAACTGCTCAAGAACGTTTGGCCGGACGCCAATGTGGATGAGAACAACCTGACCCAGAGCGTTTCAGCCCTGAGGAAGGCGCTGGAGGAACGGCCGGGGGCGAGCAGCTTTATTACCACAGTGCCGGGACGTGGCTATCAGTTCATTGAGCCGGTCAGCCGGGTGGGTCAGCCGGAAGTAGCCCTGGAATCGGGCGGGGGAATCGGCGCTACGGGCAGCGGATTTATGCTGCGGCAGCGCACGCTCACCACCACGGCCGTAACCGAGGAGCGGAGCCCGAGGCTGACAAGCGGTTGGTTTTCAGCCTTAATTGCGGTGATCGTGTTGCTGGTTTGCGCGGGTGCTTATGAATGGAAGCGCCACGCAACGCCTTTGCAGTTGCATAAGGTTGTTGTCGCGGATTTTGAGAATTCAACCGGCGATCTGACGTTTGACCGCACGCTGCGGAGGGCGCTGGAGATCGATCTCGGCCAGTCGCCGTATCTCGATGTGATGAGCGAGCGGGAGGGCGTGAAAACGCTGGAGCTAATGGGCCGCAGGAGCGATGATGCCATTACTGCGGCCGTTGCTCTCGATATATGCGTGCGCACCGGTCGCCAGGTTGTTCTCACGGGCAATATTTCGAGTGTGGGGAGTAATTACCTTCTTACCCTGGAGGCGACCGATTGCAACTCTGCCAAAAAGCTGGCGGGAGCCAAGGCTGAAGCCGGGACGAAGGATGACATCCTGGGTGCTCTGGACAGCGTGGCGGAAAGAGTTCGGAAAAAACTGGGAGAGTCGGCGACCTCTGTTGCGGATTTTGAAGTGCCCATCCAGGAGGCTACGACGCCGTCGCTCGAAGCATTGAAGGCGTATTCCATTGGGCAGCACATGGAAGCGTTGGGAAAGGAGGTACCCGACATACTGCCCTTTTATCAGCGGGCTGTGGAGCTCGATCCACAGTTTGCCATGGCTTTTGGCGCGATGGGGGCACAGTATTACAACTCAAGCGAATACGTTCTTGCAGCTCAGTACCTCAAGAAGGCCTTCGATCTTAGCAGTCATGTCAACGCTCGCGAGAAACTGACCATTCAATCGCACTACTACTCGTATGGGATTAACGACCTGCCGCAAGGCATCAAGACCTATCAACTGTGGACGGCGACTTATCCGCAGGATTGGGTGCCCTGGCAGAACCTTGCCAACGCTTACAACGAGCTCGATGAGCCCAATGAAGCGATTGTTGCGGGCGAACATGCTCTGCACATGGAGCAGAATCGGGGCAATATCTACAACGTCCTGATCCGTGCGTACAAGATTGCCGGTCGATACAAGGATGCGCAGCGATTGGGTGAGGAGGCAGCGCGCAGAGGGTTGGACTCCGACGCGATCCATGCTTTTCTTTTCGATGTGGCGCTCGACTCGCACGATCGAGAGGCGGTGGAGCGCGAAACAAAGTGGGGCGAAGCGCACGGAGGCTGGTTCTTTCTGTATGAGCGGGCCAAGAGCGAAGCTTCGGTGGGAAAGATCCGGCAAGCAGATGCGTCTTTTGAAAGTTCGCGCGAGACGGCCGAGCGAGAGAATCTGGGTGAAACGGCAGACAGCATCCTGATCGATCAAGCGCAGGCGCAGTACGACCTTGGCATGAGCGGAGCAGCGCGTGGCACTATGGCGCGTATCGCGAAAGCTTATCCGGATGCGCCCGACCTCGCATTGCTGCGCGCCGAGCTGGGAGACATGAGCTATGCAGAACGATTTCTGGCAGCGCACAAGGACCAGACGTCGGATACGTTGCTGTCTACCTGCTATCTTCCGCGGCTTCGTGCAGCGCTGGCGCTGTTCCGGCGGAAACCGGCGGAGGCGGTGGCCGCGTTGGAACCGGCGCGGCTGTATGGGCAGAGGGACTACCGCGTTCTCACGGAGAGAGGCACAGCTTACATGCAGGCGGGTAGAGCCGACCTGGCAGCCGGTGAGTTCAAGGCGATCCTGGCCGCGGCTCCGGGGACCGATGCCAGTTCACCGCTTTACAACCTCGCACATCTGGGGCTGGCCCGTGCGTATGCGGCGCAAAGCAAGAAAGACGAGAGCCGGCAGGAGTATGCGAAGTTCTTTGAACTCTGGAGGGATGCCGACGCGGATACTCCGCTGCTGAAGCAGGCAAGAACGGACTATAGCCATGGAGGGTGAGGCGGCAACGGCTGGAGTCCGCATAGCGCTAAGCCATTCAATCAAAAGCACTTTATTTCGATCATTTTCAATAAATCTCAATAAATGCTTTGACCTGGTTCGGGGCAACGGTCCCCAGGTTCAAATCCTCTGTCCCTGACCAATAAAATCAATAGTTTATGGTAATTTCCGTGACCACCTGGAATCCCGGTGTAAACGACTTTGCAGCCGGTCGAATCTTCCAAGTTCAACATTACGGTGCGCTCGGGGTTGGCTGCTGTGCGCTTCCGATGATCTCTGGCCGGGTGTTGTTCCTACCCCGGCCGGGGCAGCGAGGCTGTGCTCAGCGGGCGTCGATCGACGTGGGTCTTCCAGGGGCCAACGTTCTGCGGGGGGTGAACACCTTTACGGGGCCGGCGGAATGGCTGGGCGGATTGTCGAAGGGGGGTCGCAGGGGTTTTTTGGAAAACGTTCCGGTGACGACTCCGGTGGATTTTGCCTTATGCTTTGCATCCACGATGAAGGGAGTGAGGATCATCGCAACGAAGGCGAAGCAGATTGAAAATTCAAGCATTTGCGACACCCCCCTGGCGGGTGCGAATCCGCGAAAATCCGGACCTATGTACAAAAAATAACGTGACGGAGCAGGGAGGGGCAATGACCCTTCAGGGGGAGGGGATGGCCCTTTGGTTATAGGGGTAACCCGCAGGATTGCGGGAACGGGGCTACTGGCGGCGGGGTGGTTGGAAAGTGCTGGCCTTGAGGAGCTAAAGCCCGGTTGGTTTTGGTGGCTTTATGCGGGGGTTGGAGTTCCCGCATCCCTCCGGACCAGGATTTTTCCGCCGGGCAGGGTTTTTTCGGGGAGTGTGATGGGAGGTGGATCCCGGCGGGACGAAAAGCAACGGCAGATCCCTCGGCTGCGCTCGGGATGACGGCTTGGTTTTGAATTTGCTGAGATGCAACCGCAGATCCCTCGGCTGCGCTCGGGATGACAGCTTGGTTGTCGCAAGGTAGCCGCAGATCCTTCGCCACCCTCCTTCGGTGGCGCGATGAAGGGCTACTATTGATCTGCAAACCGTTGCCGCTGTGGGGCCGTTCCAATTCAACGACATGGTGCGCATGCGGTTACAGACGGGCTATGGTATCAGGCCGCGGAATTTCAGGAGCCAATTTCAAATGCCATTCAAGACCATCATCGAGCCATTTCGCATCAAGAGCGTTGAACCGATCCGCTGGACCACTCGCGAGCAGCGTGAGGAGCTTTTACGAGAGGCCCACTACAATCTTTTCCTGCTTCCAGCCGACGATGTGCTGATCGATCTGCTGACGGATTCCGGGACCGGTGCCATGTCCACGCACCAATGGGCGGCGGTGATGGAGGGGGACGAGAGTTACGCAGGGAGCAGGAGTTTCGACCGCTTCAAGGGATCAATTCAGGATATTTTCGGCTATACGCACGTAATTCCCACGCACCAGGGGCGAGCGGCGGAACGAATCCTGTTCAGCGTGATGTGCAAGAAGGGCGACGTGGTTCCGAACAACACTCATTTCGACACAACGCGGGCCAACGTGGAGTTTGTGGGCGCGGAAGCGGTGGATTTGCCATTGCGCGAGGCGCTGGAGCCGGAGAGGCGGCTTCCGTTCAAGGGCAACATGGAGGTTGCGGCGCTGGAGGAGTTGATTGCGCGAGTGGGACGGGAGCGCATCCCGCTAGCGATGCTGACGGTGACGAATAATTCGGGGGGTGGTCAGCCGGTATCGATGGAGAACGCCAAGGCTGTGGCCGGGGTGTGCCACAAGCATGGAATTCCGCTTTACTTCGATGCGTGCCGTTTTGCGGAGAATGCGTATTTCATCAAGCTGCGGGAACCGGGCTACGCGGCCAAGACGCCGAAGGAAATTGCGCAGGAGATGTTCCGGCTGGGGGACGGCTGCACCATGTCGGCGAAGAAAGACGGGATGGCGAACATTGGCGGATTTCTGTGCACGAACGACGATATTCTGGCGCGGCAGGAGCAGAATTTATTGATATTGACCGAGGGCTATCCCACTTATGGCGGGCTGGCGGGGCGCGACCTGGAGGCGGTGGCAGTGGGCTTGCAGGAAGCGCTGGAGGAAGACTACCTGCGGTACCGGATTGCGTCGACGGCCTACCTGGGCAATCACATTGCGGAGCATGGCGTACCGATCATGCAGCCGCCGGGCGGGCACGCGATTTACATCGACGCGAAGGCGTTTCTGAAGCATATCCCGGTGCATCAGTTTCCGGGTGTTGCGCTGGCTACGGAGCTGTATCTCGAAGGCGGCATCCGGTCAGTAGAGATCGGGAGCCTGATGTTTGCCGAAGCGGCGAAGATGGAACTGGTGCGGCTGGCCATTCCGCGCCGCGTTTACACGCAGAGCCATATCGATTACGTGGTGGAGGTTATTCTGCGGGTCTGGGAGCGGCGCGCGCAGATTAGAGGGATGCGGCTGACATATGAGGCTCCGTTTCTGCGGCACTTTACGGCGCACCTGGAGCCGATGGGCTGATGTGTTGGGGATGGTCGGCGGGGCTGGACAAGGGAGATTTACTATTACAAGGATGAAGTATCGTCTTGTTCCTGCATTAGCTCTTGGCCTCGCTGCTGCCACATGGGGACAGCAGAGCGCTACCCCTGCGGCCGCCGACAGCGGACAGTCGCTGGGGGCGACGATGCATTCGATCCAGGAGCAGTTGAGCAAGCAGGGCCAGGTGTCCTGGACGGAGACGGTCAGCAATCAGCCGGGAATGACTATTCGCGAAACCGCCAATCTGGGCGACGTGATGGCCGATCCTGAAGCCTGCACTCTCTACGCCACCCAAACCGTCGACTATTCGATCGATTTGCCAAGCGGCAGAGCCTTGAAGCCGGGGGTAACCGCCGACGACCTGCACTCGCACGTGGTGGAGACCGACACGCTTTCATTCAAGCAAGTCGGAAACGTAACCGTCGAAAAGATGCAGGACGTCAGCAACCAGACATACATGGATGCCGGACACAAGGAAATCTCGGTGACGGTGACGCCTCCAGTGTTCTATGTGAAGGTGAGGGCATCAAGCGCGGTATTTGCCTCGCACACATCCACTACGAAAGGCAAGCAGGCCGCGGTGGAGATGGACGCCACCGGCAAGACGAATGGCCTCACGATCCGCGATGAGGAGACGGCGAACCGCGTTGCCAAAGCCATGATTCATGCAGTGGAGTTGTGCGGAGGCGGCGCCAAGAAGGATTCCCCCTAAGCTCTCAGCTCATGGCTTACAGTATTTCCTGACGATTGCGCCGGCGGGCAACTGTCTCTCAACAAAAAGCTCATGGGAGCGGCGCCGGCAGCGGTTGGGCAGGACCGGCGCATTGCGTAACCGGCGGCGGCGCGGCAGCATTACAATTGCTATGCTCCGGGAGCGCGGATCGGGGAGCGCGGAGAAGAGCGAACACAAGAGGGAGAAGGGCATGAAAAGAGCAATTGGGATGGCGCTGGTGGTTTGCGCACTGCTGGGAGCATCGCCGGCGTTCAGCCAGGTGAAGATGACGCACGATCAAATCCTCTTTTACACCTCGGAGTGGAAGGGCGAGCGGTTCCAGGACGGTCGACCGAAGCTGCCTGACTCGCTGCTGAAGCGAGCGCTGGACATGACGATTGAAGACGTGTGGGAGTATCTGCGCGACCAGGGATATCGCAACCAGTACGAGGGGGGCTGGCAGGCTCTGCACATCGAGAAGCCCTTTGCGGGACGCGCGCTGACGGCGCAGTACATGCCGACGCGGCCGGACATGGCGTCGGCGATCGCGGCCGAGGGCAAGGCGGAAGGCAGGGTGAGCGGGAACAATAGCTGGCCGATCAACGAATTGCAAATCGGAGACGTTTACGTCGCCGACGGGTTCGGCAAGATCATCGAGGGCACGCTGATCGGCTCCAACCTGGGCAACGCGGTGGCGGCGCATACGCACACCGGGTTTGTATTCGATGGCGGGATCCGGGACCAGGAGGAGAACCGCGAGATTCCGGACTTCAACGGGTTCTACCGGGGTTACGACCCATCGGCGTGGGCGGATATGGAACTGACGTCGATCAACGCGCCGATCCGGATCGGGAGGGCGATTGTGCTGCCGGGAGACCTGGTGCTGGCGAAGCCGGAGGGGGTTCTGTTCATCCCCGCGATTCTGGCTGAAGATGCGATCAGTTCGGCGGAGTTTACGGCGCTAACCGACGGATACAACTTCGAATTGAATCGCGAAGGGAAGAACGGTGCGCAGTTCGAGGGGGGATGGACGCCGGAGAAGTACGATGCCTTCGCGAAATGGATCGACGCTCACCCGGAGATGCTGAAGATGCCGCGGAGCGAATTCGACGCGCTGCTGGCCAAGGCGAAACAGCCGCGGGCTGCGCGGCGGGGCTCGGCTGCGCATGTGCCGTAGATGATTTCGGCCTGGCGGGTTATCCGGTGATCAGGTCGCTGGGTTTGGAGATGCTTCCCAGCTTGAAGGGGAGCTCGTCCATGGGGCCCATCCACTGCAGTTCGCGGTCAATGTCGGGGTGGAGCTTGTATTTCTTCTGGACCGAGGCAATGGAGGCGCCGAT
>PLSH01000070.1 GCA_003165095.1 Acidobacteriaceae bacterium
AGCTACGGCTCGCGGCGCGGCAATCATGAAGTGATGGTGCGCGGCACATTTGCGAATGTTCGCCTGCGCAACAAGCTGGCGCCGGGCACCGAGGGCGGCGTCACGCGCCTGCTTCCCGAGGGCGAGCCGATGTCGATCTTCGATGCCAGCGTGCAGTACGCCGAACGCGGCGTGCCGTTGATCATTCTTGCCGGAAAAGAGTACGGCTCCGGCTCCTCGCGCGACTGGGCCGCAAAGGGACCCAAGCTGCTCGGCGTGCGCGCGGTGATTGCCGAAAGCTACGAGCGCATTCATCGCTCCAACCTCGTCGGCATGGGCATTTTGCCGCTGCAATTCGACGAGGGACAGAATGCGGAGTCGCTCGGCCTCACGGGCGAGGAAACCTACGATTTCGCCGGATTGACAGCGCTTCTCAAGGGCAGATTCACCAACGGCCGCACCATTGCCGTCAAAGCCACAGCCGCGAATGGCAAAGTGACCCTCTTCAACGCGACGGTGCGCATCGACACGCCGCAGGAGATCGCGTACTTCGAGCATGGCGGGATTCTGCAATACGTGCTGCGCGAGCTGGCGGCGAAATAGCCGCATCCGAGCCCGGCCTATCCTCTCGATCGAAGCGAGCCGCAGCGCGGCCCCGCGTCGCATGCGGCTCTCTTCAGTGCTTCGTCCAGCCGTGCATTCCTGCTTCGAAGCTGCGCCGGTCGAGCCGTGACAGTGTCCGCGCCACCTTGCCGGGAACGATGGGATAATGTCTTGCAGCGATCAGCAGCTCCGGAACGCACCACACGTCTTCCTCTGACGTCATCCAGTGCTGGCTGTCGAGGCGCGCAAGGTTCACAGGCGTCGAGTAGGCGCGCAGCGTGTGTTCGCCGCGCAGGTTGTAGTAGTGCTCGAAATAACTGAGCGCCAGTTCGCGCAGCGTGCGGTAGATGGGCGAGCGGGAGCGCAGGCCTGCGAAGTTTGACTTGGCGACGCTTCCCCACAGGCCGTTTTCGCGGTAGATGGCCAGCACGTGATCGTCATCGCGCACCGCCTCCAGGTCCATCAGCAGCGGCGGGTAGCCGTTGAGGCGAAGCGCGGCCGCGGCCAGCAGCGCTCCCTCCAGGCAGTGTCCCTTGCGCTCGCGCAGAACCCGCTGCGGAGACCACGCCGTATCCCCGTACTGGTACGTCAATGCATCAAGAAACTTTTGAATGCGCACCGGTGTCTTCAGCGCGCGCAACTCGCGCAGATTCTCCGAGGTCAGGCCGAAGGTCTCGCGCCGGTCTCGCCGAGTTCGGTTTTTCGAAGCTTTCTTATCCTTCAAAGCCAAGGCCGCAATCCTTTTTTGAAAGTCTCCGGAATTATACAGAAGCGAGTTCTGAACCAATCCACGGCCGGCATTGGCACGGCAACACTGTGTTGATAGGGGGCATGCGCACCGACGTGGTGGCAGTGACTTCAGCGCAGATGATCACCGCCGACATGGTGCCGGATGTTTCGGGCACCTGGCTTTACCACTGTCACATCAGCAATCACATGCTGGCCGGCATGTCGGCGCGGTATCAGGTGCTGGATCGCTGACGCATTGCATTGGCCGCGAAGCAACTGCACCAATCCAAGCCTGTCATCTTGAGCGAAGGCCGCCGCAGCGGCCGGAGTCGAAAGATCTGCGGTTGTTCTTTGGGGGCAGGACTTCCGCGAGCCGCTGTTTACGGGTTTGAAATCTTCGACGGATTCGGCGACGGATATCTCTCGAATTTCAGACGCTTGGGCTTTCCTGCCGGGCTCCGTTTAATCTCGGCTGCGGCGTTCGCCGGTTCACGGTCGTTGGCCATGTGAAAGCGCGCGCCTTCCAGCCGGCTTTCGCCCATCACGTGCAGGCGCATGAAGTTTGTCGAGCCGGATTTGGTGCGGGTTCCGGCCACGATCGCGATCACCTCGCGGGTGCGGACGTAGCCACCCTGCTCGAGCAGGCTCTCGGCACAATCCACCAGGGCCTCGGTGCTGTTGACTTTCGGACATCGAATGGCCGTCACGCCCCACAGCAGATTGAGGCGATTGATGGTGACCTCGACCGGGCTGAGCGCATAGATGGGCGCCGACGGGTGGTATTTCGAAAGCTGGCGCGCGGTCTGCCCCGACTCGGTAAAAAGAGCGATGCCGCGCAGGTCAAGGTCGTCGGCGGCGTGGGCCGTGGCCTCGCAGATGGTCTCGGCGATCGAGAGCCGGCTCTGCCGCTCGCGCGCCTGGCTGTCGTAGCCGGCCTTCATATCTCGCTCGGCCTCGGAAACGATGCGGGCCATCATGGAAACAGCTTCCACGGGATACTTGCCGACGGCCGATTCCCCCGAAAGCATCACCGCGTCGGTGCCGTCGTAAACGGCGTTGGCCACGTCGGAGACCTCGGCGCGCGTGGGCCGCGGATTCTCGATCATCGACTCCAGCATCTGCGTCGCGGTAATCACCGGCTTGGAGTGCTCGGCGGCGCGGCGGATGATGTGCTTCTGGATGGCCGGCACCATCTCCGGCGGAACTTCCACTCCCAGGTCGCCGCGGGCCACCATGATGCCGTCGGATGCCTCCAGAATGGCGTCGAGGTGCTCGATGGCCTGGGGCTTTTCGAGCTTGGCGATGATCCAGGTGTCAAACCCCAGTGCGGCCACCCGATTGCGCACCATGCGCACGTCCTCGGCGCTGCGGACAAAGGAGACGGCGATGGCGTCGACGCCGTTCTTGAGCGCGAACTCAAGATCCTCGGTGTCCTTCTCGGTGAGCGAGGGAACGCGCACCAGGATTCCCGGCAAATTGATGCCCTTGTTTTCACCCAGTATGCCGCCGTTGACAATGTCGCAGTGAACATCGGCGCCGACCACTTCGTGGACGCGCAGCTCGATGAGGCCATCGGAGAGCAGGATGCGCGAGCCCTGTTCCACATTCTCAGCCAGGGTCTTGAAGGTGGTGCCGACCAGCGAAGCGGTTCCGGGAACATCGCGCGGCGTGATGGTGAGGCGGCCGCCGGGCTTCAGCAGCACCGGTTGGTGATCTTTCAGAGTGGAGGTGCGAATCTTGGGCCCCTGAAGATCCCCCATGATGCAAAGCGGCTTGTGCTCTTCGCGGCTCACCTTGCGGATCAGCTTTATCACCGCCAGCTTTCTCTCGTGCGTGCTGTGAGAAAAATTCAGGCGCATCACATCCACGCCGGCTCGAACCAGATCGCGGATGACAGTCTCGGTATTCGAAGCCGGCCCGAGCGTGGCCACGATTTTGGCGCGGCGCTGGGATGGGGCTTCGTTCAGGCTGATTTCAGAAAACGACATGAGACAGCTCCGGGGTTGATTCTCGTAGGATCGAAAGGTTTTTCGATCGGGTATGAAGGGTGCAATGGGGATGCCGCTGCTTCAATTGTAAATGGGAGCGGCGGAAACCAGCTTGCGGGCGTCCTGGCCGGGACGGGCAAATTCAAAAAAAGTCGGGCCGCCGCAGCGTTTTCGATTCTGGTGCTTACAGAAACTACGATGCCGAGTGGCTTTTTCCTCATGAAAAAGCCACCCTCCACACGGCCGCGATGTCAATATGTGGAGCGAAACCGCTCTGATATGGAGTGACCCTGTCAACCGCTGCACATCTGTGGGCAGGGCCGACGCATCTTAATTGCTATATGAGGTTGTAGCGTAAAGATGTGAGATGGGGGAATGAACAATCCCCTGAAGTATTTCGCCGAGTTGAGCGATCCGCGGGTGGAGCGGACGCGGGAGCATTTACTGGAAGAGATACTGTTGATGGCTATTGCAGCGGTGTTGAGCGGAGCCGGGAGTTGGAACGAGANNGGCATCCCTTCGCACGATACGTTCAACCGGGTGATATCGGCGCTGGACCCGTCGGAGTTGGAACAGGGCTTTTCCGATTGGGTGGTTTCCATCGCCAGGCTGACGACCGGCGAGGTGGTGGCAATCGACGGCAAGGCGCTGTGCGGAACCCGTGAGGCTGGTAAGAAGACGCTGGTGCCCATGGTTTCGGCCTGGGCCAGCGCCAACAACTTGGTGCTGGCCCAGCGCAAGGTCGAGGACAAGTCCAACGAGATCACCGCTATCCCCAAGCTTCTGGCCGCGCTGGAGTTGAGTGGGACCGTGGTGACTATCGATGCGATGGGCTGCCAGCGGTCGATCGCCGAGAAGATCGTCGCTAAAAAGGCCGACTATATTCTTGCGGTCAAGGAGAATCAGGGCCATCTGTTGGCTGAAATCAAGGACTCGTTCCAGATGCTGGCCGCCGCCGCAGTCGCTGAAGAAATCGACTGCGGCCACGGTCGGGTCGAGCAGTGCCGCTGCTCGGTGATCGCCGACCTGAGCCTTCTGGAAAAAGCCTCCGAATGGGCCTCGTTACAGGGGTTGGTCCGTATCGAGTCGGAACGCTACCACAAGGCAACCGGCAAAACCGAGAGGGAAATCCGCTACTACATCACCAGCCTCAAGCCCGACGCGGTGCGACTGAATCGGGCCATTCGCCAGCACTGGGGCATTGAAAACAGGTTGCACTGGGCATTGGATGTCAGCTTCGGAGAAGCCCTGGATCACAAACGCGCCGGACATGCCGCGCAGAACTTCTCGCTGCTCAATCGAATCGCACTCAACCTGCTCAAACAGGACAAAACATGCAAGCTCGGAATCAAAGGCAAACGACTCAAAGCAGGATGGGACAATGAATACCTGCTGCAGCTACTCGGCAATTAAGATGCGTCGGCCCTGGGCTTGAGACCGTTGGCACGCCAGATGCGTCCGACCGTAGAGTCCGATATGCCCATCTCGCGGGCCATTGTGCTCCGCGACCAGTGCGTGGCGTTGACCGGACTGCTCTGCGTCGTCTTCTCGATCACCTGGGCAACCACCGTTGCTGGAATCGACGGAGTTCGTCCTGGCCTTGGCGCATCCTTGAGCAAGCCCGCCATGCCAAGCTTGAGAAAGCGCTCGCGCCACCGATTCACGGTGCGTGGCGAAACCTGCATCTGCTCGGCTATTTCGAGGTTTTGAAGCCCTCTGGCAGCCAACAACACAATACGACTGCGCATCACAACCCGAGAAGCAATCGACCGTCCACGAACATTACGTTCCAGATCGCGGCGGCCCGATTCCTCCAGAATTACTGGCTTCGCAACTCGCATATAGCTCTCCTCATCATAAGATGAAGAGCGACGCATATAGGACTCTATTTGTGACGGACTACACTAGCTCACTCGCCAACATCCCACCCT
>PLSH01000314.1 GCA_003165095.1 Acidobacteriaceae bacterium
GGGTGCCCTCCGCGGCCGGAGCAACTGCTGTATGCGATTACGCTGTTGCAGGAGAAGATCCAGGCGGAGCGGGGCTCGGTGCGCAAGGTGTTGAACCTGGCATGACGAATCGGGCTTGGGGAGGGAATGGAGTGTGATGCGGTTTGGGTAGTTGAAGTACGGGAGGCGGAATCTGCCGATTTGAGGATGAATTGTTTGGCGGTAAATGGTTCTAAAGTATGAACCACAGCGCATTTTGCACTGGACAGGACGGGCAACTGCGGTAAACTTTGGTTGATATGCTTACAACAGCATCAAAGCAAAGGATCTCAGTTTGCTATACAACAAGAGCTTTTAGTGGAGGAAGTCGAATGGTATATCACACGTTTCGCAGTCTTGGCCGGTATGTGCTGGCTGCATGTGCAGTCAGCCTTGTAGCCGTAAGCCTGAATGCACAGACACCTGCCGCACCCGCACCCGTGTCGGGGACAAACCCGTCTCGCGTGGATATTTTCCTGGGCTACTCGTACTTTGGAGCGCATGGGCGGCTTGAGCCCGCGGGGATCCCGTACTCATCCATCAACGCAGGCATGATCGCCAGCGGCGCGTATTACTTCAATCGATACTTTGGCGGGGAGGCAATCTTTACCGACCACCCGAGCGGCGTGAACGATGGCGTGTCCGGGATCTCGGCCGGTCCGATCTTCCGTTATTCCGCGGAGAACTTCACACTGTTCGGACATGGGTTGGTGGGTACCTCGAGGCTGGGCGGCCCGAACAGCGATGTTCCTGGCTCTATGGAGCATGAACTCTATACATGGGGTGTTGCGGTGACGGCCGGCGGCGGCGCGGACTACGATCTGCCGTTCTGGGACAACCGTTTCAGCATTCGTCTCTTCGAGGTCGACCATCGCTTTATTCACGCCGATTTCGGTCCTTATGTCGGGGTTCCGACGGGCGGGGCGTTGGGCGGGCGCACCAATCTGAATGCAGTGGAACTGAGCACCGGAATTGTGACGCACTTTGGCCACATCATCCCGCCGCCTCCAGTGACTTACAGCTGCTCGGTTGCTCCGGCCAGCGTTTATCCTGGCGAACCGATCACGGTGACGGGCGTGGCGTTGAACCTGAACCCGAAGAAGCCGGCGACCTATACCTGGACGACGGATGGCGGAGTGATCTCGGGAACGACGGCGACGGCGAACGTGGACACCAAGGCCTCGGCGCCGGGGTCTTACACGGTGAAGGGCCATGTGACGGAGGGCGTGAAGCCCGGCCAGATGGCGGACTGCTCGGCGACCTACACGGTGAAGGCGTTTGATCCGCCGACGATCAGNNGCGAGCGCGGTGAGCCCTCAGAACCGCCCGCTGACCTACAGCTACAACGCATCGGCCGGATCGATCAGCAGCGTTACTCCCACGGCGACTCTCTCGACAGTGGGCGCGGCACCGGGACCGATTACGGTGACCTGCGGCGTGGCCGACGACAAGGGACACAACGTGTCGGCGACGACCAGTGTCAACGTGATTGCGCCGCCGCCGCCACCACCGCCTCCAGCGCCGCTGGCCTCGAGCCTGTGTCCGACAAGCTTCGAGCGCGATGCAAAGCGCCCGACGCGCGTGGACAACGAAGCCAAGGCTTGCCTGGATGATGTTGCCCTGAGCCTGCAGCGCTCCACGGATGCCAAGCTGGCGTTGGTTGGCAACGAAGACTCCAAGGAGCAGGCGGCTGAGGCCAAGGAAGCAAAGAGAACAGCGAAGCTGAAGCACCATGTAGCCAAGCCGAGCGATGCCGCGGAACGCGCCGTGAACACCAAGGACTACCTGGTGACGGAGAAGGGCATCGATCCGTCGCGCATCCTGGTGTACACCGGAACCGACGACGGCAAGACGGTGACGACGACGCTGATTCCGGCGGGCGCAGTCAACCCGGTGGCCAGCGATACGGCCGTGGACGAGAGCGCAGTGAAGGCTGTGCCCCGGACGCCGGTGAAGGCTGTAAAGAAGACAGCAAAAAAGGCGGCGACGAAGTAGTCACCGGCAACTGAAGGAAGTAGAAGCACAGAAGGCTGACTGGGTTGGTTCCCAGTCAGCCTTTGTGCTGGGATGGGGTGCGAAGTTCACTCATGGACTCTGTATTCTAAAAGGAGCTTGCGACGGGATGGGACAGCAACATTGAATTGCAGACTCAGATGGATTTACACATTTTGGACTGCTCTGGTTCTGGGGCTTGTTTGCCCTGCGGCCCGTGCCGTCTCGTGGTTCCCGTTTGGACCGGATGGCGGGAGCGCGCGCGCCTTTGCGGCGGACCCGCGGGACCACGCGCACCTGTATCTAGGGGCGGCCAACGGCTGGGTCTATGAGTCGGCGGACGGCGGCAGGAGCTGGAAGCGGCTGGCGCGGATGGGCAACCGCGACGATCTGGTCATAAAAAAAATATTGGTGGACGCGGCAGACCCCAAGCATCTGCTGACGGCGGCCTATGCGTTGGGCGACCATCCAGACGGCGGGCTGTTCATCAGCAGCGACGGCGGGGCGACGTNNAGCCAGCCGGAGATGCGCGGACAGTCGATCCGCGCGCTGGCTGTGGCACCGTCGGACGCGAAGGTCCTGGTGGCGGGGACGCTGGAAGGGGTCTTCCGTTCGATGGACAGCGGGGCGCACTGGCAGAGGA
>PLSH01000122.1:0-5601 GCA_003165095.1 Acidobacteriaceae bacterium
ATGAGGGACGGGCCTCTAGCGGTTTGGTGCTGTATAGTCAAGAAGGAATGGGAACGGTTCCAAACAAGAGCGCTGCCGCGGGAAAAGCTGCACAGCAAGGGTGGGTTTATCTCCCCCTGATTGCCGGATGGCTGGTGCNNTCTGCTGCGCAAGTGGGGCCGCGGGACGCTGCTGGCGGTTTCAATTATCGCCATGTACGCGCTGGGACTGGGCATGCAGGGCAAGCTCTACACCGGCGCGCAGGACATTCTCGAACTGCTGGGACTGGTGGGCGACCTGTGCAACGGGCTGATGTTTTTTGTCGGCCGGATGATGAACTGGGGCGCGAACCCGGTGCAGGTAACCACGGCCGACTACGGCACCAAGTTCATTGAGGTGGCGGGATTGCTGAACGTGATCGCCGCGGTAGACGCCCACAATCTGCGTACCGGGAGGAAATCCTAGTGCTGCGGCCCTCCCATCTTACGGCGGTGTTGTTATTCGCGCTGTTCGCGTCCACCGTTTTCGGGATTACGCAGCGGGAGACGCCGCGGCAGATGGTGCGATACGGGATCTACTGCTTCGTGCTGTTCGCGGGCTCGGCGATTGTGCTGAGCTGGGTGATGTTTCTGATCGCGCGATAGGTTTTGCCGGCGGGATTGGCACTGCGGTTGTATCTCCTTCAAGTCCGAGAAAAGCGGCAAGGGCCCGGACCTGAGGGCNNGGCAGGACGCCAAGCTAAGAGGCAGGACGCCAAACCAAAACTTAGCCAATGCTTTCGCGCTGCCAGACGGCGGCGTCGAAGGTGTGGGCGCAGGTGTATCCCACTGAGAGGTAGAGCTTGATGGCATCGGCATTGGCTTCGGTGACCGTGAGGGAGATTTCAGTAGCGCCCTGGCGCATGAACCAGTAGGCGACGAGTGAGAGCATCATGCGGGCCAGGCCGCGGCGGCGATATTCGGGGTGAACGCAGACCTGGGTGATATGGCCGCTCTGCGGGCTGACGCGGGAGCCCAGCACCAGGGCCACCAGTTCACGGCTGGTGCGCTCGACCACCACGTGCGAGACCTGCGGCGAAAAAGCGCCGCAGCCGGCGTAGCGGACGATGTTGTTGAGGAAGCGCATGGAGCCGGGGACGGTCCGGTACTGATCGTTGATGAGCGAATCGGGATGTCCGCGGTAGGCTTCTGTGATGAGGCGCGCGGCAGGCGCCAGATCTTCGTCGCTCCAGGGCCGCAGATCGAGACCCGCGGGCAGATTCACGCGGGGTGGTTTCCAAAGATCGTGCAAGGCCTGAACCAGGAAGAGGCGGCGGAAGACGCGGAATCCCGGCGCGGAGAACGATCCGGTGTGGGAACCCGAAGGGTGGAGCAGGAGCTGCGATTCGATGCGGTCGACGTGAGGCGAATTGAGCAGCAGCTCGAGCAGGTGGCGGAGCAGTGTCACTTCCACGGCGTGTGCCGAGTCTGCGTCTTCCGGGCGGCCATCCAGGGCGAAAACATCGCCGATCACGGCCTTGGTCTCCTCGTAGACGCAAAACACGTAGCCGGTGACCTGGTTGGCCTCGAGGGCCGCGTAGCCGGGGAGCATGTGGTTGTCGAGGTACTGCATCAGCAGGCGCGAGGAAGCGCGATAGTCCCAATGCAGGCGCTGCTTCCACAATTCGCCTTCCGCCTCGAGCACCGGGCGCAGGGCCGGCGCGGAGAAGTGCCGCAGATCGAGAATCTCGACGGAAGCGTCCGATGCCATGCTTCTCCCTTTGATTGGCGGCAGCTTTGAACTTGTTATCAGCTATAGGGCGGGAACAAACAGCCTTTAGTCCGGCTTTACGCTCCAGGATGCGGCGAAAACTCCCTCCGGTCACTTTGACACGAGTCGCGCCAGAGAGCAACCTGAAGCGCGGTTATCGCTTGCCGACGAGATAGACTTCCAGTCCCTGCTCGGGCCAACTGAAGAGTTGTTCAAAGTGCCGTCCCTCGAGATACTCCTGGAGGTCGTCGGTGGCGTGGAGGTCAACGCCGTGGCGGCCTGAGACGCGCACCACCAGCAGGTGCTGTTCATCGGGCACGCCGTTCACCTCGTAATTGACGACCTCGCGGTTGCGGTAGAAGGAGAGCCCATACTCGGTGTCGTGCCGGACGCGAAAGACGGCGACGGTTTCGTCGGACGGGGCGAGCGAAGCCAGCCGGTTGGCCAGCGGCCGCGCCGAGTAGGAGCGATCGAGCAAAAGAAGGACATGCTTGCTGGCATCGACCTGGGCAATCCCGAAGAACGGTCCCACGCCGTAAAGAAAGATCATGAGGACAACGAGAACGCCGCAAGTGGCGAGTCGAATTCGGGCAACGCCAAAGCCGTTGACGACGATGAGAATCAAGAGCGCCGCGCCGAAAGCCGCCAGCGATGCGGCGATCAAGGCGTGGGTGGGCGGCATTTGCGCGCCATGGGCCACGAACCAGGGCAGCAGCAGCACGGCCATGGTGATGGCGCCGCAGAGAACCGCGTGGCCGATGAGGACCCAGCGGCTGAGGCCCGGCCGGCGGCGGCGGAAGAGGTAGTCCCCGGTGAGGATGGCGAGGGGAGGAATGGAAGGCAGGATGTAGCCGGGAAGCTTGGATTGCGAGAAGGAGAAAAAGACGATGGGAATGAGGGCCCAGAGCACCAGAAACTCGGGAAATGCATCGCCGGGGCGATTGAGGTTGTGTTTGGCGTGGCGGGCGTGGCGAAGACGCCACTCGGCCACCGAGGTCTGGATGCCGTCGACCAGGGCGCGCAGGGCCAGCACGGTCCAGGGCATCATGGCCAGGATCACGACGATGGTGTAGTACCAGAAAGGCTGGGAATGCTGGTAACGGTCGGTGGCAAAGCGCTCGAGGTTGTGTTCGAGGAAGAATTCGCGGAAGAAGGTTGGGTTCTGGTGCTGGACGGCGATGAACCAGGGCAGGACCATGGCGAAATAGAGAACGATGCCGGGCCACCAGAGCGAACGGCGAATGATGCTCCACTCGCGGCGGAGAAAAGCGAAGGCGACGATGATCATCGCGGCCAGCAGCGGCGCGACCGGTCCCTTGGCCAGGGTTGCCAGGCCGGTGAAGAAGTAAATGTCGTAGAGCCAGAATTTTGAGTCGGTTTCGTACCAGGCGTACCAGCCGAGGAGTCCGATGGCCAGGGGCGCGGCCATCTGCATGTCGGTGGAAGCGCCGCGTGCAAAGCCGATAATGCCCACGCAGGCCACGGTAATGAGGGCCGCATCGAGATGGCCGCCGGGACGGAATCGTCGCATGTGGAGGTAGATGAGGCCGATCATGACGAATGCAAAGGTGGTAGAGGGGAGGCGGGCGCTCCAGTCGTGCACACCGAAATCTTTGAAGAGGAACATGGCGCGCCAGTAGTAGAGGGCGGGCTTCTCCAGCCATGGCCGGCCGTAAAGGTAGGGCGTGACGCAGGCGCTGAGGCGGCCCTTGAGGGTGGGCGCGGAGTCAAAGCGGTCCAGCATTTCGTGGGCGATCTGGGCGTAGCGCGGCTCGTCGGCGCCCACCAGGCCCAGGCCGTCGCCGCCGAGCATCGGGGTAAGGCCATAGAGGAGAAAGAAGATGGTGAAGGAAAGAAACACAGAGGCTTCAGCGATGGTGGGCCAACTGGGCAGACGCCTGCCCCGGCTTTTCGGTGAACCCGCGGCCGGTGTTTCCGGTTCAGTTTCCATTTCCCAGCAATTCTCCAACGGGCGGGCGCCAAATTCCTGTCTTGTTCAAATGCCCTTTTCCGGCTTTTCGCAAGACGAGTCCGCAATTGCCCGTTTCGCGCACCTACGCGGTTCCCGGTAAAGCTCAGAACGGCCGAGAGAGCCGGACCGGCCTGCCACACTCGCGGGGGACGCGACGATCATGCTCTGTGGCGACAGGGACAAGGCTAACAGATTCGCGCGGAATCTCAAGGGAGCGGCGTCTCCGCGAAGAAAGCCGCCACGGCGGGGCGCAGCTCGGCCAGAATTTGGTCGAGGGCGCGATCGAGCGGGCCCAAGAGGGTGCAGCCGGCCGAGCTTTCGTGGCCGCCTCCACCCAGTCTCTCCGCAATGGCCGCCACATTGACGCTGCCTTTGCCGCGCAGGCTGAGGCGGAACTGGCCCCCAGGCAGCTCGCGCAGAAACACCGCGGCAGCAACTTCCGAAATACCCAGGGCAACGTTCACAATGCCCTCGCAATCCTCTTCAACGGCGTGGGTGCGCGCCATATCCTCGTTCGTCACCCACAGCCACGCCAGGCCTTCTGAAAGGTGAAGATTGTTGAGCGCCGCGCCCAGCAGCAGAACCTTCGAGGCCGGGGCGGAAAAGTAAACTTCCTGGGCGATGGCGAGGGGATCGGCTCCGGCCTCGACCAGCTCCTGGGCCAGGGCAAAAGTGGAGGCGCGCAGCGAGCCGTAAGAGAAGCAGCCCGTGTCAGTGAGTACGGTGGTGTAAAGGCAGGCAGCCATTTGCGGCGTCACGGTGGCTCCGGCGGCCTTGACCAGGCGGTACACCATTTCGCCCACGCTGGCCGCATCGCAGTCGATCCAATTCAGGTTGGCGAAGGGCTGGCCGCTGACGTGGTGATCGATATTGATGAGGAAGAAGTCTTCGAGGCCGAGTAGGCCGGCGCGATCGAGGTTGTCGCACTCCAGCAGAATGACCGCGTCGCAGGGGCCATGGACGCGCAGCGCGGAGCGGATTTCGCCGGCGCCGGGAAGGCTGCGATAGATGGCCGGAACGCAGTCGGCGGTGACAAGGCCGGCGCGCTTGCCCATCTGCTCAAGCAACATGCCAAAGGCGAGCATGCTGCCTACCGCATCGCCGTCGGGCCGGGAGTGGGAGCAGACCAGGAAGCGCTCGCCGCGGCGCAGCACCTGGAGAATTGCGGCAACGGGATCGGCAGCTGGTGACAAGGTTGGGTCGAGAATTGGGTCGAGAATTGGGTCGGGGGTTGGCTCGACGGACGAGCTGACAGGCGCTTCCCGCGATGCTTTGAATTCAGCTTCGAGGGTCGCCGGTTTGGGCGGAACAAGGCTCATGGATTTACTCGAGCGGAGCTGCCGGCTCCGGGGATGGTTTTTCTTCAGCGCGAGCCTTGTTGCGCTTGCGCGAGCGGTCCATCAGCTCCTCGATGCGGGATTGGAAGCGGCCGGAACGGTCGGCGAGGAAGCTCAGCTCCGGCACGTGGCGGACGCCCATGCGCTCTTTCAGCTCAAAGCGGATGTAGCCTTTGGCGGCTTCGAGGCCGGCGATGGTGTTTTCCTCGGCTTTGGCAATGTCTTTTACCGAGCTGTCCACGGCTACGTAGACGCGGGCCGACTTGGCGCCGGGATTCAGAGCGACTTCAGTGACGTAACAGAAATCGATGCGCGGATCGACGAGCTCGCCCTCGATCATGGCGCCAATCTCGATGCGAAGGGTCTCTGCCACCCGGTCCTGATGGTGTTTCCGCCCTCTGTGCTCCGGCATGACGCCCTCCTGCNNTGCGTTGCGGTGCGGGTTGGGCGCGGGCCACCTGGCGCGGCTGGGCCTGTTTGACGGTGCTCCATATCCGTATCGATTGGGGGGGTGCCCCCCCTCCCCCATCTCTGCAAAGAAGCCGTTTGTTTTCAGCGGCATGC
>PLSH01000122.1:5625-5831 GCA_003165095.1 Acidobacteriaceae bacterium
CTCTATTTATGATTGTGCGCCAACGGGGGAATTAATCTGCAAAAGCGGCGAAAGAAAAATGCGGGCGGGAGTACTTGCCCGGCCCTGGTCGTAAAGTACGCAAATCTGGCAGGGTCGGGTAAGACGGTGAACAGATGAGCTAGCCGCTGTGGCGAAGGGATTCCGAGCCGAAAGCAGCCGCATTGAGGTTCGTGGTTTCCCACCCA
>PLSH01000437.1 GCA_003165095.1 Acidobacteriaceae bacterium
TTTTTGTTGTGCTGCAGGCCCATCTCGTTGAGCGTGTAAAGCACGCGGCGATGCACCGGCTTCAAGCCATCCAGGGCGCTGGGCAGCGCGCGCCCAATGATCACGCTCATCGAGTAGTCGAGATACGAGCGCCGCATCTCCTCTTCGATATTGATCGGAATCAGGTTGGTGCCGCTGCTGGGCGGCACGCCGCCATCGAGTGGGAGCTGGGGGTTCTGGTCGTCTGCCATAGAGGTTTTCTAAGCGCGTCGGAAGGCGGCAGAAAAAGGTCCGGAAAATGCGGGGCCGGGGTCCGCGGGCTGTGCTTTCATTTTATCCCTTCGAGCGGCCATCCAGCAAGGCTTCGTCGGATAAATAAGTCATTAATTTACAATGTCTTACAGGTATCTCGCCAGGCCGCTTTCGCAGCCCGCCGACAATCAAGTCGCGCGCCGCGTTTGCGGCTTGATTTTTGCCGCTTTTTCACTCCCGCCAGCGCCGCCGGCAACACCCATTTTTTCGCCCGCTCTGCGCATTCACACCTAAAACAGCCCCGGCAAACTCAACCAGCAAAGCACCACCTGCAATACCACAATAGCTCCCCCCGCGGCCAGGGCCAGCTTCCTCCGCGGACCCTCGTATCCATCCGCGAACACGCCGCCCACGAATGTAAACACAAACGGCAGCGACCACACCCACGGACTTCCCGGAACCCCCGTCGTGATCAGCAGCATCAAAACCAATGCGCAAATCAGCGGAGCGGTATTGCCGAAGTAGCGCGGCTTGCGCAGCCCCAGGTAGAGCGCCAGCGCGGCGCCGCCTGCTACCGTAATTCCGGCGTTGCCCAGCGAGGAGAAAAACCGCATCGCCGGTTCCGTCGAAACCCACATGAATCCAGCCGCCGACCGGAACACATAACTGAATGCGTCCGGCGAAAACCCGTAGCAGGCAAACACCAGCAACAGCGCCCCCGCCGCGGCTGCCAGCACCACCGGCAGCGCCTGGCTCCTGTGCCCTTCCGCTACCCACAGCATCAGCGCCAGCCCCAGTAGCGCCGTCACCGGCAGCGCCGCAATGTGCGAGGCCGCCGCCACGCCGAAGATCACCGTCAGAAGCACGATGCGCGGCCGCCATTTGCGCCGCGGTCCCTGCATCGCGTGCGCCACCCCGATGCAGGTGTATACGCCTCCATACACTCCCAGCGCCGCCAGCACTTCAGCATTGGGAGAAAGGCAGGCTTGCAAAATCGCCGGGCAAAAGCAGTAAAGCGACAGCGCCGTGTAGCCCCCCAGGTTGCCGTAGAGCCGCCGCGTCACCCACCAGATGCATCCGCCCAGCGCGCATCCCGCAAACAGGAATGGCAGCCGCAGCAAAAGCAAAACGTGCGTCATCTGGTGGCGTAGCTCCCACGCGCTCACCTCGCCCCCGGCCTCGAACACCTTGTCTTCGGGCTTGCGGAACCAGTCCAGCCCCCGCTCCGCCAGCACATTCAGCGTCAGCGGAAGCCCCGCCAGCCGATAGGCCAGTATCCCGTCATGAATATTCCCGCAGGTGGTAAAGTATCCGGCCAGCGCCGCCGGTCGCTCCCACGTCTCCCGGCCGCACCGCGCATATTGGTAATCCCGGTCCGTCAGTGTCTGGTGCGCCGTAATCCAAAGCCCTTGAGCCAGAAACAGCGCCAGCAACCCCGCGGCTATGCGCTGCGGCAGATTGAAGCGAAAGCGGCGGAGGATTCCAAACCGGTGGGTCATCACGTTCAGGCAGACTGTATCAGTCTAAATGCCCATCCCTCGGCAACCGGCCCCAGCAGGCTCCGCCCGCGTCTCTGCTTCCCCAAACGCAAAAAAGCCGCCCCGAAGGGCGGCTTTCTCACTCATGTTTCCAGTTGCTTCCTAGTTGAAGATCGCGCCCACAGATTGGTTGAGCGTTGTCACGGGCAACGTGCACGTGTTGGGTCCAGCGGCTGTTGAAGGATTGGGGTTGATCGTTGTGCAGGACGAAGACCATCCGCCAAAGGTGCCTGCGGCGCCGGCCGGCTGTGTTGCAGTCAACTTAACCGAACCGTTGATGGGATAAGTCGCCGTGCAGACTGAGCCGCCCAGGCCGGCCGCGGCCGAACCCGGTCCGCAATGGATCACATTCGGCGTTCCCGTCGCCGAAGGAGCCGTTACCAGCCAATTAGTGGTGTTCAGGCCCTCGTTATACACCGTCACCGTCGACAGCAGCGCCGGTGCTTCCGAACCTACGTAGCATGATCCTGCCACCAGCGGCGGGTTGGGGAGTACCAGCGGGCAGGAGAACGTTGCCGTCGCGGTCTGGATCGTACCGTCCGGGCTCGTCGCTTCGGCAACAATCACCGCGCTTCCGTTCCCATAGGCAGTAACCACCCCGCCCGGGGCTCCCGGATTCACGACGGTGTTATCGGTGCTGACAGGGAAGATTTCCGGCGCTGTCGAAATCCACTGGACCGTGTTGGTCAGATCCCTGACGAAGGGAACGGTTGAGAACGTCCCGATCGCCAGGAAATTCCCTGTACCCTGCAAATTGCCGACCGCGATACCCGATGGAATGACGGTGAGCGAAAGCAGCGGTTCCGGCGCGGCCGTCAGTTGCACGTTGACTGTCGATTCAGCCGTCACCACAGACTTGTCGGGGTTTGTCCATTGCGCCGTAATCGTGACCTGGCCCTGGCTCACACCCGAGACAACCCCGTTACCGGTAGCCAGCCCCGAGCTGACTGTAGCAACCGATTGAATGCTTGAACTCCATGTGATTTGCGGTGAATCCGTCACATTCTCAGTCAATCCGGAGGTTCCTGAAGTGCCAATCGCGATTAATTGGCCGGTTTGACCGCTCGCCGACAGTGATTCCGAGTTGGGAATTAAAGTAAGCGCGGTAACAGGCTCGCTCGTTCCGCCGGACACCGTCAGTTGCGCTGTGCCCGTCGCCACCGAACTGTCGGCGTTTGTCTCGATCGCCGTGATCGTCGTGCTGCCCTGGCCCACGGACGATGCAAGCCCGCCCCCGGCGCCGGTAGTGATAGTTGCCACCGACACGTCGCTCGAACTCCACGCCACCTTGCTCGTAAGGTCTTCCGTTGCACCCGACGATGTGGTGCCGATCGCGATAAATTGGCTGGTCTGATTGGGCGATGAAAGAGTCTGACTGCCCGGGATGATCGCAAGCGCGGTCACATCCTGGTTGGGCCCAGTTGTACTGGTGACAGTCACCGTGACGAGCGAGCTTGCAGAAATGGTCCCGGTATAACCCTTGATGCTGGCTGTTATCGAAACCGTGCCAGGGCCAGTCGAGGTTACCAGTCCAGTCGCACTCACAGTTGCCACGTCAGGGCTGACCGTGCTCCAGGTTACCTGGTCGGTGATGTTTTGGGTGGTTGAGGGACCGGTGCCATGACCGTATGTTCCGGTTGCCGTGAGCTGCGCCGTAAGCCCAACCCCGCCGAAAGTAACGGTTGTTGGGGTAACCGCAATTTCGTCGACCTCCGAGCTTCCACAGCCCGCAATTGGCAAAGCAAGGCCGATCAGAATCAGTAATCCCGATGAAAAACGATCAAGCATGGTTGACCTCCCGAATTTCCTGCCAGTTTTTGGTTCCGGCCGCATCGTGATTATCGCAAACACTCGTCGGCTGTTATGCCTTCGACTATAAGCCATCGGTTTATCGAACCAGCTTGGTTCGCCAAATCACCTTGTCCGCGTGGTATAAAGATAGTCAATAAACCCTTCATCGTCAATAGGCTTCTCACGGCCATCCACCTTCTTTTCAAGGCTCTCTGGCTAGGCCGGCGCTCTTCCTCCTGTCCTGCCGGATTTTTACCCCCCGCGCAAATCAGAATGAGCCTCACTCCAGGGCAACTTCCCTCCCGGCGTGAGGCCCATAAATCCAATTACTTGCCGCCCGGACCACCATTCAAGCGAAAAGCCATTGCCACTTTTCACAGTTGCTGCGGCCCCACCCCGCCCCCTCCAAACCGTGTTTACCACTTCTCTAGCATTGCAAACGTTACGATCTTGCTCGTCCCGCCGCATCTCCGCCTGCCCTTCCAACCCGAGGAGGAAGCAGGACCTGGCACCGTCCTTTTGCCCCTTCCGCCGGGAACCGCTACACTTCTCCTGAGCATGGCCATCGCCCGCGACAACACTCCCGATCGTCTCGTAAGCGCCGCCCGCGCGGATGAAGAGCAGGGCTTTGAACTCAAGTTGCGCCCCCGCTGGCTCGGCGAGTTCATCGGCCAGTCCAAAGCTAAAGAGCAGCTCGCCATCGCCCTTGAAGCGGCCAAATCCCGCGGCGAGGCCCTCGACCACGTTCTCCTCTTCGGCCCTCCCGGCCTCGGTAAAACCACCCTCGCCACCATCATCGCCAATGAGCTGGACGTCGGCTTCCAGCAGACCTCAGGCCCCGCCCTCCAGATTCAGGGCGACCTCACCGCCATCCTCACCAATCTGCGTGAGCGCCAGGTCCTGTTTCTCGACGAGATTCACCGCATGCAGCCGGTGCTCGAAGAAAAACTCTACACCGCACTCGAGGACTACAAGCTCGACATCATCATCGGCCAGGGTCCCGCCGCGCGCACCCACGTCATGGAGATTCGCCCCTTCACCTTCATAGGCGCCACCACCCGCCCCGGCCTGCTCAGCTCGCCCCTCCGCTCCCGCTTCGGCATTCTGCTGCGCCTCGAGTTCTACACGGAAGAGGAACTCCGCTTCATCGTCACGCGCTCCGCTGAAGTCATGCAGATTCCCATCGACCAGGACGGCGCGGCTGAAATCGCTCTCCGCTCCCGCGGCACCCCGCGCATCGCCAACCGCCTTCTGCGCCGCGTCCGCGACTACGCCCAGGTCCGCGGTTCGGGAACCATCGACCGCCCCACCGCCAACGCCGCGCTCACCATGCTTGAAGTCGACGCCCACGGCTTCGACGAGATCGATCGCCGCCTGCTCCTCACCATCATTCAGAAATACGATGGCGGCCCGGTCGGCCTGGGCACCCTCGCCGCAACCCTGGCCGAGGAAGAAGACGCCCTCGAAGAAGTCTACGAACCCTTCCTGATCCAGATCGGTTTTCTTGACCGAACGCCCCGCGGCCGCGTAGCCACGCGCCTTGCATACGAGCATTTCGGCATCGCCGTGCCCCGCCGCCAGACGCCGCTGTTTTAGGAGAAGTTTGCTGCACCAATTTGAGTAGGAGATCACGAACCCCCACACGCATTTCCTCGAGGAGACATCCCCATGGCCCTGACCGAATCCACCATGCTTGAACTCGGCACCACCGCGCCTGACTTTGCGCTCATAGACGTGGTCTCGGGGAACACCATCGCCCGCGACGATTTCCGCGGTAAGAACGCGCTTCTGGTCATGTTCATCTGCACTCACTGCCCCTACGTCAAGCACATTGAGCAATCCCTCGGCGCCCTCGGCGCGGACTATACCGCCAAACCCCTCGCCATCGTCGCCATCAGTTCCAATGACGTCGCCACCCACCCCGCCGACAGCCCCGCCGGCCTCAAAGCGCAGGCTGAGACCTTCGGCTTCGTCTTTCCCTATCTCTATGACGAGTCTCAGGCCGTAGCCCACGCATACAAGGCCGCCTGCACCCCGGACTTCTTCCTCTTCGATGCCGATTTCCGCTTGGTCTATCGCGGTCAGTATGACTCCAGCCGCCCCGGCAGCGGCATTCCCGTAACCGGCCAGGACCTTCGCGCTGCCATCGATACAGTCTTGGCCGGCAATAAAGTTCCCACAGAACAGCGCCCCTCAATAGGCTGCAACATCAAGTGGAAAGCATAAAGAAGCAAGTCAGCAAGTCAACGGTTTCTGCCCGCTTATTTGCTGGCTCGCCGGGTTGCAATTCGCTGATCTGCTGACTCGCTCTCTACAGCCCCAGCCCTTTCAGATACTCCCGAAATCTATCCCCAAACTCCGGCCGCTTCAGCGCAAACTCCACCGTCGCCTGTAACATGCCAAACTTATCTCCCGCATCGAACCGCTTGCCCTCAAACGTATAACCGAAGACCTTCTCTTCCTTGAGCAGCGCTTTGATTCCATCTGTGAGTTGGATCTCTCCGCCCGCGCCCGGGGTCGTTTGCTCGAGCAGTTCGAACACCCGAGGCGTCAGCACATAACGCCCGATAATCGCCTGCGTCGAAGGCGCTTCTTCAAACTTCGGCTTCTCCACCATCCCCGTGCAGTTATAAATCCGCGGATTCGCGGGATCCTGCTCGCCGGCCAGCACCCCGTACGCGCTGATTTCCGGCCCCTCAATCGTCATCGTCGCCAGCACCGATCCGCCCTTATCATCGAACACATCCATGATCTGCTTCAGGCACGGCGTTTCCGCTTCGATCACATCGTCGGGCAAAATCACGGCGAACGGCTCATCTCCAACCAGTTCCTTCGCGCACAGCACAGCATGGCCCAGTCCCAGCGGCTCTTTCTGGCGAACGTAGCTGATGTGTGCCATCGCAGCCACCCCACGCGACACCGCCAACAGCTCGGTCTTGCCGCGCCGCTCCAGCGTCGCATCCAGCTCAAAGCTGTGGTCGAAGTGGTCTTCCATGGTTCCTTTCCCGCGCCCCGTCACGATAATTACGTGCTCAATCCCCGACGCGATCGCCTCTTCCACGCCGTACTGGATGATGGGCTTGTCCACCAACGCCAGCATCTCTTTGGGGATAACTTTCGTGGCCGGCAAAAATCGTGTGCCCAGCCCGCCCGCAGGAAACACCGCTTTCCGAACTCGATTGCTCATGCCCTCTCCTTCATTTCAAAACTGATTAAGTGTGAGTGTGAAAGCGAAAGTGTGGGGCACCGCTCACACTCACACTCGCACCCACATCCTAAAGCGTCGGCGAGTTATCTCCCAGCATCGCTTCTCGCACAATCTTGATCGGCGGAAACCCCTGCCGCAGAAAATCGTCGTGGAATTTCTCCAGCGAGAATGCCGCGCCTTCCTTCTTCTTCACGTCCTCCCGCAGCTTCATGATCTCCAGCTTGCCCAGCGTGTAGTAAAGATAAGTTGGATCGCCCGCCCCTCGCTTGGTCTCCACCACCGCCGTTTCCTTCGGCTGGTAGCCCTCTTTCTGAAAAAACTCCTCAGCCTGTTCAATGCTCATTTTGCCCGTGTGCATTTCGATACCGACAATAAAACGAGAGTCGCGGAGCAATGCGTCCTGCAATTGCCCGAGCCGCAGCAGCTTCGATTCGCGCTCGTCCTTCGCACCCGCGCCCGGCTGGCCATATCCTTCGTCCAGCATCATCTGCTCGCAGTAATGCGCCCACCCCTCCACATCGGTGTTCGCGCCCAGCAGCTTCCGCACCTTGCTCGGCGCCTGCGGAAGCCACAGAAACTGAACATAGTGGCCCGGATAAGCCTCGTGCACCGCGGTCGAAATCACTGTCCCTATGTTGAAGGCGTGCATATATCCCTCGGTCTCCGCCGGCGTCATCCTGGGGTCGGGCAACGTCACGTTGAAGTAGGCGTCCGTCGAGTGCGTCTCGTACGGCCCCGGCGTGTCCATGCTGGCAAAAGTCGTGGCCCGCTCGAACGGCGGCGTCTCCTCCACGATCGGCCGCACATCCGATGGCAGCGTCACAATATGATTGGCGCGAATAAAAGCCACCAGCCCGTCGAATGTGGCGCGAAACGAGTCCAGCAGTTGATCGGGCGCAGGATGGTCCTGGCCCAGTTCTTCCAGCACCGCGCGCGATTCCTTGCTCGGCTCCAGTTCATGCGCAACCTCCTTGAAGTGCGCCTGGTTCTTGCGCAGATCGGCCCAGCCAATCTCCAGCAGCTTGTCCAGCGGCACATCCACCATCTCGTCGTACTCAAGCTTCTTTTGGAATGCATCCGCTCCAATGCGAAAATCTCCGTTCGACCGCGCCAGCAAATCTGTCTGCAGCCATTTCAGATAATCGTCAAGCGCGGTGATCACGGCTAGGTTCGTCTGCGCAAACTCCGCTCTGAGCGCCGGATCCTGCGCATCGGCAAAAGCCTGCGGCGTCTCGTGCTGAAAAAAACTGATAATGTCCGGCAATTGCTCGATCGCGATCTCGGTAAAGATTCGCGGCGGATTCTTCAGGTTCACGCGCGCCGCGCCCAGCAGCGCCGGCATCTGCTTCTCCCGCGCAATCAGCGACCGTAGCCGGTCGTCCGGCGGCGCAAATTTGCGCTCCATCAGCACAAATGTCCCGCTCGCGCACGCGCTCGAATAGTTGTCCGGGTCCTTTTCCCACGGCCGGATCGTCTCCAACTCCAGTAATTGCGAGCGAATGCTCCCGAGTACCATCGCGCGGTCGCTTCGCGGAACAAAATCGGCGGCCGAATCGTCAGGATGAATCGCTTCGATCCGCTTCTCAAAACTCTTTAGTGCCGCAGTCTCCGCATCGATATTCTTCTGCGAAAAATCTTCGAGCTGCGCATCGTACTGGTGAAACCCCGTCTGCGTCCCGGCCGATGGCGCAAAGTGGAAGTACACCTGGTCAAAATATTCGTCCGAAGCCTTCTGGAATTGCTGCTTCCAGTTCTCCTGCGCGGCCAGCGCCGAAATCGCAAAGGACATACAGGCTCCGATCATCAACAGTGCAACAGTTGTTTTCATTCGCTCATTCCTCATTTGAGAAGTTGGTCTCACGCGCCTACCGGCGCCGGCGCCAGGTCGGCCAGCACTTCATGAATTTCTAGCAACACTTCGTCCGGCCGCGTGGCCTTCAGGGGATACTTCAGCAATCCCTGCGGCGTAAACTGCGCGCCGCACTTGGCGTTCCGCGCCACCAACCGCATCAGGTGCTGTGGATCTACCGCCGCGTTTTCCATGAATCGTATCTGCAACTCGCCGCGCCTGCGGTCGATCTGCGCGATGCCCATCCGCTCGCACTCCAGCCGCACCAGCGATGCCTCCAGCAGAAACACCGTCGCATCCGGAGGCGCTCCGTAGCGGTCTTCCATCTCCGACCGTATTTCGTTCACTGCCGCTTCGCTCGCCGCGCCCGCAATCTTCTTGTAGAGCCGCAGCCGCTGGTTCTCTTCCGCAACATAGCTCTGGTCGATGCGCAGGGACAGCCCCAGGTTCAGCTGCGTTGCCGGCCGTTCCTCGCCGCTTTCACCCTTCATCTCCTTCACTGCGGCCTCCAGCATCGAGGTGTAGAGTTCAAATCCCACCGCCTCAATGTGCCCGCTCTGCTCGCCGCC
>PLSH01000338.1 GCA_003165095.1 Acidobacteriaceae bacterium
GCATGCCTGGGCCTTGTCCTGATGGCCGCGGCTGCCGGCGTCGGCTGCGGTAGCGGAGCAGCAGGCGCCCCGCCGGTTGCTCCCACTCACGAGGTAACCACTGCGGGCGCAGTCACACTTACCGTCCAGTAGATTGTCTTGGAGTGGGTTTATGGTGGGCAGTACTGGACTCGAACCAGTGACTTCCTGCTTGTAAGGCGTAATGCTTGAGTCGCCTTTTTCACTCATTGTCAAGCGTTCATATCATTGAATTAATCGCGTTTACTGACAACACAATTAACAATGTCAAGAGATTGCAGGTTGGATGAGCCCGAAAATGATCAAGCGTTATTCGCACGTCAGAGCACAAGCAATGCGCGATGCGATCAACAAGGCGTTCGGCAACGTTAGTTCAACGCAATGAACACTGGCGATGCGTCGTTTTCGGTTGTTCTGTTGCCGTGAAACGATTCTCCTATACCTGAAGTTAAAGGGGCTATCCTAGGAAAAACACGCTTTAAGATTACCCTTTGTGAAATGGATCGAATTCAAACACGACGAGACCACTTATGATCTTACTCATTTACATCCCTGCACTTTGGTGTATGAGCGCCCCGCCGAAAACGACAAGGCCGCTGAAATTTACAACGTAGACGTGATATTTACCCTTCACTGCTTCTCCCGCGAGCTGAAACCTGGGGAAGGTTGCGACAATAGTCTCATGTACTCTGACGGCTACGAAAGTCGAGTTTTCGATTTTCGCCGGTACGAATTATCGAAACGACTTCCGGAAATCATTCAGGCTTTGCCGGATAGAAAGCCCTATCACAACAACAATCGCCGAAACTTCTTCACAATTGAAGTAATCACTGAAAACGGCGCATCTGTCGAATACGATATCTTCTTCAAGGTGAAGAAGAAAGCGAAAGGTCGGCTTGAAATGATTGTTGAGACGGCTTTTGTCCGCGATCCAGATTATGACTCGACACGGCCAGCTGGGAAGCCGATCCGATTCTGGATTATCCTGCACAACACTCTAAATAATAAGAAGATACGCACCTGACGGTGAAAAGGCCCCCGATGAAGGGAGCCTTTTCATATTTCCATGCGCCTCTTTTATCCCCACGCTCGTAGAGACCATTACTGGCGGGATCGACACCACGGCTTTGGGCCGCTGCACTTATATGCCGACATTCATACCCTGCGCTTTCCTGCGCACTTTGTCAAGAGCAAATGGCACCGCAGTGTCAATCGTTCCGACAACCGTTATTCGATTCAAAGGTTCACTCAAAGGTTCAAAAATATCGACTAGAGGTTCTTACAGCCAAAATTTGTACAAATCGGAAGGACATCCGTTCAATGATTTCTATAAAGTACTGATTTTAATGGTGGGCAGTACTGGACTCGAACCAGTGACTTCCTGCTTGTAAGGCAGGCGCTCTAACCAACTGAGCTAACCGCCCACGGCCAGGCCGCACGGCTACTGCGGTCCTTTGTCATCATATCAGTGAGTCGGGTGCGATTTGGGCTCTGCTTGATAAACTCAGCCGGTGAGCAGACTGATTGTGAATGCGGATGATTTTGGGCTGACCTCCGGGGTAAATCGCGCAATTTTGGAGTTGAACGCCGCTGGCCTGGTAACCAGCACCACGCTGATGGCGCGGGCCGCGGCCACTGAGGAAGCGATCGAAGCGGCGCATTCCGCCCCTCGGCTGGGCGTAGGCTGCCACGTGGTTTTGGTGGACGGCGAGCCGGTGTTGCCGGTGGAAAAGATTCCGACGCTCATCGAGGGATTTACAGACCGTTTCCCGGCCTCCATGAGCGTCTTCCTGATGCGGCTGTTCACGGGCGGCATTCGCGCCGCTGAGATCGAGGCTGAAGCGGGAGCGCAAATCGCGTTGCTGCAGAGCCGTGGCGTGCGCCTGACGCACATTGACGCGCACAAGCACACGCACATGTTTCCGGCGGTGCTGCGGCCGGTGCTGCGCGCGGCGCGGGCAGCCGGGATTCGCGCGGTGCGCAATCCATTCGAGCCGGCGTGGGCGGTGAGGGCCACGGCCGGCGCCGCGTGGGGGCGCATCGCACAGGTAAGCCTGCTGCGGAGACTGGAGACCAACTGCCTGCGCATGATCGCCGAGGAAGGACTTGTGACCACCGACGGGACCATAGCCGTGGTAGGCACCGGAGCGCTGAACACGGAGACCCTGCGCGCCCTGCTGTCAAAGCTTCCCTCCGGCACATGGGAGCTGGTCACGCATCCCGGTTACAACGATGCGGACCTCGAGAAGGTGCGGACGCGGCTGCGGGCCTCGCGGGAGGTGGAGCGGAACGCCCTGGACACAATCAGGGAATTTCCCGGCGTCGAATTGATCTCCTTCGCGGACTTGTGAGAAGGGGGAAGGTTGGCAGCGGCAAGCCTCTCCGCATATCTTTGCTCTGACGGGCTGCATCTTCGCCGGCAGCCGGAGCGTTCATAACCAAGACGGTCAAATCACTCTTTTTTTCAAGAAAGAATTATGCGCATTGGAATCACATGCTACCCCACCTACGGCGGCTCCGGGGTGGTGGCTACGGAGCTGGGAATTGAGCTGGCGGCGCTGGGACACGAGGTACACTTCATCTCCTATTCGCAGCCGTTCCGGCTGAACGGGCGGGACGAGGGCATTTTTTATCACGAGGTTCCGGTCTCGAACTATCCTCTGTTCGAGTTTCCTCCCTACGACCTGGCGCTGGCGTCGCGGATGCTGGAAGTGGCTGAATACTACGGGCTTGACCTCCTGCATGTGCATTATGCCATTCCTCACTCAGTAAGCGCGCTGCTGGCGCGGCAGATGCTGGCCAGCAAAGGGCGGCGGCTGCCATTTGTGACCACTCTGCATGGCACCGACATCACTTTGGTCGGACTCGACAGGAGCTATCTGCCGATTACGCGGCATGCCATCCAGGAAAGCGACGGAGTTACGAGCATCTCAGACTATCTGAGGGATAAGACCTTTGCGGATTTCGGAGTAACGCGGCCCATCGAGACGATTACGAACTTTGTGAACTGCGACATTTACACGCCCATCAAGGACCCGGACGCGCGGGCCAGGGCGCGGCTGCACCTGGCAAAACCGGACGAAGCGATCCTGATGCATCTCTCCAATTTCAGGCCGGTCAAGCGCGTGGTGGACGTGGTGAGAATCTTTGCGCAGGTGGTGAAGGAGCGTCCGGCGCAACTGGTTCTGGTGGGGGATGGGCCGGACCGGTCGGCTGCGGAGTGGTTGGCCCACGACCTGGGGATTCATGCGCGGGTTCGCTTCCTCGGCAAGCAGGAGCGGGTGAACGAGTTGCTGCCGCTGGGGGATGTTCTGCTGATGCCGAGCGAACTGGAGTCGTTCGGGCTGGCGGCGCTGGAGGCCATGGCATGCAAGGTGCCGTCCATCGCCACGCGCGTGGGCGGAGTTCCGGAGTTGATCGACGACGGCGTGACGGGGCTGCTCTACGAGGTGGGCGACGTGGAAGGCATGGCGCTGGGAGCGCTGGGCCTGTTGAATGACCGGGAGCGGCTGGAGGGGATGCGCGACGCGGGCCGGAAAATGGCGCAGAAGCGCTTCTGCTCGTCGCTGGTGGTGCCGCAGTATGTGAAGTTTTATGAGCAGGTGCTGGGGAACACCGATTAGGCATCAGGGAATCGACCGTGAGCAATTCTGGATAGATTAAGAATCCGCGGCAGCCAATAATCGGAACCGGAGACACCCGAATCGTCCCGTCGAAGCGATGCGTTCAGCGGTTGGCTTCGACTGCTGTTTTTTGCCGAGACTTCGATTCCATGACAAGTTCTAGAGCACCAGCCGGTGCGTCGCCCGCTTCCAGGCGGCGGCACAAGACAAAGTTCTGGACTCGCAAGATGAGGCTCTGGAGCTTGGGTCTGGGTTTGTCTATCGTCGTTTTGACGGCGGCAGGCGCTTACTTCGTCAGCACACATTGGCCTTACCGGTATCGCAGTGTTGAGCCAATGCTGGAGCAGGTTCTCTCGAGCCAGGTCAAGATCGGCCACTATCACCGCGTTTATTTTCCTCACCCTGGTTTCATGGCCACAGATATCACTCTGAGCCGCAACTCTGCGCCCAATCTTCCCCCTCTGGGCTCCGTACGCAGCCTGATTGTTCAAGGCACTTGGCTCGATCTGCTGCTCCTTCGCAAGCGTGTGCGCCTGGTAGACATGACGGGGCTGCGCATCGTCATTCCTCCATTGGGAAGCCCCGCGAATCATGAGGACTTTCCCGCCGGAAGCAGCGCTGATTTCGGCGGTCCAACCGCTGTCGTCGAGCAACTTCGCATTCACTCTTCCACTCTCGACATCATGCGTGCCGGCGGCAGCGACTACTTTTTTCCAATCCGGCAACTGATCATCCACAATCTGCAGAAGGGCCGCGCGCTCGCATACACCGTGGATATGCAGAACGCCAAGCCTGGGGGTCACATCCTGTCCACGGGCAGCTTTGGCCCGTTGAACCCGACAAATCTGGGCGCCACCCGATTGTCCGGCGATTTCACCTTCTCGGCCGTCAAACTCCGGGACTTGGGAAACATTGGCGGAACGCTCTCTTCCAAAGGCCATTTCAATGGGACCCTGGCAGCCTTTGAAGCCGATGCAGCCTCGTACACCCCTGACTTTGCCGTCGGCAACGGCATGCCCACACCCTTCGCTGCGTCCGTCCATTGCGCCATAAATGGTCTCAACGGCGACATCGTTCTGCACGGCATCGATGCAAAGACCGGAGCGACCACGATTCACGTCGTAGGGAGCATCGAAGGTTCCCCCAAGGTCATCGATGTGGACATAGCCGTCGCGGGCGGGCGTGTGCAGGACATCCTGCGGCCCTTTATCCACGACAAAGTACCCGTCGCCGGCGCCGTGTGGGTTCATAGCCATGCGCGCCTCGGCCCCAGCGCCAATGGATTGAAGTTCCTTCAGCGCCTTCAGGTGGATGGAGCCTTCGACGTTCCCTCCGAGCGCCTCACCGATCAAGCCACGGAGCAAAAGCTCTCGGCTTTCAGTCAGCGCGCCCAGGGAGCGAAACCGCCAAAAGTGGATCCGGCCTCGGTCGATCGGGCCTCAAATGCATCTGCGGATGTACTCTCTTCGTTCAGCGGCCAAGCCAGGATACGCAATGGTGTCATTTCCACACAGCGAATCGCACTTGAAATGCCGGGAGCGGAAGTCGATCTAAGCGGCTCGTTCAACCTGCGGGATCGCACCGTCGATCTGATCGGCAATCTTCGCATGCAATCCGACATTTCCCACACCACGACCGGGCTCAAGTCGGTGCTCATGAAGCCGCTGATTCCGTTCTTCAAAAAGAACAACGCAGGCGCGGTCATTCCAATTGCCGTCACAGGCGGTCCCGGTAGTTACAAGGTCACGCAAAATATCCTTCATCAAAAATAAAGAGAGCCGCACCGAACGCCAGACGGGATCCGGTCCCTGAGCCCCGCATCCCTGACCACTGACCCCTGACCCNNCCCTGACCCCTGATCACTGATCACTGACCGACGGTTCAAACCCAAGCTGGCGCCAGAACTCCGTCACGAGCGCGATGGTTTCAGGACTGGTCGCCGGGCTGGTGCGGAGTTCGATATTCAGGCCGATGGCCTGGCCGAATGCGGAGGGCTCGGCGGCTATCGCGACAACCTTGTCGGGGCGATAGGTGCAGGATGCAAGGTCGGCGATGGAGTGGCGGATGGTGGGAGTGGCGAAGACGGAGTGGGGCGGGGCCATGCGGTCGAGAAGCCAGAGGATTTCGAGTTTGGATTCGAGCTCGTCGGGAACGCAATCGATAATCAGGTCGGCATTGCGAACGGCGTCTTCGATGGTGGAGACGAAGGCCACGGCAGGAAGGGTTTCGGCGTTGAGCTCCTGGCGAATGAACTCCTGGGCGTGATGAAGATTCGAAGGCATGACGTCTTCGAGCAACACGCTGCATCCGGCGCGGGCGGCGCGGAGTGCGAGCTGGCGGCCATGCGGGCCGGCTCCGATGATGGCGAGGGTGATGGGCAAGCGAGCTTACTTGGCCGCGAGGGCCTGGGCGACGTCGGCGGCGCTGGGACTGGCCTGCTGCAGGTGCTCGAGGACGCGGGTACGTTCCTCGGCGGAGAGCAACGGGACAGTGGCCAGTACGCGGCGCAAGGTGACGGCAACGTCGTCGATGTAATTCATGAGGCGAATGGCTTCTCCGGAGAGCGGCATGGGTTTTCCTCGGTGATGAAGTTCTGTGTTTATTGTAGGGGGTTGGATTGGGCGAAGACCTGTCCGTGGGATTCAAGGCCTGGATTCAAGGCCTGGATTCAAGTCCCGGATTCAAGGCCGGACCACCCGGCTTCTTGCTTCGGTAGAGAAGGCTCATCGTCTTCGCCCATTCTTCGCCACTCGCGTATAATCCTTGCATGGATTTTCAGCTTGTTTCGAGCTACAAACCGAGGGGCGACCAGCCGCGCGCGATCGACGAGCTGATGCAGGGACTGGCCGCGGGCGAGAAGCACCAGGTGCTGCTGGGGGTGACCGGGTCGGGCAAGACTTTTACGATGGCCAAGATCATCGAGCAGTCGAACCGGCCGGCGCTGATCATGGCGCACAACAAGACGCTGGCGGCACAGCTTTACCACGAGTTCAAGCAGTTCTTTCCGGGCAACGCAGTGGAATACTTCGTCAGCTACTACGA
>PLSH01000026.1 GCA_003165095.1 Acidobacteriaceae bacterium
GGTGGAGGGTTCCGTCCTGCACCAGCACGGTGGCCACCGCGCCGCGCCCGCGATCGAGCTTGGCTTCGAGGACGCTGCCCACGGCCTTGCGTCCCGGCGTAGCCTTGGGCGCCTTGATGTCGCTGACCAGGCAGATCATTTCCAGCAGCNNAGCAGGTCGAGGTTGATGCGTTTCTTGGCCGACACTTCGACAAAGACGGTGCCTTCCTGGCCCGCGCCTGCCCACTCTTCAGGAATCAGGCCGCGGTCGGCGAGCTGCTTCTTCACGCGTTCGGGATTGGCTTCCGGCTTGTCGATCTTGTTCACGGCCACGATGATGGGAACGTCGGCAGCCCTGGCGTGATCGATGGCTTCGAGCGTCTGCGGCATCACGCCATCGTCTGCCGCCACCACGACGACCACAATGTCGGTCACCTTGGCGCCGCGGGCCCTCATGCGGGTAAATGCCTCGTGGCCCGGAGTGTCGAGGAACACGATCTCGCGGCCGGAGGCAGGCGAACCTTCCTTGGTGAACTTCACCTTGTATGCGCCGATGTGCTGGGTGATGCCGCCGGCCTCGCCGGAAGCCACGTCGGTTTCCCTGATGGCGTCGAGCAGCGAAGTCTTGCCGTGATCCACATGGCCCATGACGGTAACCACGGGAGAACGCGGAACTTCCAGCTCGCCCGTGTTTTCGGCTTCGAGCACTTCCTCGATGGCCTGGTTGGCGATCTCTTCTTCGTAGCTGATGACGGTTGCGCCGACGCCGAACTTGCCGGCAACATCCTTGACCATTTCTGCGTCGAGGGATTGGTTGACGGTGACAAAAACTCCACTCATGAGCAGAGAAGCGATAAGGTCCTTGGCGCGGATTTCGAGCTTCTCGGCCAGGTCCTTTACGCTGATGCCCTCGGTCACCGTGATCTCGCGGGTGATGGGCAAAGGCTCGGTGCCGAGTTGCATGCCGCTGTAGCGTGGCGGCGGCACAAAGCCCTTCATCGGGCCTTCCTTGGTCTTTGGGTACTGCTGCTGGCGTCCGCCACGGCCACGCGAGGGCGCGCGCTGCGGACGTGGCGCCTCGCCGGTAGGCGGTGCTCCGCCTGCGCCGGGACGCGCTCCGCCAAAACCGCCTGGCCGGGGTGCGCCAAAACCGGGACGCGCGCCAAAACCGGGGCGTGCGCCGGGGCCGCCAGGGCCGCCGGCCGGGGCAAATCCGCCGGGCGTGGTGCGGGTGGGATGCTTGGGACGCGGTCCTCCTCCGGGAAATTGGCCCGGAACTCCGGGTCCTGAAGGCGTGCGCTGGCCGTATCCGGAAGATGCTCCAACGGGCCTGCGGTCAAATATGGGCTTGCCGCGCTGGATTGAGGGTCCGGCGCCGACAGGCGGGATTGGAGGCACAGTCGCCGTGTACACCGGCCGGGGACCGGTTTGCGGCATCACCATGCGGCGTGCGGGTGGAGCATGCGGCGCTGGGGCCTGGGGGCGCTTTGCGGGAATCGCGGACTCGGCTGCAAGCGCGGGAGCTGTGGCTTCCGGCGCGGTTGCCGGGGCCTCTGAAACAGGTGCAGCGACGCTGGCGGCGGCTTCGATTGCCGGCGCGGCGTCAGAAGGCGCAGGCGGCAAGGCGGGCAATTGCGCTGTAGACGGCGGAGCCGCAACCGCAGCAGCAGCCGCGGCGCCCTGTGTAGGCGGCTTGACTGAAGCCACGGGCTTTTCGACCGGGGCAACAGCGGCAACGCCGGGGGTGGGCGGCTTGACGGAACCTGCCGCCTTTTCCGCGGCGCGGAGCTGTTCTTCGCGCGTGGCCGGAGGCATCTGCGGCTTCACCGCCACAGCGCCCGTGGGAGGCGTGACCACAACCACAGGGCGCGTGACGGCAACTGCCCCGGCTGGAGCCTTGGCAATGACCGGGCCTGTGGGCGGACGGGATGCAATCGCCGGCGGCGCGGCAGGAGCGGCCACAATGGGCGGCGCGGAGCGCGGCTGAGGAACCACCCTGCGCGGTTCCGGGCGCGGCGCGGGCGCAGGCGCAGCCGGCGCGGCTGCCACGGGAGCCGGAGGCACGGGCGGCTTGGCAGGCGGCGCTGCGGCCGGCCTGTGAGGCAGATGCGCGTAACGCGCCTCTTCTTCCTCTTCCTTCTTCTTGGCCATGATGGCCCTCATCACATCGCCCGGTTTGGAGATGTGCGAGAGGTCGATCTTGGGTGTTATCTGTTGCGTCCGCGACGCCGAGGCGCTCGGGTGGGCGGCTGGCCGCTCGACGTGTCCCAGATGGGCGCGCACCTTTTCCGCTTCATCGGCCTCCAGCGAACTGGAGTGCGTTTTGCCGGCGCCGAGACCGAGCTCTCCCAGTACGTCAAGAATCTTCCGGCTCTTGACTTCCATCTCGCGCGCGAGATCGTTGATTCGAACCTTACTCATCCGCCTCTTTTCAAAACCTGCTGCCAAAACGCCCCTTAGTCGCTCATGGCTACCTCTTGGGATTGGCTGCTTCTCAAACTTCCGTTTTCGTTTGCGTGGCCTTCAAGGACGCAGCGCATCTTACGCGCCATCCTCATCGGCCGCCCGCTCTTGCTCAGTCTCGCTTGCTTCCAGTTCCCCAGCCTCATCGGCGTCGGGAACGTCTTCGATGGCTTCTTCAATTGCGGGGATCGACTCGGTTTCCGTCTCCGCGGCGTCAACGCTTTCAATTTCTCTTAGAACGTCGGCGGCGTTTTCGGCTTCCGCTTCCGCAGTGGCTTCGACGGCCGG
>PLSH01000402.1 GCA_003165095.1 Acidobacteriaceae bacterium
CGCGACATGGTTCCACCCATGGCCAAAGCCTCGGTAGCCGCGGGCGCTGACGCGCTGCTCATCGAGATTCACCCCAATGCCGACAAAGCCGTCTCCGACGCCGCCCAGACCATGTTCCTCGACGACTTCACCCGCCTCGCCGCCGAGCTGCGCGTCATCGCAACAGCCGTCGGACGAACGTTGTAATCTAACGGAGCAACGAGACTCCGCATGATTGAACGCATCTCCATCCTCGGAACCGGCCTGCTAGGCGCCTCAGCGGGCCTCGCCCTGCGTGCAGCGGGCTTTCGCGGTTCCATCACCGGCTGGAGCCGCACCTCGGAGCAGGCTCACACTGCTCTGCGCATGGGCGCCATCGACTCCGTGGCCAACGATCCCATCGCCGCCGCGCGCGAGAGCGAATTGGTCTTCCTCTCCATGCCCATCTTCGCCACCCTCGACTTCATGGCCCAGCTTTCCGGCGCGCTCACCCCAGATCATCTCGTCACCGACGTCGGCAGCACCAAGCGTCTCATCGCCGAGTCGGCAGCGCAGCTCTATAACAAACCAAATTGTGCGGCCTTTCTACCCGGCCACCCCATGGCCGGCAAGGAGCGCGGCGGCGCATCTCTCGCCGATGCCAACCTCTTCCGCGGAGCCGTCTGGCTGTTCACTGACGATCTTGCCGCCCGCCGTTCCCCCCGCGCCGCCGAACTGGTCCAATCCTGGCGTCAGTCGGTCGCCGCCATGGGCTCCCGCATCCTCGATCTCGATCCCCTCCGCCACGATGAGCTGGTCGCCTGGGTCAGCCACTTGCCCCAATTCGTAGCCACGGCTCTCAGCGCCCTGCTTGAAGAAGAAGTAGGCGACGCTCCCGAGCTGAAAGACGTAGGCGGCCGAGCCCTCCGCGAAATGACCCGCCTGGGCGCAAGCCCCTACTCCATGTGGCGCGATATCGCCCACACCAACACTGAAGCCGTCGAGCGCGCCCTGCAAGCCCTCGAACAGCGCCTCGCCTACCTCCGCGAAAACCTTCGCACCCCCGGCCTCCGCAGCGAATTCGACCAGGCCAACCGCTTCCGCCGCGAATAAGCCCGCCCCCACCCATCAATCGGCAAATAGCAAAACCGTATTCCGGGGCACTATGATTGACTGATCGTTCCCGGAGACCCCTGCAATGCCTCCCAGGCTGCACGACATCCTCTTCCTGTTTGCATTCTCTCTGGCGGTCTCTGCCTTGGCGGTCGGGATAGGTTACGGCTGGTTCAAGTTGATTCACTCGCCGTTGCGCCTCTACCAGCGAAAGATGCTCGCCTATGTCGCAATCGTGATGGCTTCGTGTCCCGTTCTCACTTCGTCATGGATGGCCTCGTCCTATTGGCTCATGCCCTTCAGACCAGGCGCAATCGTGGCCATCGCCCTGTTTGCCATCTGGTGCGTGCTCGCGTTCCGGATCGTGAAGCGAATGTCACGCCCAGGCGGCCGCCTCAGCCGCGAACGCGAATAATCGCCAACCGCCGGGCAAGCATTCAGCCGCACGTCTTTGTTGATCGCCGCTTGAAAAACTCAATTCACTCGCAGCGCAGCGCCACCATCGGATCCACCTTCGCCGCCCGGCGCGCGGGAATGTAGCAGGCCAGCAGCACCACCAGCATCATGACGCCGGAGGTGGCCGCAAACACGCCCAACTGGAACGCGCCGACGCCGTAGAGAACGCTCTCCATCGCTCGCCCGGCTGCCCAGGCACCCAACACCCCGAGCACGACACCAACTAAGAGCAGCCTTGCGCCGAGCCCCAGAAAGCCGGCGAGAACCTGTTGCGGCTGCGCGCCCAGCGCCATGCGGATTCCAATTTCGCGGCTGCGTTGTGAAACGGCGAAGCTCAGCACGCCATAGGTGCCGATGGCGGCCAGCAGCAGCGCCACCCCGGCAAAGATTCCGGTCAGCAGCGCCGGAGACCGCCGCGTCATCAGGCTATCGTCGATGCGGGTCTCCATCGAGCGCAGGTCGGTGAGGGGAATGTCAGCGTCGGTCTGCCTCACCACGCGCCGCAGCGTGTCGCCGAGCAATTCCGGCGGCAGGCTGGTGCGGGCCACCAGGAAGTAATTGCGGCTGAATGTGTAGATGTATGGAAAATAAACCGTGCCGGTGCCATCGGCCTCCGTAAGGTCTATTTGCTTTACCGCGCCCACCACCCCCACTACCGTGTACACGTTGGAATCGTCCGGCTTCCTGGGAATGCTGAACACACGTTGCCCCACGGCGTTGCCCTGCGGCCAGTATCGGTGCGCGAATACCTCATCCACCACCACCGGCCTCTCTGACCTGTGGTTGTCCGCATTGGTCAGGTACCGTCCCGCGCGCAGCGGAATTCCCATCGCCGTGAAGTAGTCGCCAAAGACTCCGAGCGTGGGATGCAACACCACGGACTCTCCTCCCGTGGGGTTATAGCCAACTGCCGTGATCGCATCCGTGCCGTGTTCCCCGCTCAGCGGCACGCCGGTGACTCCGCCCACTGCCGATATGCCTGGCTGGTGGCTCGCATTATCCAGCAGCCGGTCGGTAAAGACGAGAAACGACTGTCCGGTATGGTAGCTGTTCCAGGGCAGGCTGAACTGGCCGGTCAGCACATGGTCGGATCGGAACCCGGTAGAGAGCGCCATCACGCGCTTCAAACTCAGTCCCAGCAGGCCGGCCCCCGACAGCAACATGAATGCGAGCGTAATTTGCGCCACAATGAACCCATGGCGCAGCCGGTGCGCCGATCGGCTCGTCGTGCCGCTGCGCGACTCCGATTGCAGCGCGCTGGCCGGAACGCCCCGCAGGCTGTACCACGCAATCGGCAGCGCAATCAGAACTCCCAGCGCAACCGAGCCCAGCAAGGCAACTGCGGCCAGTTGCCCGTCGAAGGCAATATTTGCGCCCAGCGGCAGTTGGTCGGCGCCCAACACCATCAGCAGCCGGATTCCGCCCGCCCCAACCGCCATTCCGCACACTCCGCCCATCAAGGCGAGCAGAACCGTCTCGGTCATCACCTGGCTCACCACGTTCCACCGGCTCGCGCCCATTGATTGGCGAATCGCCAGTTCCTTGACCCGCGCGCTGGAGCGGATCAGAAGCAGGTTCACCAGGTTGACCGCGCCGATGAGCAGCAGGAACAACGCGCCGGCCTGGAGCAGTAACACGGTAGGCCGCACCAATGCCACATGGTCGGCATGAAGCGGCGTCACAATCGTCCTGAAGCCCGCAGCCGCGACCTCCTTCGCGAATGGGAATTCCGCCGCGTGAGCCGCATTCTGCGCGTCCACCTGCGCCTGCGCCTCGGCCAGAGTGGCTCCCGGATTGAGCCGCGCGATCTCTATCACCGTGTTCGCATGACGCGCCTGCAGATTCCGCTCGCTGTCTTCCGATGAAAGCGGCAGAAACACCTGCGCCTTCGACGAGAGGAAACTGTAGCTCGGCGGAAGCACGCCCACCACTCGCCTGAGCAATCCATCGGTGCGGACGTATCGCCCCAGCACATGCGGATCGGCGTTGAAATAATGCCGCCAGTACGAATCCGTCAGGATCGCTTCCTGGTCTGTCTGATAGGTCATCTCCGCGTCGGTGAACGAGCGTCCCATGGCCAGCGGCACTCCCAGCGTCGAGAAGAATTCCGGCGTCACGCGCCCTATGTCCATGCGCTCGGTGGACCCGGCTTCTCCCACCACCGCCGTGGCTGCATTCAACGCGGCCAGTTGTGAGAACGCCGGAATATTGCCGCGCCGTTCAAAGTAGCTCCTCAACGAGGCAAGATCGCGAGCCTTGCCGGCCGTCGGATAGGTGCTATACAGCAGCACCAGCCGGTCAGGTTCCGGGAACGGCAAGGGTCGCAGAAGAATCGAATCCACAACCGCGAAGATGGTCAGATTCGCCCCCAGGCTGAGCGCCAGGGTGATTAAAGCCACCACCGTAAAGCCGGGGTTCTTGCCCAGCTGGCGGAGTCCGTAGCGAAGGTTCTTGAGGAGATTCTGCATGTTGTCTGCCTCTGATGCGCACCCGTTCATCCTTGGGTAAAGCAATCCTGTAGCCAAAACTCGTTCGCACAAGTGTCTGAAAACAAGCTTCGACTCGACCCTCTCGGCAAGCCAGGGCGTTCATTTTCGAATGCGCTTGTTCGATTGCGGACAGCCAGCCAGGTTTCGCTCCGACTTCCGGCTGCGCGGAGATTGCCGCCGAACCCCTACATCTCGCCCTTGCTCCGCGCCCCGCGCCAATAGAGGAACAGGCCGATCAGGACCGAGAACGCGGTTCCTGCAACCAGGTTCAGGAAAAACCCGAGCTTGTTGGAGGAGTCGCCCGGCGGAATAAGCGAGACAAAAATTCCCATCAGCACCACGGCAAAGCCCAGGCTCCCGCAGATCCACACCCCGCGAATGCCGCCCGGGACCAGAACCGCGTGCGGATTCTCCGCGCGGTCCTTGCGCAAGCCCAGTTTGATGACCGCGGCAAACATGTAGAGAAACGGAATGAAGTAGAGAATGATGCCGGCGTCGATCAGCTTTTGATACGCGCCCTGCATCGACTCGTTGATCTGGCTGCACAGCAGAATGGCGGCGGAGATCGAAGCCTGCACAAGAATCGAGACCCAGGGCGTCTTCCAGCGTGGATGAATCTTGCCGAATGCAGACGGAAGATAGCGGTCGACGCCCACCACAAAAGGCACGCGCGCAATGCCCGCTACCGTCGAGCCCACGCCGCCGGCGTTGCCCGCCGTCACCAGCACGGCCGCAAGAATGCCCAGGAAGCCGACCTTCAGCGCCACCGATCCCACCGTAATCGCGTTGAAGACGCCGCTCTGCGGATCGATCCCGGCAGCGGGGACCAGCGCGAGAATCGCAAACGTGCCGGCAATGTACATCAGCGCGATCAGCGCTCCGGCGCCAAACACCGCGCGCGGCAGTGTCCGCCGCGGGTCGCGCACCTCTTCGCTCATCGCCGACACCAGTTCCAGCCCGGTGAACGCGAACGCGATCTGCGACCAGAAATTCACCGTATCCCAGTTCCACGTCGGCATCATGTTCTTCAACGTGAAGTGCGTTGCCGAGCCGTGATGCATGCACACCAGCACCGCAATCGCCACCAGCATCAGCAGCGGCAGATAGGTGCCCACGCCGCCCGCATTCTGCAGCCACTTGCCCACGTTGAGGCCGATAATGTTGAGCACCACCGCTACCACCAGCAGCGACAGCGAGACGGTCAGCAGAAAAGTGCGGTTCTGCGCGAGCGCAATTCCATGGCCGCCCATCACGTAGGCGGCCATCGAGGCGCTGGCCAGCAGCAGGCCGGGGAAATAGAAGAAGGTGTAGATCCAATACGTCCATCCGGCCACGAATCCGTGAAACGGCCCGAACGCTTCCTTCGCCCAGACATACAACCCGCCCTCTTCAGGAAAGCGCGAAGACAGCTCGTTGATCACCAGCGCGCCGGGCACGAAAAAGAACACCGCGGCCAGAACCCACAGGCTGATCGACGAAGTGCCGTTGTGTCCCGCGGCCGCAATCCAGCGCGGGCCCAGCACCGTCGCGATGTTGAACAGCAGCACATCCCAAAAGCCCATCGCCTTGCGCAACTGGCCTTTTTGGGGCGCGGAGATCGTCATAGTTTCACCCTGGGTCCCGCAGCAGATTCAAACTGTATCTGAAAATCATAACCCTAGGCCCGTCCAGCAGCGCGAAATCGGCGGCTCATCCATTCACGAGCCGCATCCGCCCGCCTCATCGCAATTCGACGATCTCGTATTCGTCCAGCACCGGCAGCACGAATTCGCTGTAGCTCCCTTCGTTTGCCACCGCCATGTTCGTGCCCGACCGCACCGCATGTGCCGAATTGAAATTCCCCTTCACGCCGATCCTGATCTCCGTCATCCGCACCGGATTGAAGTACGCGGTGTCGGAATGTCCCGTGAGATTGATCAACTGCGCCAGGCGCCGATCCTTCTGCCGCATCCACGTGATCTCGACCAGCGGATGCGCGTTGGTCTTCAACTGGCGTCCGTCCGGGAGCATGCTGTCGATCAGGTCGCTCATCAATCGCGCGTGCGCCTCCAGGCTGTGTTTGTAGTAGAGCGCGCCTGTGTCCCACGGCAACCACGCCGCCTTTCCCCGCCCCATGGTTTTCAGCACCAGCCCAGGATCGTCCGTGTCCTTCCAATCGATGTGCGCAAACTCCGGCGGCCCGTACATCGACGGAGGAATGAACGTGATCGGATTCTCGCCCTCCGCCTTCACCTGCAAATAGTCGCCATACATCATCACCACATCCGTCTCTTTCAGCGAAGGAAACATCGCCTTGTCGCGGATGCGGAAGTAGGCGCCGTCCGGATCTCTCCACAGCTTGACCGGAACCCCAACGTCGAACTCCGGAGCGATCGAGCTTGCGATGATCAACCGTCCGCCGCCCTGCGCATACTCTTCAAGAGCCTTTGGCGCCTGTCCCGGCACAATCACCAGGTCCGCCTCGCGCTTGCCCATCCAGTCCAGATTCTCGACCGCTGCAAAGGGAATATGCTGTTCGGTCAGCAGCCTGAAAAAGCCTCGATAGGACTCCTGCGCAACACTAAAGCCCGTGCCTCCCGATCCGGGCGCAAGCAGAAACACGCGCGCCTCGCTCCTTTGTCCCGCATAGTATTCCTGGTGTTCGCTCAACCAGCGATACGCGGGCATCGCCGCATCCATCGCCATCCTGTCCGGCTGTTCGGCCAGGGTGCCGTGCACGTTGAATGCCGCCGCGCCGCCATTGGCCACGTCCTGCCAAATGCGCGTTCGCACCTCCGCCTGCGGCACGTTCGCAAATCTCCATGAGAAGTCGATGAACGACATTCCCTGGCAAACGACGCCTTTGTCCGGATAGCTGTTTCTCCACCGGTTCGTGTTGTCTCCCGCCGTGTAGGGCCACAGCGGAAGCGGCCGCCGCACCGACGTGTTTGCCTCCCCGTACGCAATATCGGAGATCTCCGAGGCCATCCCCAGAACCGCGGCACGGGGACGCTTGCTCTTCACCAGCGTGCGGATCGAAATCGATACCGCAACTCCCGCGTCGTGCAGAAAGGCGCGATAATCGTCATCGGCAACATCGGGCACTCTGCGATCGAAGCGCTCGCGAAACAGCCGCTCGCAATTGTCGCAGTGGCACAACCCCAGCGCCCGCCCGCTGTAATCCTCCGCCGGGTTGCTGAAGTAGTTGAAGAAACATCCGTCCACGTCGTAGCGGCCCAGCGCTTCGCCCAAAATCTCAATGGTCTTCTCGCGATACCACCCGCCATTGATGCAGGCCTGGCAAAGCCCGTTATAGATCGCCGGATTTCCATCGGCCCTTTTGAAAAACCACTCCGGATGCGCATCGAAAACATCCTTGCGCGCTTTGCTGAAATCCCATCGGCTCACCACGCGGATCTTGCGCGCATGAGCCTCGCGAACCACCTCGCCAAACGTGTCCTGCCCCTTCGGCAGGTACGGGCTCACATATTCATACTCCACGCGGCTCGGATAGAGCGCGGTAATCCCTCCCGCCGACATCATCAGAACATTGGCGTTGAAATTTGCCACGTCTTCAACGAACCGTCTTGGATCGAGCGCAGCATCCGTCTCGCGAAGATTGGTCTGCAGCCAGCGAATCGGCTCCGTCATCCACCAGCCGGCCTCCCCATCCCGCGTTTCTTCGGCGGCAATCAAGCCGATCGCCCCACGCGACGTGATCGCCGCCGTTGAAACCGCCGCAACGGTAGTCTGCAAAAAAGTTCGCCGATTCATGCCCGCATCTCCGCAATGCGTTCGCTATCCAGCGCGCCTGCCTGCTCGATGATATCCGCAGCATGGCCTCCGAATCTCTCGAAGATGCCGCGCATTGAATCTTCGCCGGTCAGCCTTGAATCCCGGCTGAAAAAGTGAAACGAGATCCGGTTCCAGAAAGCATAAGACCCTCCAGCGAATGCCGAAGGGCCTAAGTCTCAAGCTGAAAGCCGCTCTCTCACTCCACTTCCACCGCTTCACTCACCGGGTCCACCGTCTCCAGCCCTTCGCTCTTCGCCGCTTCCAGCAATTGCGCCGAGGCCGATACAAATACGATCGGTGTGCCCGCAAACATGTCGCGCGCCGCCAGCGCCGCGCCCAGTTGCAGCGCCGCGGGCCAGCGCAGCGTCGTGCGGTCCAGCAGTTGCCGCGCCGCTTCCAGCACCGACGGATTCAGCGGCTGCTGTACCGTCCGCGCAGATTCCAACCGCAAAACCTCCAGCGCCGAGGCCGCGTCCGCGGCCAAAATATCTCCGGCCCGCTCCCGCCGCCGGATCGCTGCATACACCTCCAGCGGCGTCGCCGCCGAGATCAGCTTCCGGTTGTCCTCCACCGACTCAGTCAACCGGATCAGCGCATCGGTCCCCGCTTCCCGCACAAACAGCTTCACAAAGGCCGTGGCCTCAAAAAAGTAGAAGCTCACTCGGCCCCCCGCTCTTCTTCCATCGCCTCTGAAGCTCCCTCGCCCTGCACCGCTACCGGATGGAAACGCTGCGCCTCTTCCTGCATTCCAGCCTCCGCCCGGTTCAACCGAATCGTGGTGGTGGGATACGCCGGAGTCTTCGGATTCGTGATCTTGCTGGTGGTCACCGCGCCCCGCTGAATCGCCTCCGCCAGCACCCCCTGCCGCGTCTCCGGATGCTGATTCCACCCCAACGCTTTGCGCGGAAGGAATGAGTCCCGAAACCACTTCAGCGCGATAAACGCGTGTCCCCCCCGCTCCGCTTCGGCCAGCGCCACGCACAACTCCTTCACCCGCGCATCCATGTTGGCCGGCAGCGTCGTCTCCTGCGCGTCGTCCTCATCATCCTCGGCGGGCGCATGGCTCACCGCCGCCCGCGGCCCGCGGCTGGCCCGCGCCACTGGCTCCGCGTCATCGCTGCGCTCAAAATAAATGCGCACTTCGTCGTCTTCCGGAGACCAGTTGTCCGCCATTGCGTTGCGCCGCTTGCTGCGCCCATTCTCGCTGCAAAGCTCAACAATGGCCTGGTATCCAGGCGGCGCCAGAAAACGCAGCGCCCGCACCAATCCCGGATCCTGCGAATAGGCCAGCTCGTTCAACGCTTCTTCGATCATCTCTTCCGCTGCGGGAATGCTAAGATCGTCGTTCTCTATGCTGCTCTGCACAGCTTTTGCAGTTTTCATCTTGTTCGCTCCCCTGATGCGTCCCTGCGCGCGCGGATCCGGCAATCATTCCGTCCCGCACCTCGTGGACCAACTGTTCCGCCCGCGAAGACCATCATCCTGTTCCTTTTCTAAAAAGCCGAATTCACCCTTGAAGGGCCCGGTTCATCTGCTCCAGGGCTTCGCTCATTGGTAGCCCGGTGGGCCGCATCGGCTGCGAATGCCGCCACGGACCCCAGGCCTTCGAGCCCGGCTCCGCGCAGCGCATTCGCGCCTCCGCGTTGGTTATAAAAACTTATTCGTTGATTCTGCGGGGCCCTGCATCGATCGTTAAAGCCAAAGGGAATCCAATAAATTCTCTCGAAATCGATGTAATAAGACGGTCCATGGTATTCATAAGGCTTTTGCCTGACAAAAGCCATCTTCCGTTTTCTCTTTTACGTGCATGCTTTCGAGCGAATTCTAGCCGATTCGTAACTATACATCGATCAGTGTACAGGATTTTCGCCGCCCTGCACGACCGCATACTGAAATGTTACAGCCCTGTCGCGCTTACCTCCGCCGCGCAACTTCGTACAATAGATCATATGCGCCGTTGTTTGCAGCTTTTGTTGCCGTTGCTTTGCTGCCTGGCTTCCTCCGCACTGTACGCCGAGAGCTCGGCATTCGATCTCGCTGGACCCAAGGTCGACGTGCACGTCAAGCGCGGCTCGATCACTCTGCCCATCTCTGAGGCGCCCAATCTGCTTCCCGGCGACCGCCTTTGGATTCATCCCGACCTTCCCGAGAGCCAATCCACTCACTTCGTCCTGGTCGTCGCCTTCCTGCGCGGCTCCACCAACCCGCCCCCGCCGGAGTGGTTTACCCGCGTCGAAACCTGGAGCCGCGAGGCGCGCGAAGAGGGCGTATTCGTTACCGTTCCCGATGAGGCCCAGCAGGCCCTCATCTTCCTCGCGCCAGAGACCGGAGGCGACTTCAACACCCTCCGCAACGCCGTCCGCGGCCGGCCCGGCGCTTTTGTCCGCGCCGCACAGGACCTCCAGGCTGCCAGCCGGGAGCGCATGCGCCTTGAGGCTTACCTCGCCGACGTCAAGGAAACCTCCCAAACCGACCCCAAATCCCTCAAGGACCGCGCCGAACTCGCAGCCCGAAGCCTCGGCATCAAGATCAACCAGGACTGCTTCCTCAGGCCCATCGACCAGCAGGCCACCTGCCTTGCACAGAACTCGCAGGGCCTGGTCCTCGACGACACCAACTCCCAATCCCGCGTCGACCAGATCACCAGCGGCACCACCGAGGATCTGATGAACCAGCTCAGCTACTCGGCCATGGGCGGCGGCGGCCTTTACAGCCCCTACGTTGGCGCCGTGGTTGACACCGCCCGCATCCTGGCTTCGCTCCATACCGCCCATTTCCAATACATTCCCGCTCTCGCCCTGCCCACCTCCGACACCCTCAACCTGCGCCTCAACATGCCGCCCTCGTTCCGCAATCCCAAGTCGGTGGTCGTGGTCGCTTTGCCTCCGCTTGGGGCTGCCCGGCCTGAACCCCTCCACCCCCTCAATCCCGCTGACGTTTTTTGCGCCTTCAAGCCCGCCCTGGTATTGCCCGCCGAAGGTGCGCCGCTGGTCTTCGCCACCCAGATCGCGCACGATCTCATCCTCCACATCCAGCCCGCCGGCAACCAGAGCGCAACCCCCATCGACATCCCCGTCAAGGCTGAGCCGGGCTTGGGCGGACTCGTCCCCCAGGACAAATTGCCCGCTCTGCCCGCGGGCGAACTCACCGGCACAGTCAGCGGCAAGTGGGGCTTTGACGATTGGGAGGGACCCCGATTCCACCTCGTCGTCGCCCAACCCGGCAAGTGGACCCTCGAGCCCGCCGACCAGTCCGCCCTCGTCGTTGGCCGCGACGATACCATCCACTTCGAGGGCCAGAGCGACCTCTGCGTTGAAAAAGTCGAAGAATCGCCCGAGACCGGCCCCGCCGTCAATCTCGCCTGGAAATCTCCCCGCCCCGACACCCTCGAGGTTTCAGTACCGCTCAAAGACGCCGCGCCAGGGCCCGTAAGCTTGGCCATCTATCAATATGGGCTTGCCCAGCCTGACCAGTTGAAGATGACGGCCTATGACGCCGCTGCCTCGCTCGACCGCCTCACCCTCAGCGCCGGCGATAAAGAGGCGATCCTCAAAGGCACCCGCCTCGATCAGGTGGCAAAGGCCAGGCTCGGCGCCATCAACCTCACCCCCTCCACCCTGAGCCGCGTTGACGACCTCGATCAACTCGTGATGGACGCCGCCGGTTCCACCGCCGCTCTGGTGCCCGGAAAAGTCTACTTCGCCCGCGTCGATCTCAAGGATGGCCGCCAGCTCAAGGCGCCCGTCACCGTCGACCCGCCACGGCCCCAGGTCACCCTGCTCAGCAAAGGCGTGCAGGACGAGGCCGCCGCAACCGCTTCTCCGGTCCAGTTCGGCAGCACCGACGATCTGCCCGTCGATGGACGCCTGGTCTTCTTCCTCAAGTCGATCTCGCCCCCCAGCTTCCCACGCGACGAAAAAGTGGAGGTGGCAGCGGCAGATTCAAGCTTCCACACCATCCTCGATCTCTCCGACGGCAGCCTCATGCTTGAAGACGCGAAGACCGCTGTAGGAACCATGGACCCCCTCACCCGCTTCGGCTCCTCGGCCTTTGGGCCCGTCCGCGTCCGCGCCGTCTCCGCTAACGGCGCAGCCGGCGACTGGCTCTCCCTCGGAACCCTCGTGCGTCTCCCCGGATTCAAGGAACTGCGCTGCCCGCGTTCCCAGGCAAAACTCTGCGTGCTCACCGCCAATAACCTCTTCCTCGCAGATTCCATCTCCGCCACGCCGGATTTCGAAAACCCCACCGAGGTCCCGCCGGAGTACACCGGAACCCAACTGAGCGTTCCCCACCCTTCCAACGGCATTCTCTACCTCGTACTGCGCGACGACCCCTCCACCGTGCAGACCCTCACCCTGCCGGTGAATCCTGTCGCTCTGCCGGCTTCAGAAGCCGCAACCGTCAAGTCCAAATCCGCCGCCGCGCCGCCCGCCTCCACGCCCGAGCCTCAACCCGCAACCGCGCCCGCGCAGCCTTCGCCAAATCCGCCCGCCGAGGCTCCAGCCACGCCGTCCTCAGTTGCCCCGCCGNNAGCTGCGCCACGCAGGTAATAACCACAATGGGGGCCGTGGGCTGCGAAAGCGGCATTCAAGGTTCAACCGAATCGAAGAGGAGAATTGAATGAAAACATCACTGTGTTCACTGTGTATTGGCATCGGTTTAACCTCGGTCCTGTTGATATGCGGCGGTTGCCAGACAGCGCCACCGCAAGCAGCACCGGCAACACCGGCAGCTCAGGGACAGCCTGGACCTCCCGGACAAGATGGCGCGCAAGGGCAGCCCGGACAGCAGGGACAGCCGGGGGACACAGGCCAGACTGGTGACCGGGGGCACACAGGCGACACCGGACGGCCGGGCGACAAGGGTTATACGGGAGATACGGGACAAAAGGGCGACACCGGCGATCGCGGCAAGCCCGCTCCATGCCCCGACGGACAGCATCGCTACACTGATCCTGACAACGGACGGGTAAGGTGTGTGCAGAACTAAGCAGTAAAAGCAGCAAGCTAATCATGTCGGGGGGTGAGGCGCAAGCGCCCCACCCTT
>PLSH01000387.1 GCA_003165095.1 Acidobacteriaceae bacterium
AGTTCATCTCGCCGGCTTCTTCGATGAGCGCGTCCAGCTCTTCGCGCTCCAGCGTCATCTCGCTGAAGGTGACAAAGGGAGCGCCGACGTGCTTGGCCATCTCCACAAAGTCTTTCCAGGCGTCGGGATTGTTCCGCCCCTCCCACAGAATCGAGGGAACGTCCTCGGTTACGTAGCCGGGGAGACGGCGCAGGCCGTGACCCTCGATGAAGGCCACCATGTCGTCTTTAAGCGAGAGCAGATTATCTGTACTCATAGTCAAGCACTTATTTTCGCAGATGCGGGCGGGTTGGGAAGCAAGAATGTGGAAAGTTAACTTCCTGATAGTCTGGAGTCAGCCGTTCCAGGATCTGTTTCGGGATACGTTTCAGGATCCGTTGCAGGATCGCATCGAGTATTCTTGTCAACGATCGGGGCCGGGATTCGCAATAAGGAGATTACCGCTTGCCCGTCTTCGAACACCATGTTTTTGTCTGTCATAATGTCCGCCCCGCGGATGCGCCGCGGCCTTCCTGCACCGTGGACGGAAAGAGCGAACTGCACACCCGGCTCCAGCAACTGACGAAAGAAGCCGGCCTGGGCGGCCGTGTCCGGATCAACAAATCCGGCTGCCTTGACCAGTGNNCACCGCGGCTGAACGCGTCCAATCTGCGGCGCCAATCAGTCGGTAGCGCCGGTCTCCTGACCGGCTGTACTGCGGGCCTCCAGGCCCGCAGGTAGAGGCTGGAGCAGAATTCGTCCAGAGCGTGAGGGCTGCACCGTCCGTACATAAACCGGATGATGTCGGTGTGGACGGGCTTTGTGCCTGAATCCGGTGTAACAGCCCGTCAACGGAGCCCAGCCCCATTCATCGCGACGGGTAGTGGGCCAAGTGTTTTGCACAGCCCCTTGCGTTCGCATGAGCGGTCAAGCATCATAAGGGCATGGGAAAGAAAGATTTCGCACAGAACGCGCTCAAGATCGTTGAGATTTCGACGGGCGCACCGCTCAAGCCGAGAGAGAAAGATCCTGCCGCCGTTGCACTTGGAAAGCGTGGAGGATTGAAAGGTGGCAACGCACGGGCCGCCAAGCTAACTTCTGAGCGCCTGAGTCAAATCGCCCAACAAGCGGCTAAGGCTCGTTGGGCGAAGGTAAAAGGTGTGGAACTGGATGCACAGAGTTCATGAGGCCCTGTACCTACACGATAAGGTGTTGTACCCTATATTGGGATAACGACCACGAGGGTTTCTTCGCCACTCGACATGATGATTACAACCACTCTGGTCTGGACTACGATTACGGTCCGCACATAGCTACTCCCTTCCGACCCGCTTGGTCTGCTACCAGGCGGGTCTTCATTTAGCAGAAGTCTTTGCGAGCGTAACGCTCAATTCGCCCTCGCTGTCCGGGGCGGTGTACATCAAATCGAAGATGTTCGATGCTGTCTGGAGCCACTTTTTGCGGCCTTCCAGCGTCCACTCTGTCTCCGCTTCAGGCAACTTGTCGAGCAATCCTTCGATAAAAGGGTGCCGTTTCTTCTTTTCCGGCTTATTTTCCTTTTTATCTTCATCCTCGCTGCCGCCCTCAGCATTCTTGGGCTTCTCTTCTTCCGTAGTCGCCTTCATCGTTGGCGCTACCAAACGGCTCGTGCCATAGGCGAAGTAGCCAGATTGTGTAGCTGACCGCTGGAACACCTGCCGCGCTTTATCCTTCTGCTTTGGCGCTACGCCGAGCTTCTCCATAGCGGCCTCTAGGCCCGGATTGCCAGGAAGCATTTGCCCCTTGTAATCGTCATAGATGGCTTTGTAGAGCGGAACCAACAGGAACGATTCAACACGAGCGGCCTTCTCTTGTTGTGGATTGCAGACGCGGGCACCGAGCGGTGTCAGACTCAGTGTCCCCTTCTCCGAACTGATAAACCCAAACATCTTCGCCGTAAGCAAGCGCAAACTAAACGCGCCTCCGCTATCGCCGTAGTTCGCCGCACAAGGGACACTCAACGGGGATGGATTGGAACGGGAACTCCTCCTGGCCAGAGGGCACGTCGCGGCGGCAAGGAACGGGCGAACATCTGGCATGGCTGCAATCCGGGATTCCCCGGCTCAGGCTTGTACTAAACTTTGCCCAATCGTCCGAAACAAGACCCCAAAAGACCCCTCAAGACAGCAAGGCTGGATTATCCCAAGTTTTTGTAAATATTCAATTTAAGAGGGTTGCGGAGAGGGTGGGTGCGGTTTTCAAGACCGCCGGTATCAACCGCTCACCCATCCCTCCGCAGGGGTGGACCTCTTCGATTGTACGGCCAAACAGCTTTTGCCGTGAAGGTTAGATGCCGGTCATGGATTCCTTGACATCCCTGCGGCTCGTCCCGCATGATGCCCGCGTGTGGAATGCCTTTGAAGATGGACGAACCGTTGGCACGCGGGGGTCCGAAGAGGGCCTCATTGCTCTGGATGATGAGCATCCCGGCGGAGCGCGCATCACGCTCGAATCTGAAATCCGCTTTGGCGGGGAGACCGCCTCAAAGACTGTTCCCTTCGCCATCACCTGCGGCCTGTACGGGTGGTTTGTGCACACCCGCTATTTCTCAAGCGAGACTGATGCCCGAGAGGCCTTTGCGCAAATGAAGCTGGAACTTGAGCGGATGATTGATTTACTCTCCAGCCAGACATTGACTGAGGATGAGGCGCGTCACGCCGTGTTCGAAGCGATAGAGGGGTTTGTTGAGCGCTTTCCCACGTAGCGCATTTTCCCCATTCGTTCCTGACGGCTATGCCGCAATTCGAAAAACACTCTAAAGCAGACACCGGACAGTCGGCAGTTGCGTGCCCCCGTCTGCGCTACTTTTTCCCTTCGAGTTCATCGGCCAGCGCATTGGCCCCGTAAATCTTTCTGAGTGCCTCGATCATGCCGCCGGAGTGCACAGCAACCGTCCGGTTCTTCGATTCGTCAAAGACAAAATTGCCGGCCAGCGATTCAATGTTTCCATCGAACACCAGTCCCACGAGCTCACCATCGCGGTCGATCACCGGCGAGCCCGAGTTGCCGCCGATGATATCGGTGGTGCAGACGAAGTCGAGCGGCGTCGCCAGGTCGATTTTGCCCAGCGCCGCGGATTCTTTGGGCGTCAGGTCGAACGGTGAATGGTTGCTGAAGCTCGCCGAGCGGTCGTAGAGCCCATAGAAAGTGGTGAACGGCGGAGCGATGGTTCCGTTGTACGGGTAGCCGTCCACCGTGCCGTAACTCAAACGCGGAGCGAACGTCGCGTCGGGATAAGCATTTTTCCCATAGGCAAGAAAGCGCGCCTTGCCGAGTTTTTCAGAGGCGGGCTCGAGCACGCTCTCTTCGGTGTCCCGCTGGTGCACGTAACTGGCGCGCACAATCGGGTCCACACGGCGCGCCGCGGCAATCATGGGATCGGTCGACGATGCCACCGCGGCCTCGCCGCCGTCTAACAGCGATTTGCGAAACGCGGGATCGGCGAGCTTGGTTCCATTCACGAGTGCGTCAACAGCCTTGTCCATATCGCCGCCCTGCGTGAAGGCCTTCACAAATTCATCGTTCGCGCCCAGCTTCTCCTGGGCCAGCTTGAGCGCGCTCTTCATGAACAGCTTTTCGGTCGAAGGATAAATCGGCGCCGGCGACAGCAGTTGATATTGGAGCGATCCCAAGCCGGCTTCGTTATATCCCGGAAGGCGTTGGCCATCGGGCTTCTTCACTTCCGCCACATACTGCACAATTTCGAGCGCAATCGCGAATAGCTGGCTGCCGCTGCGGCGAAAATAGCGGCTCTTGATCTCCGGCCTCACCTGCTCCTCTATGCGGGCGATCGTGTCCCAAGCGTCGCCATATTCCTTTTGCCACTCTGGATTTGCGGCAATTCTCGCGCGCAGGTCGTCTTCTTCGGCCTGCTTCTTGGCGATCACCGCTTTATCCAGCAGCGCTTCGTGTTCTCCCGCGAAGACCTTGAGGCTGTTTTGCGCGTAAAAAATCGTGCTCGACACCAGCCGGGCCTGCTCCGCTCCCTGCTTCGCGAACTCCTGCGCCGCGGCGATGCGGCGCTCGCTGATTTCGATAAACGCCGGCTCGACCGCGTCGCGCTCCATCAGCAACTCGGCCATCGTGTCCTGCCTCTCGGTCGACCCGGGATTGCCGGAGACAAACACCAGATCGCCCGGCGCGGCGCCCCTCGCATTCCACTTCAAATAATTCTCGGTATGCAACGGCTTGCCGTTGTCGTAGACGCGATAGATCGCCATGTCGAGATCGTAGCGAGGATAAGTGAAGTTATCCGAATCGCCGCCAAAAAACGCCGCCTGCTGCTCCGGGCCAAACACCAGCCGCACATCGGTGTACGCCTTGTACTGGTAAAGCCAGTACTCGCTGCCGTTGTAAAGCGAAACCACGTCCGAACGAAGGCCCGTCTTGTCCTTGCTCTCCTTCTCAATCGCGGCAATCTCGGCTTCGCGGGCCTTCAGCGCCTGGGCGTCGCTGGACGCGCCTTTGGCTGCGTCTTCCACGCGCGCCGTTACGTCTTTCATGCCCACCAGCACATTGATTTCCAGATCGGGCGACTTCATCTCCTGGTCCGGAGCCGCGGCATAAAAGCCGTCGCGAATATAGTCGTGCTCCGCGGTCGAGTTTTTCTGCAACTGGATGCGGGCGACATGTTGATTGGTAAGCAGCAACCCATCGGGGCTGACGAATGAGCCCGACCCGCCATCATTGAGCCGCACACTCGAGAGCCGCACATGGTCAAGCCAGGCCTGGGTAGGGGTGAAGTTGTATTTGGCCTGGAGCTGCTTCACGGGCGGATTGTCGAAGGTCCACATGCCTTCTTCGGCATGGATCGCGGGAATAGCCGCCAGCAGCACGGCCGCGAGCAGGGATGCGGAGCAAAGCGTCCGAACCGGCATGGATTTCCTCATTAGTTCACGGTGATGCTCACCGGGCTTGCCGTGCAGCTCGTGGCATCGGTGCTTGATCCCTCGTACGTGGCAGTGAGCAGGTACGATCCAGCGTTGGGGTACGAAGTGGAATAGGTCGCGGTTCCCCCACTCAGCGCTCCGGTTCCCAGCGAAACCGCTGGGCTATTCGTGGAATCAAAGAACGTGACGCTTCCGGTTGCCGTATCAGGAGTGACGGTGGCCGTCAGGGTGAAACTCTCTCCTGTCGTGGGTGTGGCGTTAGACGTGGCCAGCGTGGTGGTGGTGGCCACCAGCGTCGGCGACGCACTGATCGCGAGAGGGAGCGCAGCCGATGTGCTGCCCTCATCGCTGCTGGAGCCGTTATATACGGCGGTTACCACGTACGACCCGGTCGTACAGAAGGTGGCTGACTGGGTTGCTACACCCGCACTGAGCGTCCCGGTTCCCAGCGAAGTTGATGTGGTGGTGTCGGTGAAAGTCACGGTTCCCGTTGCCGTCGATGGCGAAACGGTGGCCGTCAGATTCACGCTTTCACCGGTGGTGTACGGAGCGGTGGTGGTTGAGGTGAGCGTGGTCGTCGTCGCTGTCCCGCTCGACGCTGTCACGGTAATAGAAACCACGCTGGACGAGCTCGCGGCGTAGGTGCTGTCGCCGCCGTAGTTCGCGGTGATTGAGAACGTGCCGGCGTTCGCAAACGTAGTCGTCAGCGTCGCCGTGCCTGAACTCAGAGTTCCGGTTCCGAGCGAGGTCGTGCCGTTATAAAACGTGATCGTTCCGGTGGCCGCGGAAGGCGAAACTGTAGCCGTCAACAGGACGCTCGCGCCCGTCACCGGCGTGCTGGTGGAGGCCGTGAGCGTGGTGGTGCTGGCGGTTGTGCCGCTCGAACCGCTCGGCGCCTGCCAGAAGTCGCCGCATCCGGCCAGCAAAACTGCCGCGGCGCAAGATAACAGGATCGGGACCGTTCGACTGCGAATTGGCATGTATTCCACTCTGCACCCTCTTCGTACCATTAGAAAAGACGGATGAGAGGCGATTCCCGCTCTGATTCCGGGAAATTCTCTCACATTTTCGGCAACACCAGCACTTCAACGCCGCTGGCCGCGCCCTGCTCGTGAAACACCTGTTCCGTTGCCTTCTGGAACTGCTCCGGCTTGGCGTAAGGAATGTCGGTGAAAGTCTGCGGATTGCGGTCCGTCAACGGGAACCACGAGCTTTGCACCTGCACCATGATGCGATGCCCGCGGCGGAACGTGTGGTAGAGATCGGGCATGGTGAAATCGATGTTGGTTTCCTTGCCCGGCGTCAAGGCCTCCGGTTTTTCCCAACTGTTGCGGAACTTGGCGCGAAAAGGCTCGCCGCGCAGTAACTGCTGGTAGCCGCCCATGTGCAGCGGCGGCTCGTCGAGAATGCGCTTGTTGGGCCGGCTCGAGTCTTCGGGATCGGGATAATCCTCGGGATAGACATCGATGAGTTTCACGTCGAAGTCGGAGTCGGTGCCGGAGCTGGCTATCTTGAGATGCGGCGAGATTGGCCCGGCAATGGTCACGTCTTCTTCGAGGGGATCGGTCTGATACACGAGCACGTCCGGCCTGTAGCTTGCAAAGCGCTGATCGTCCACCATGTAACGTTGCGGCACGGTGTCGGTTGTGTAGCCCACAAAAGGCACCGGGTGATTGGGGTCGCTCAGGTACTCGTCCTCGCTCCTGGTTTCAGTGGGCGCATCGAAGCTGAGGTTGCCGCCCGAGTGGAAGTAAAGTGTCTTCGCCGTCGCGGCCTTGGGCGGCCATGCATCGTGACTCCGCCACACGTTCGTTCCGGTCTCGAATACCTCGGCTTTGTGCGGAGCCTCGCCTTTTCCCTTCAGGTAATGCTCGAAGAACGGAAATTGGATGTGGGTGCGAAAGTAGTCGGCCGAATTGGCATTGAACTGCACATCGCCCAGACGGCTGCCCTCGCCGCGCGCCCAGCCGCCGTGAACCCAGGGTCCCTCGACGAGCGTGGTGGGCGTATTGGGGTTGAATTTGCTGATCGCGTAGAAGGTGCGATATGGCCCCGAGAGATCCTCCGCATCGTACCAGCCGCCAACCACTAGTACCGCGCAGTGCACATTTTTCATGTGCCGTGACAGGTCGCGCGACTGCCAGTAGTCGTCATATGTGTCGTGCTTGAACTGGTCGTCAAAAAGCCAGTTCGAGCCTTTCAGGTACTGCGTTTCAAGATTGGCTATGTTGCCGGCCTGGAGATAGAACTCGTAGCTGTCCGGAGTGCCAAATTGAAACGTGACCGGCGGCTCCGACGATTCCGGATTGTGTTGCGGATAAAAGAAGGGAGCGTAAAAGCCGAAATTGGCCGAGAGCATGAACGCCCCCCCGTGATAGGAATCGTCACCCAGGAAAAGGTCGGTCATGGGCGCCTGCGGGCTGGCTGCAACCAGCGCCGGATGCGAGTCGATGATCGATGCCGAGGTGTAGAAGCCCGGATAGGAGATGCCGTAAATGCCCACCTTGCCGTTGTTGTTGGGCACATGCTTGAGTAGGAAGTCGATCGTATCCGAGGTGTCGGAGGACTCGTCCACATCCTTGGATGACTTCTTTTGATCGATGTGCTGCTGCATCTCAACGAACTCGCCCTCGCTCATCCAGCGCCCGCGCAC
>PLSH01000284.1:0-3126 GCA_003165095.1 Acidobacteriaceae bacterium
ATCCGCGGGTGCGCGAGCAGCAGGCGGAGATCCTGCCGGTGAAAAATACCGGCCTCGCGGTGACGGTCGACATCGGCGATTCCGCAAACGTGCACCCGAAGAACAAAGAGGCGCTGTGCGACCGTCTGAGCCGCATTGCGCTGGCCAATGTTTATGGGAAGAAGATGGAGTTCTCCGGGCCTGTGTACGCAGGGATGAAGGTGGAGGGCGACGAGATCCGCATCAGCTTCACGCATGCCGATGGGCTGACCACGCATTATCCGGACGGGTTGTACGCGCACGTCTCCGCGCCACCCAATCCGGCATCTACCGCGGAGGTTCCCGCATCGAACGATGGACCGCTCAAGTGGTTCCAGATTGCGGGGGCCGACGGCAAGTATATCGACGCGCNNGCTACGCCTGGGACAACTATCCCTACGGCGCGAATCTTTACAACTCCGCGGGCCTTCCCGCCGTGCCGTTCCGCACCAATAGAATGGATGAGCCTGCGCCCACCGCTCCTGCGGCGCCTCGAGCCCAATGAACCACGTACGCCAAACCGGAGAAAAATTCATGCGATTATCCAGGACAAAGCTTGTCACGTTTTTCACCCTCTTTCTGTTGACCTTGCTTCCCCGTCCTGCCGTCGCGCAGTCCGGTCCGCAGGTGACGCCGGAGATCGTTGCCGCGGCAGCCGCCGCCAAGACGCCCGTCGCACCCGGCCCGGTGCAGCCGACGTGGGAGTCCATCCGCGCCAACTACAGCGTGCCGCAGTGGTTCATCGACGCCAAGTTCGGCATCACCATGCACTGGGGCCTCTTCTCCGTCGCCGCCTACCACAACGAGTGGTACGAGAAGTACATGTACACCACCTTTGCCGACTGGCACGCACAGAACTTCGGGCCACAGGACAAGTTCGGCTACAAAGACTTCATCCCACTCTTCACCGCCAAGGACTTCAACGCCGACGACATGGCCGAGCTGGTCAGGGAGTCCGGCGCAAAGTACTTCATGCCCACCGTCGAGCATCACGATGGCTTCTCGCTGTGGAACAGCGCAACCAATCCCTTCAACGCCGCCAACATGGGACCGCACCGCGACCTGGTCGGCGAGATGGCTGTGGCCACGCGCAAGGCAGGCCTCCGGTTCGGCATCTGCAGCCACAACATGGAGCACTACACCTTCGTCAATCCAACCCCCGGACTCAAGACCGATGTGGACGATCCCAAGTACGCCAACTTCTATTGGCACGATCACTCCGACGCGCGCCTGCAGGAGTTCCTCGAAGACTGGGTGAAGAAGAACATCGAACTGATCGACCAGTATCAGCCAGACGTGATGTGGTTCGACAATGGCGTCAACTCGCGGGCCCTTGATCCGTTGAAGATGAAGGTGGCCGCGTACTACTACAACCGCGCGCTCCAGTGGCACAAGCAGGTCACAATCGAGACCAAAGACTCCGCCTACCTTGCCGGCAGCGTTCTGGACTTTGAAAAGCTCAACCCGCGCGGGCCCACGCAGATCCTCAAAGGCGTGTGGGACGCCGAGGACACCGAAGGCAGCACCTGGGGTTACACCGCCGCCAACCCGGTGGAGACCTTCCGTGGCGCACGTTCGGTCATCAACGAGCTCTCAACCATCCTCAGCATGAACGGCAGCCTTCTGCTGAACCTGTCTCCGATGGGTCAGGGCGCCATCAACGAGCAGCAACGCACCGCGCTCAAGGAGGTTGGCAAGTGGCTCGCCGTCAATGGCGAGGCCGTCTACGGAACGCACAACTGGGTCGTCGATGGCGAAGGCTTCACGCCGTTGCCCCCACGCAGTGGAGCGATGCGGCGTCCCGGAGCAGCAGCCGCCGCCGCAGCGGAACAGGGCCCCACCGCAGGTGTCGCGCCAGCCATTCCACCGCCGCCCGCCGCACCGGCAACTCCTGCACCGGCCGTAGTTGCTACCGCGCCGACTAGACCTGTAGAAGCTCAGGGACCGAAGCCCGTGGAATACCGCTTCACTGTCAAGGGAGACAGCCTCTACGCAATTGCGCAGTCCTGGCCCGGCGACACAGCAGTCATCACCTCGCTCGCCACCGGCAAAGCTTTGGATGGCCAGGTTCCCGAGGGCAAGATCACCAGCGTGACGCTGCTGGGAAGCACAGAAAAATTGAAGTTCACCCAGGACACCGAAGGCCTCAAGATTAAACTTCCCGCCGACAAGCCCTGCGATTATGCCTTCTCGCTCAAGATTGTGGGCCTGAAGATGAATCCCGCTGGCCCACCAGTCCCTGCAGTCATGGCGGACCTGCGCTAGCGCCGTCAAAACCCGCGTACATCATCCTTCGCGCCGGAAGAATATTTCTTCTGTGTCTGAAGAATCTGTGCGCAGACGATCATCTTATCCCTATGCATCGCCAACCCACCGAGGTCGCGCCGAGTGCCCCATCCTTTGCGCATCTTGCGAAGGGTGGGTTGAAGTGTGGGCTGTTCCTCGCAATCGTCATCCTCTTCACCCTCCCCGCTCGCGCCCAGGGCAACTACGAGATCCAGGTCTACGGCTCAGACACCGTCGCACCCAAAACCCTCATGGTCGAGCTGCACTCCAACTTCACCCCCGAGGGCCAGAAGAACCTCATCGACGGCGTCTACCCCACCAACCACCAGGAGCACGAGACCATCGAGCTCACCCAGGGCATCAACGCATGGTCTGAGGTCGGCTTCTACATCTTCACCAGCGAACAGGCCGGCCATGGCGTGCAGTGGGTTGGCGACCACATCCGTCCTCGCGTCCGTGTCCCCGACTCCTGGCACTGGCCCGTCGGCGTCTCGCTCTCCACTGAGATTGGTTATCAGCGCGCCGTCTACTCGCCCGACACCTGGACGTGGGAGATTCGCCCCATCGTCGACAAAACCCTCGGCCGCTGGTACCTCGCCTTCAACCCCGCGCTGGAACGCACCTGGCACGGGCCTGACGTGGCGCTTGGCCTCGACTTCTCCCCCGGCGCAAAGATCGGCTACGACATCACAAAGGTCGTCAACGCGGGCTTCGAGTACTACGCCGACTATGGCCGCCTCACGTCACCCTACACCCTGCACAACCAGCAGCAGCAACTCTTCGCCGTCACCGATCTCAACGTCTCGCCCAAATGGGAGATCA
>PLSH01000284.1:3168-3702 GCA_003165095.1 Acidobacteriaceae bacterium
CATCGCAGGCGCGATCTCGGCCAGCGGCTCCAGCACGAAGAGCCGCTCCGCCATTGCAGGATGCGGCAGGGTCAGCTCGGTCTGATCTTCCATGCCGCGGGCGCACGCGAGGACCACATCGTCCATCAGCAGCAGGTCGAGGTCGATGATGCGCGGGCCTTTGATGGGGGCCGCGCCGGATTGCGCCGCGTCAGTGGAAACAGCGGCCCGGTCCCGCCCCATCGCGCGCTCGATTGCCAGCAGCGCTCGCATCAGCTCCACCGGCTCCAGCTCGGTTGCGAGCAGCATTGTTCCGTTCAGGAAGTTCGGCTGCTCTATGAAGCCCACCGGAGCGGTGTCATGGAACGACGAGACCGCGCGCACTTCTCCCAGCTTGGCCACGCGCGCAATGGCCTCGCGCAGGTTGGCCTCGCGGTCGCCCCATTGAGATGCAAGGTTCGAGCCCAGCGCAATGGCGGCGATCCGTCTCACGCTCTCCTCCGCACTGGTGCGCTACGCATGGACGGCAAGAGTCTCAGGCAGAATCGCCGCGCC
>PLSH01000092.1 GCA_003165095.1 Acidobacteriaceae bacterium
CCCGCCGACGATCCCATGGTCTGCGGCATTTGCACGCCCGGCGGCAGATTTACGCCCGGCGGCAACTGAACGTTCTGCGGCATCTTCGCATTTTGCCGCATCTGAGGCATCTTCGGCATCTGGGGCATTTGCTCGCCCCCCATGGACATGGTGGTGGTCACCACCCAAAGCCCGGGCTTTTGCTTGGTCTGCGCTCCCGCAGACACCCCCAAAGCCAAAATCATGGCGCTCACTGCCAACACGTTACATCGAATTCGCATACCCCTCCTCTTTCGCCGGTCTTCGCCCAGCATGCACCAGAATGTACTAGCTCAAAAGCGGAGTCGGGAAGTGAAATTTTCTAAAATTGCCGGGAATTCAGGCGCCTTCACACGCTCGCCGAGCGCCCCAATGCCAGCAGGGCTCCGGTGACCCGGCCGGCCGCGTGCCGCACAACACTCTCTTCGCTGGCAAAATCGCCCGCGATGCAGCGCACCCCCAACGCCTGGATGCGCTCGATGTCCGGCAGAATGGGCGATGCTCCCTCGATCGCATAGCGCGCCAGGGTTTCCGGCGAAAACGGCGCGGTGTTTACCAGCGCACAATCGAAGATCGGCTCGCGGGTGTGCTCGTAGATGCGCTCGATGTGCTCTGACGCCGTCAGCCCCAGGCTTTCATTGGCCTGCGTCATCAGGTTGCAGATGTAGACGCGCAGGCCGCGCGCCCTGGCCAGCGCCGAAGGAATCCCGTCCACCAGCAGGTTGGTGATCAGCGACGTATAAAGCGAGCCCGGTCCGACGGTGATGAGGTCGGCCCGCTCGATCGCCTCCAGCGTCTCCGGAAGCGGCGCCGGGCCGGGCGGGTCCAGCGTCAGCTCCACAATCCGCAGCCGGCTGGCGGTGATGCCGGTTTCCCCCCGCACCAGCGATCCGTCGTCCATCCGCGCCACCAGGGTGGTGTTGGCCGTCGTGGCCGGATAAATGCGGCCCCGCGTGGCCAGAATTTTCGAGGCCAGTTGCACCGCCTGCGCAAAGTCGCCCGTGATCTCAGTCAGCGCGGCCACAAACAGGTTTCCGAAGTTGTGCCCCTTGAGCCCGTCGCCGCCCCTGAAACGATGGTTGAACAGCCGGGTGAGAAGATCCTCTTCCTGGCTGAGCGCCACCATGCAGTTGCGCAGGTCGCCGGGTGGCAGCATATTGAAATCCTGGCGCAGCCGGCCCGACGATCCCCCGTCGTCCGTCACCGTCACCACCGCTGCCAGATCGGCGATCAGGCCCGCTTCCGCGCCGCTGTCGCCGGGGGTATGCACATGCCGGCTCAGTCCCCGCAGCAGCGTGGACAGGCCTGTGCCCCCACCGATCGCCACCACCCGCATCGGCGTCACGCTGGCCGGGGTATCCGGGCTGGGAGACGGCGACAACAACACTTCACCGGGTACGGAAATTGCGGTATTCAAAAATATCCTTACGGAGCCTCGGGATAAAGCAGTTCGGTAAACCGCGGATCGTCCTGCATGTTCTGAAAATCGTTATCCACGCGGGCCTGCAACCGATTTCTCTGGTTCAATTCGATGGCCCTGGCCAGGTTCGCCAGGCAATCCTGCGCGCGGCCGGTGATCGAGTCCAGCACCGCCAATCCGTAAAATGCGTAGTCCGCGCCGGGATGGCTGCTTAGGATGCCGTTGAACTGCTCTCGCGCATCGTCGTAGTAGCCGGTGTTCAACTGCGACACCGCGTAGTCATACCGCTCCTCCGGAGTATCGAACGCCAGACTCGGCTTCTCCAGTTGCCGCAGGCACGTGCTGATGTACATCTGGCAGCGCTCCTTGATTTCGATCGGAGCTTCGGGAAGCAGCTTCTGGAGAGCGGCCAGCGCCTTTTCGTACTTGCCCTGCTGCAGCAACAGTACGGCGGCCTGGTAGTGTTGGAAGGCGGGTCCGCTGGACACGGAATGGCCATCGGTTCTGGCCCCCGTCGGGAGAGTTTTTTTGCGGCTGGGAGCCGCTGATCGGGCCTCTTGCGTCATGGGTTTTATCTTGCCCGTACTTTCCTTTCCGCTCAGTTGAACCTGGCTGTTCCCGGCACAAACATACGTCTTAGGAAATACGCTGCTTAGGCCATCTTTATACGCATAACCCCGTAAGACGTCAATGGGCACCCCCCAACCGCCAGTCAAACTCCCTGGCCGCCGGGGGATTTTCCGTAGATTGCCGGGTTCAGCGAAGGATCGTTGTACATCTTCAGTTGCCGGTAAAGTTTGAACCGCCGCGTCCCCGCCAGTGTCTCACTCCACAGTGTGTCCATGCACGCGGCCAGGTCCGCCCGCTGTTCCTCCAGAATCGCGAGCCGTTCCCGGTTGCGCATCGCATGGCCCGCCGGCGCGTCTTCGCGTTCTGCCTCTTCCCGCGTGTGATAGATCTTCAGCGCCAGAATGGAGAGCCGGTCGATCATCAGGCCGGGCGACTCGGAATGCAGCGGAGCCTCCGCGCTGGGCAGGCTCCGCGCTTCGAGGCGCGCCAGCAGCATGCGGTCCAGCTCCTCCGTCCGGTCGTTGCGCAACTGGTTGGTCCGGTCCACGCGGCGCTTTACTTCGGCCAGCTCATCGGCGGACGCGCCCGGTACGCGCGCCTGGTCCTCAATGTGCCACAGATCGAAGTTTGCCCGGTGTTGCCGCTCCACGGCGGCCAGCCACTTCTCCTCCGCCTGCGTGCTCTCGCCCTCGCGCCGCTGGGCTGCGGCCCCGGCCGTGCCCTGGGCCGCTGCGCCCGGAGTTCCGTGCCACTCCCTCGTCCGCGCATCCTGCAATTCCACAATTGCCTCTGCGAACAGCATTCTCGATCTTTCCTCTGCGCTGCCCCAGGGGGCCATCGCCGCACGCTCTATGGTAGAACTATCTTCATCCAGGGTCCACGCCGCGATTGTGACTCTAAGAGTATGACAGGCGCGCTCCGAAGGCCCGGGTTGCGCGGTGGGGACCAAACGGGGGACCGATGCCGGACCGAATCGAACGGTTTCTTTGCGTGGCTAGCTACGAGAAGGGGTACGACTTCCTCCGCCAATGCGCGGAGATGGGCGTCAAGGCCACCCTGCTCACGCTCGACAAGCTGGCCGGGGCCGACTGGCCGCGCGAATCCCTCGAGGAACTGGTGACCATGCCACCCGGCCTCAGCCGCGATCAACTCCTCAACACCGTCTCGTATATGGCCCGTGGACGCCGCTTCGACCGCGTCATCGCTCTCGATGAATTCGATCTCGAATCGGCCGCCCAGGTTCGCGAGCACATGCGCATTCCCGGCATGGGAATCACCACCACCGGCTACTACCGCGACAAGCTCGCCATGCGCTCCAGCGCGCGCGAGTCCGGCTTCCTGGTTCCCGAGTTCTGCCCGGTGCTCAACTACGACGAGCTGCGCGAATACATGCTCCGCGTGCCGCCGCCCTGGCTGCTCAAGCCGCGCACTGAGGCCTCGTCCGTGGGCATTCGCAAAATCGAGCAGCCCGAGCAGTTGTGGCGCGCCCTCGACGAACTCGGCGACCGCCAGAGCCACTTCCTGCTCGAGCAGTTCGTCCCCGGCGACATCTTCCACGTCGACTCCATCGTCGACGAACGTGAGGTCCTGTTCTCCGTGGTGCATCGCTATGGCCATCCGCCCATGGAGGTCATGCACCAGGGCGGCGTCTTTACCACCCGCACCGTGGACCGCGTCAGCCGCGACTGGGTCGAGCTCACCGCGCTCAACGCCGGACTCGCTCCGTCGCTGGGCATGGTGCGCGGCGTCTCCCACGCCGAATACATTCGCGCCCACGACGACGGCCGCTATTACTTCCTTGAGATCGCGGCCCGCGTCGGCGGCGCATTCATCGCTGAACTGGTCGAAGCCTCCACCGGCGTCAATCTCTGGCGCGAATGGGCGCGGCTTGAGATCGCCAGCCTCCGCGGCCAGCCCTATTCGCTTCCGCAATCTTTTTCGAGCTACGCCGGCAGCGTCCTCTGNNGGCCTCATCGTGCGCTCCGTCGATCCCGGCCGCGTCCAGGAGTTGCTGGAGGAGTACAGCGCCGAGTTCGCCCGCCGCTTCCTGGCCACCCTGCCGCCCATGGAAAAGCTGACGCCGGCGTGAGGGCCGCCGTGGCAGGCGGCCCAGGTCTGACCATCCCTAAGAGAGTGGTTGCCCCATGTCTCGATTCTGAGACATTGGAGGTAGGATGATTGGATGATGAAGGGGCTGGTTCGCTATCAGCAACGCGGTTGTTTTCATTTCCTCACTTTCAGTTGGCAGGTGGCCCACTCATCACGGAATTGGGAACTGTGCCCCGTTCATCGCGGCCCTATCGCGATGAGCGGGTCTTCGCACAAAGTCGCAGGGGGATTACGATGGCAGCATGCCCTATGGCCTGAAGCGGTTCCAGAGAGCGGAAGCTCTTCACTTCGTCACATTCAGTTGTTTTCACCGGCTTCCGTTCCTTGAAGGCAGGTGGCCCACTCATCGCGATAAAGCTGCGATG
>PLSH01000263.1 GCA_003165095.1 Acidobacteriaceae bacterium
TTGGCCTTGGCCAGAAAATCCCACTTGTTGCCGGTTAGAAAACCGGCGCCGCCCCGGCCCCGCAGGCGCGCAGCCTTGATTTGTTCGATTACCGCGTCCGGGCGCGCATCGATGAGCACCTTGTAAAGCGCCTGGTAGCCCCCTACCGCGATGTACTCCTCAATGTCCGACGGATTGATCAGCCCGCAATTGCGCAGAACGATTTTTTTCTGTTCTTTGAAAAACGGAATCTCATTCCACTGCGCGATCTCCGGATAACCCTGGCCGTAGCGCACGAATCCCGTGACGTGATCCCACTCCTCGATCTTCGCGTAGATCAGATCGGGCGGCATCACCGCGGTGGAAACGCTCTCCAGAATGCGCGCTGCATCGTTGGCTTGCACCCGGCGCAGAATCACCAGCGGGCTTCCGGGCAGGCGCACGCCCACCAGTGGCTCCTGGAAGCAGGCGCCGAAACAGCCCACCCCGCTCAGCAGCACGTCCAGGCCGCCGCGCTGAATGGCCTCGTTCAGCGCGTGATATACCTCTTCCGCGCCGTTTCCGCGGCCGCAGGTTCCCATGCCCACCGTGATGCGCGGAATGGCCGGTACGAGCTTGCCAAGCCCGGATTCGCGAACCGCATTGAACGCGCCGATATCCTGAATGCGCGGCATCATTTCCTCCCTTGTGTCAGAGCCTTGACTTCCCGCTGCAAGGTGCGCTCGTTTACGTGGCTCAGGATGTGATGATTCACTTCCACCACCGGCGCCAGGGCGCATTGGCCAAAACAAGCCACGGTGCGAATGGTGAATCTCCGGTCCGGCGTGGTCAGAGCCAGTTTGTCCGCCTCGCTCGATTCGCTCACCTCGTGCCCGTGCAGCCCCAGGTCGAGGCAAAGCTTCTCCAGCAGATCGCGGGAGCCGCGCGTGTGGCAGGCCGTACCCCGGCAGACGCAGATCACGTTGTCGCCCTGAGGATCGAGGTTGAACAGTGCGTAAAATGTCGCGGCGCTGTAAATCCTCGCCGGCGGAACGCCCGTCTCCCTGGCGATGTAGCGCAGCGACCCCATGGAAAGAAACTTGTGCGTATTGGCCGACTGCACTGCCTCCAGAATTCCCAGCAGCGCGCCAGGGCGATCCATGTGCTTGGCGATCGCCTGGTCAATTAATAGCTTCTCGCTGGCATCCAGCGCTTCGTGAGCAACTTCATGGGCGGCACTCTGCATTATTTCCTCCCTATCGGGCGCAGCACGGCCTCATAAGCGGCGCGTGCAAGCCTCCAACTCGAACCTTGAAAAGGGCAGAATTGTGCGCAAATTCGGAATAAACCGGATCCGGGCGTCCGCAACCGGCAACTCCCGGGCGAGATCCCAGGCGAAATTGAGAGGGCGACATGCGCCGAACCCTCGCTTCCGGACTCCTTCTCTGGAGAGGAAAGAAGTAAGAGAAAAAATGCATGTGCCGGCGGCGCTCTCATAGCTCGCTAGTGAGGCTTCCGCGCCGCGAGCCGGACCGCATCCGCACAGACTTCTCCCCAAAGAATGTCCGGTTGGAACTCTGATCCCGGGAGGGGTCCATCGGATGTGCCTCAGATCACACCGTCTTGTGATAGGAGACGAAATCTATTTATTTTTCTGCATCTTGCGGTTCAATCGCCTGCGGCTCCGGCGTCACCAGTTCCGGCGCCGTTGTTTCCTCTGCGGGGGACGCTTTCTGCTCAATGAATTCCCGTCCCTCTTCCGCCTCCGGCGCCTCAGTTTCATCGTCTGGAGCAGCCTCGCCAAGCAGCGTATCGATCCGGTACCCGGCGGCCTCGGCGGTCGCCAGCGCCTCGGCCACCGTCCTGCTCAGCTCTTCCACCGTTGCCCGGCTCGGCGTCGGCTCGCCCGCCAGGCGCAACAGCGACGGCATCAGCAGCCACCAAAGCAGTTCTTCGTACTGCTCCCGAATCACGTACGCATGACCTTCCACCTCATGCACGCCGCACAGCCAGCGCACATCTGGATCGAGCCACAGCGCCGGCGAAAGCGCAACCCTTGCGCCCTCATGCTCCACGGGCCCGGCGGAAGAAGCCTCAGCTTCAAGTCCCAACGGTAGCGCAACCACGCCGGCTTCCGCGGGAGCAGTTTCCTGATCCCCGCCAGCCCCGGCTTCAGCCGCCGGCGCATCCCCCTGGCCGACTCCGGCGACGGTGAGCAGCACAACCTTGATCCGGGCAGCGACGCGCCAACCTTCTTCGCCTTCAAATCCGAGTGCGCTAAAGGCCTGCGCAAAAGGCTCGCGAAGACGTAACCGGTCAAATATATCCAGGGCCGCGCGTTCCGGGTTCTCCGCGTCGATTGACTCCGCCAGCAACTCCAGCGCGCACCATCCAAGAATCGGGCCCCACATCGCCGTGGCCGTGAATTGCGGACTGGGGCTGGGCAGCATGCGCCGCGCCGCCGCAGTCCACGGGACTGGAAACAGCGCTTCCACCGCCGGCATGCGCATGGCCGCGCGCAGGCGTTGCCGGAATGCCGCTGCCAGCGTTTCAGTTTCCTCAGGTCCAGCCTTTGGAATCGGCTCATCTTCCTTTACGCGCCGCGAAGCATAGGCCGTTTGCGCCGCGCCGATAAAGATCCCGCAGCGTAACCACGCCTGCTCAAAAAGCTTGGCGCGCTCCCGCTCGATCTTCCTGTCTTTCCCGAAGCTAACCGCGCCAGGATGCTCCGCCAGGTCCGCAAACAGGCGCACCGCGCCCGGCTCCAGCAGTTGCCGCAACGCATCGTGCACCGGGCGCAGTTCCAGGTCCACCAGCGCATCGTCCAGATTGGGTACCCCGCGTCCGTTGAGCTGATCGCACAGCCTCTCCCACGGCTGTTGCGCCGTGGCGCGCAGTTCCCGCCAATCCAGAAAGACGTGCGACTGGTATGCGTGCAGGTCCAGAGTGAGTCCGCGCTCCAGCACGTCGCTCGCCCGGCGCAGATACTCCAGGCCGGTAAGCGAATCCCGCCACCCAATCACAGCGCTTGAGTCCCCGCTTAGACCCAGCCCCTCGCGCAGCCGCCGCTGGCTGAGCTGGCCGGTGGCTTTGTCCGCATAGGCCGCGGAAATGTCGATGCTCCCATGCGCCGCGCCGTAGCGGTTGTTGTAAACCACCAGCGCGCGCGCGCTGCCATTGCGGTTCGAGTACGCAAATACGTTTTCGTCCACCGAGCCGTTAGCGATGAAAAAATCGTAGAGCAGGAAGTTGCCGCTCTCGGCAAACAGCCAGCGGCGCTTCAGCAACGGCGCAATCTCCCGCTCGTGCCGCTCGATCATCCTCTGATCGGGGTTCTCCTGGTAGCGCGGCCA
>PLSH01000283.1 GCA_003165095.1 Acidobacteriaceae bacterium
AGAAGTTCCTCTCGCAGCCCTTCCATGTGGCCGAGCAGTTCACCGGCATCCCCGGCGCGTACGTCAAAATCGCCGACACCGTGCGCAGCTTCAAGGAGATCATCGAGGGCAAGTACGACGACATCCCCGAGCAGGCCTTCTACATGAAAGGCGCCATAGAAGAAGTGCTCGAAACCGCCGAGAAGCTGAAGGCGACGGCGTAAGAAACAGGGTTCAGGGATCAGGTTTCAGGGATCAGAAAAGCGCTCGGCGCGGGAAGTTTTTTTGACTGACCCCTGACCCCTGAAACCTGACCCCTCAAAAATCCTGAAAGGATTTTTCCATGTCCGACGAATCCAGCCAACTCCGCGTCCGCCTCGTCACCCCCGAGCGCACCCTCTTTGACCACCCGGCGACCGCCGTCGAGCTGCCTTCGAAGTCGGGCCATTTCGAGGTGCTCTACGGCCACGCGCCGCTCATGGCCGAGCTCGGCGCTGGCGATGTCACCGTCCACACCGGCGTCGGAATCGAATCGAACTCGCCCGACAGCGCCCGCTACAACGTCAGTTGGGGATTCGTCGAGGTCCTCGGCGACCGCGTCACCATCCTCGCCTCCGACGCCCTCAAGCCCGAAGAAATCGACGTGCCCCGCGCCCAGCAGCAACTCGACCGCGGCCACAAGATGTGGAACGAAGCCGGCGAAAGCGAAGACGCCTACACCGACGCCCTGAGAGTCATCTCCGAAGCCGAAGCCAAAATCGCCTCCGCCTCAGAAAAACACTAGTACCGTGACCGAATGATTGTGGTATCGCAGGAAGGTAGCGCCGTGTATGACTGGAATGTAGCGCTGTGATCATGACCGGAATGTAGCGCCGGCCTCCTGGCCGGCTGTAGTGCGGGCGTCCCCGCCCGCGCTGGTCCAACGGTAATTGTCAAATCACACGAGCTAGACCCTCGAACGCCAATCCACCATCCCGAAGTCCTGTAGAAACACAAGCTGCAAATGTGCTACGCTATACGTGTATAGCAAGGAGCGGCCATGCTTGCCATCAGGCTTCCTGAAGCCATCGAAAAGCGCCTTGACCGGCTGGCGAAGCGCACCGGGCGAACAAAAACTTATTACGCGCGCGAAGCCATCCTCAGGCACCTCGAAGATCTCGAAGACATCCATCTCGCCGAAAAACGTCTGGAAGATCTCCGCGCCGGCCGCAGCCACACCGTTCCCCTCGAGGCCGTAATGAGGAAGCATGGGAACCTGGAAGATTGAGCTGGACAGAGCTGCCGAACGCGATCTCGACAAACTCGATCCTCAAGTCACCCGGCGCATCGAACGATTTCTCCACGAGCGTGTGGCCACACTGGACAATCCGCGCCTCATCGGCGAAGCGCTGCACGGTTCAAAGCTCGGTGAATTCTGGAAATATCGCGTTGGCGATTACCGCATCATTGCGAAGATCGAAGACAACATTCTGCGTGTGCTGGTGATAAGCATCGGCCACCGGCGCGAAGTCTACGAGCGCTGATCCCTGAACCCTGAAACCTGACCCCTAGCCCTTCACCCGCTTCACCACCAGCGCCAAACTATTCCCCCCCTGCTCAAACGTCCCGTCGATCGTACCCAGGTCCGCGCTGATCGTGCCCGTAAACGTCACTCCAATCCCCTTCAGCGTAATGTTCAGCGCGCTGCCGCTGCGGGTCACCGAAGAGGCAGTCAGCCACACCGGGTTTTGATCCGGACTCTGCATCTGCGCCGTCAGCCCGTCCTGCGTGTTCACGATCTTGAAAAGTATGTGCAGCTCCGTTGAGCCGGCATCGATCGCACCCATCCATGTGCCGTCGATATCGGACGGCGGCGCAGGCTTCGCCGCAACCGCCGCAGCCGCGGCCGGCGCGCGTTTCAAATCCAGCTCCAGCGGCTGGCCCTGCGACCATGTCCCGTCAATCTCGCTGCCATCCTTGTTCACCGTGCCCTCATACGTACCATGCACCGCATCCACGGTCATGCTCAGTTTCGAATCCTTGAGCGTAATCGTGGTCACCGGGATGCCGTTCGCGCCCTGGTCCACGCTGTCCATCGTGGCCGTCAGGCTGCCGTCCTTGGCCGCGACAATATGTATCACCAGGCGAAGCTGGTTGCCCTCTGCGCTCAGCGCTCCCTGCCAATCCCCGGCTATGGATGCTTGCGCGCGGCCGAGCGGCGTCAGCGCCGCCAGCAACATCAAAGTAAGAATTTGAAAAATGCGGATTTTCATCGCTCTCCTCGTGCGCTGGAGAGCCTTTCACTGCATCTCCGCGCCGTTGCGGTTGCGTGTGCTCGCCGTAGCGGTTGCGTGTTTCAGACAAACATACAGAATGAAGCCTCGTTTTTCTCCGTTGAATACGCCTACGCGGGCGCAGCAGGATAAGTTCCCCTCCCGCGACGCCTGAAAACTCCATCCGCGGCTTCCCGTGCGCGGCCTCACACATCGCCGTTATTCGTCCCACCTGAAGCTCAGTCTCATCGAATACCCAAATAGCTCCACGGTCAAGCCCACGTGCCGTTCATGCCGGCGATTGCTCAGGTCGCTGCTAAAGGTGACATGCGCCCATCCTGCCCGCGCCGGGTTGTCCATTCTGTCGCAATAGCCTCTGAAAGAGGTTTGCCCAACGCCAAGCGGAGAAAGAGCTCCCGCCAGCAGAATTAACGCGAGTATTCTTGCAATTCGGTTTTTCATTTCTCTCCTTGCCCGCCTGCGAGTTCGTCCACAAGTTCTCCGCGCCGTTCCAGTTGTTTGTAATAGACGAGCGAATAGGCCACGGGCGCGAGCCCGCCAACTATCAGAGCGATCACCGCCCAGAGATACAGGCCAGTGACCGAGAGCGCCAGCCCGAGCAACCCGGTCCCCACCCATACCTTGGCCGCAAAACGATGCGTGCGATTCCAGACGCGCTCGCTGGCCAGCGTCCACGGCGTCCGGACGCCGAGATAGAAGTTTCGGCGCAGCTTCCCCATCACATTGCCGAAGGCCACGATAAAGAGACAGATGCCGCAGAGAAGCGCCCGTCCCATATTGATCGCGCGGCCGCTATCTGCCCACAGCATCGCGGCATAGATATAGGTCATCATGCCGAAGAGCAACAGCATCACCAGATGGTAGGTTGGCCAGAAGCTGTCGATCTCGAAACGCTTGGGCGAAATCAGCGGGAAAAGCCAGGTCATCAGCATCACCGAGGCCATGAAGCCGGGACCCATCAAATAGAGCGCCCACTTGGGTCCGTACGTGTCGGGCTGCATGTGCAGGTTCCAGTGAAATGGAACCTGGGCCGGAAGTTGGGGATACAGCACCACCGTGATAACCAGCGCCGCCGCTATCAACAGAATCTCGAAGAAGAATATCTTGCGCGTCATGCTTGTTTCGCTCCTTTCCGTTTGCCGCCGTTCACCAGGTCCATCGTCCACGCCATCAGCTCCTCCACCACCGTGGTGTTCAGCCCGTACCAGATCTGCTGGCCCTCGCGGCGGCTGGTAATCAACTCCGCCTCCTTCAACACCGCAAAATGATGCGACATCGAGGGCTTGGTCATGTCGAATCGCTCCGCCAGCGCTCCCGCCGTCATCTCCCCCTGCCGAAGCAGGGCCAGAATCTCCCGCCGTGTCGGATCGGCCAGCGCTTTGAATGCTTCGTTGCTGCTCATAACGTTATTAGGTCATCTCCTAATTAGATGATTGTCTAAATATATCCCCGCCCCATTTTCCTGTCAACAGAAAAATTCAATCCCCAGTCGCCACTGCCACTGACCACTCTTCGCTATNNTTCCCTAACCCCTCCCCCTTGCCGACCGTGCATCCCGCCCGATAAAGTTTGAACCACGCGGCAATTCTCATCGCAGCACCACCCTTACGCCGCAAGCGGTTCCGATTCACTACCAGCAAGAGGATCCCGTATGTCTTCCGTCCCAGTCTCCGCCGCCGCCAATCAGGACATCGACTCGACTCTGCGCGAAAATCGCGTCTTTCCCCCCCCGCCCGAATTCGCCGCCAAGGCCCTCATCGGCTCGCTCGCCGAATACGAATCCCTCTACAAGCAGTCCATCGACGATCCCGAAAAATTCTGGGCCGGCGTGGCCGCCGATCTCCACTGGTTCAAGCCCTGGGACAAGGTCCTCGATTGGAACCTTCCCCACGCCAAGTGGTTCGTCGGCGGCAAGCTCAACCTGAGCTACAACTGTGTCGACCGCCATGCCCTCGGCGAACGCGCCCAGAAAACCGCCATCATCTGGGAAGGCGAGCCCGGCGAGATTCGCCGCCTCACCTACGCCGAGCTGCACGCCGAGGTGCAAAAATTCGCCAACGCCCTCAAGACCCTCGGCATTCAAAAAGGCGACCGCGTCGCCGTCTACATGGGCATGACGCCCGAGCTGGCCATTGCCCTGCTCGCCTGCGCGCGCATCGGCGCAGTCCACAACGTCATCTTTGGCGGATTCGCCGCCAACGCCATCGCCGACCGCGTCAACGACTCCACCTGCGTCGCCATCCTCACCCAGGATTCGAGCTTCCGCCGCGGCAACGAGATTCCGCTCAAGCGCACCGTCGACGAAGCCCTCGCCGCATGCCCCACCGTCAAGCACGTGGTCGTCTATCGCCGCACCGGCTCGCCCGTCAAAATGGTCGACGGCCGCGACCACTGGTGGCACGATCTCATCGCCAGGGCCGCGCCCATCTGCCCCGCCGAGCCGCTCGATTCCGAAGACCCGCTCTACATCCTCTACACCTCCGGCACCACCGGCAAACCCAAGGGCCTCGTCCACACCACCGGCGGCTACGCCGTGCAAACCTACATCACCGCCAAATACGTCTTCGACCTGCGCGACAGCGACGTCTACTGGTGCACGGCAGACATCGGCTGGGTCACCGGCCACTCCTACGTCGTCTACGGCCCGCTGCAAAACGGCGCAACCGTTCTCATGTACGAGGGCGCGCCCAACTTCCCTGACTTCTCCCGCTTCTGGAAGATCATCGACGACCACCAGGTCACCATCTTCTACACCGCGCCTACCGCCATCCGCGCCTTCATCAAGTGGGGCGACCAGTACGTCGAAAAATTCAAGCTCGATTCGCTCCGCCTGCTCGGCACCGTCGGCGAGCCCATCAACCCTGAAGCGTGGATGTGGTACCGCGACAAGATCGGCCACAACCGCTGCCCCANNATCGTCGATACCTGGTGGCAGACTGAAACCGGCGCAATCCTCATCGCGCCCATCCCCGGCGCGGTGCCCACCAAGCCCGGCTCCGCCACGCGTCCCTTCTTCGGCATTCAGCCTGAAGTCGTCACCAAGGAGGGCGAACCCGTCCCCGCCGGTCACGGCGGCCTGCTCGTCATCCGCAAGCCCTGGCCCTCCATGGCCCGCACCGTCTACGGCGACCCCGAGCGCTACCAAAAAACTTATTGGAGTGACGTTCCCGGCTGCTACTTCACCGGCGACGGCGCGCGCCAGGACGCCGATGGCTACTTCTGGCTCATGGGCCGCGTCGACGATGTCATCAACGTCTCGGGCCACCGTCTCGGCACCATGGAAGTCGAGTCCGCCCTCGTGGCCCACCCCAAGGTCGCCGAAGCCGCCGTCGTCGGCCGTCCCGACGCGCTCAAGGGCCAGGCCATCGCCGCCTTTGTCTCCCTCGAGAGCGGCAACGAGCCCAACGAAGCCCTCAAAGACGAGCTCCGCAAGTGGGTCTCGAAAGAGATCGGCTCTCTCGCCCGCCCGGACGATATCAGGTTCACTGAAGCCCTGCCCAAAACCCGCAGCGGCAAAATCATGCGCCGCCTCCTGCGCGAGCTAGCCACCCACGGCGAAATCAAGGGCGACACCACCACCCTCGAAGACTTCACCGTAATCGCCAAACTCCGCGAAGCCGAAGAAGGCTAGAACTGGTTGCATAAATCGGGTTTTGAAAGGGCACGGCTTCACAGGCTGCGGAAAAACTCAATATGGGCGGGGTATTTAGAAGTTTTGTAACAGGGCACGACTTCAGTCGTGCCGCAAAAAGGCACGTAAAACCTGGGGCTTCACAGGCCGCAGGACAAGCTCCCGGAGGGAGCGCACGAGGTCAGCTCAAGACAAGCTCCCGCAGGGAGCGCAAGAGGTTAGCCCAGGACAAGCGGAGCGCAGTCCTGGGAGAGGATCTCAACAAGAATCCCTAGCCCCGTAGGGGCGACAGAACTCGGGTGTTTTGAAAGGGCACGAGTTTACTCGTGCCGAAAAATGCGCCCAATGAAAGCGGAGGGAGCAGGGGCATTTATGCCCCTGAATCGCGGCCCTGATTTGTCGTCGGGCTTTAGCCCCGTCTCCCATCCCGTAGGGATGAGCGAAAATAGCCCCGGATGAAGTCGGCCGCGAAGCGTGAGCGAGCGGAAGACGCAATCCGGGGAATCCGCCATCGCGAATCCCGCCGCCCCGTAGGGTCGGCGCGAATCAAAACCCGCACTCGATCAACACGGAGGCATCTCGTGAATTCATGCCCCCTGAATCGCCGCCTCAGATTCTTATAAAGGAGAGCGCCCATGTCCGCGTCGAATAAAGAAGTCGTCCAGGCGTTTATCGAAGATGTCATCAACCAGGGCCGGCTTGAGCGGGCCAACGACCTGGTGAAAGAAGATTTCGTAGAACTCGATCCGCTTCCGGGACAGGAACAGGGTAGAGAAGGCCTCAAGGCAGTCATCCATGCTCTCCGCTCGGCGTTCCCCGACATGCGCTGGGTTGTCAGGGAAATGGTGGCCGAGGGGGAAAAGGTCGTCACCCGCTTTGTATTTACCGGCACTCATCGCGGCACGTTCCTCGGGATTCCCGCCACAGGCAGCAGCGTCGAGGTCAAAGGCGTGGTCATCGACCGCCTCGAGGACGACAAAATGGCAGACAGCCGCATTCTGATGGACACCATGGGCCTGATGCAGCAGCTCGGTGTGATTCCCGCCTCCCCACCGGCGGCTTAGCGGGGCCCAATTTGCCGGCTCGCACTCAACCCACCCCAACGGGCAAGGAACTCTCGCCGGATACACCGGATCGCGTGAGACTGAGGCGCGATGGGCGGAGAACCTGCATTTGGCAACAATCGATAGACTCAGAAAATTCAATCGGGGATGGTCCGTTTGTGCGATGATAAGCCGGGTCTCGGCTAACCTTTCCCCACAACCTGAATGATTGATGCAACGACGGATCGTTCGCTCATCGGCGCAGCAATGGACTTCGTGCAACTCAATCTCATCCGCGTATCAACCTGGCTCCAGGAGGTGCATCCGAATGACGCTACAAGGAAATTGGGAGTGTTGCAACAAATGCCAGGGGCTTTTCTACTTAGGCGGCGGCGTCAGCCCTTGTCCGGCAGGCGGAATCCATACATGCGCGCAATTCACGGGATGGGCGATCGATCCGACCGGGTCCGCCGTCACATGGAAACGGTGTGGCCAGTGCCAGGGCCTGTTTCAGGCCGGCGTTAGCTCCGGAGTGTGTCCAACGCATGCCGTCGCCGCAGATTCCGAGTATTTTCTGCTCGTCAATACCCCGGCCGAACTGAATTTCCCAGTGGCGCCGGCCTCACCCGCATGGATGTGGTGCGGCCAGTGCCAAAATCTATTCCTGGCTTCCGCGAGCGCCAGTGTTTGCGCAGCGGGAGGCGCCCATGTAGCCACCGAAGACTATAGCTACGTTCTGCAAACTTCCGCGGTAGCCGGCCAAACTTCAGAACCCGGTTGGAGCCAGTGCAATAAATGCCAGTCGTTGTTTTATGCCGCGGGCGGCGGGGGAGTTTGTCCGGCGGGTAGCTCCCACGAAGCAACCGGGCCCAACTTCTTTATTTCGCAATCGGCAAACGCAGGCCAGGCTGGCTGGAAATGGTGTTATCAGTGTCAGTGTCTGTTTTACGGAGCCAATACGCTCGGTGTCTGCCCTCATCCCGGAAGCCACACCGCGGCTGACAACATCGATTATGTTCTTCCGGTCCCGGTCCCGCCTGGTTCCGGATGGGGCCTGAACTGCAATAGGTGCCAAGGCCTCTTTTTCGTCGGCGCGGAGACTGCGCAACCACCCTCTCTCAGGTTTGGGGTCTGTCCCTCAAGGGCCGGATCTACAAAGAACCAGCCCACGCTTCATGATGGTACGGGCAGCCCTAAGTTTGGAGTGTGGTGGATCGGCAGCAGTTTTAACTACTATTTGAGCAACAACTGCACAAGCCTGGAGGGCGTGTCGGTGACAATTGTAGTTACCGAAGACCTGGTTCTCTCAACCAATTCACAAAGTCCGGGCTACTCGTTCCAGTTGAACTGCAATTCGCTGGGGCAGTCGGCGAATGCCTGGCAGCAATTCATAATATGGATACAAAACAACGTTCTTCAGGCTTCCGACCAAAGTTGGGATCAAGCGGGAAATAACGTGTTTGCCGGCCCCGGCCCCGTCACCTTCGGGCCCAATCTGCCGAACAATATACTTCCAACGAATTTTGAACTCACAATCAGCATCGAGTATTCGTCTGCAACTCCCCCACTCCCGAACGGTGCGAACTTTACGGTAAAAGACAACCATGGCAAGACATGGCCCTCCGCGTCGATACCCTATTCAAGCCTCGAACAAACGGTGACTGGCGGCATTCCAGCGTCATCCGACTCAGCACCGATTGCCGCCTTCCAGCTGGACCTTGTTGGGGTCAACACCTTGAATGCGCAATTTGCGTCAGGTGCTTGCACGGTAACGTACCAGGCTTCCAGCGCTCTCACGCCATCGCTGCAGAAGCCTGGGTGCGCCGAAGGTTCCGGAACGGCAGAAACTTCCAATGTTGCGTATAGCGTAATGGCGGGCGGCGGGAACGGGTTGACCCAGAATTTCATCGTCCCAAATCCGGTCGCTCCGTCGCCGCCGGGGCCGCCTCAGATTCCGAGTCCGCCCTTGCCTCCTGCTCCCAAATATTGTGTCGAGCCGGTGCAACAACTCCAGCAGATACTGGCTTCGGGTCAATCCCTGAGCGAAGTCTCGCGTGCTAAATGGTCCGTTGCGCTGCTCGACTGCATGAACAACGGAACCATCAGCGCGAGTACGTATGCTCAGGCGCTTTCCGTTCTTGTCCTGATACCGAGTGCCGGGCCCGACCTGCCGATGCAGTGAGACTCGTAACGAATGGGGATGGAATGCAGTCGCTTGCTGGCGGGTGGCCCTGATCCCTCGCTCCTTTTCTAAACCACAACGAGGGTGCCCCC
>PLSH01000279.1 GCA_003165095.1 Acidobacteriaceae bacterium
TCGCGGCTGCGGTGCGCGCCCACCGCTATCACAACCGCATCGAATTCCCTGCGCAGATCGGCGACCTTGAAATCGCGCCCGGCCGCCTGGTTCAATTTCAATGTGATATCGCCGGTGGAAAGAATCTCGCGTACCTGCGCTTCCACCACGTCCCGGGGCAGACGATATTCGGGCAGGCCGAGATAAAGCATCCCGCCCGCCACTTGCGAGGCCTCAAAAATCGTGACGGCGTAGCCCATCAGGGCCAGGTCGTGCGCCGCGGAGAGCCCTACCGGGCCTGCGCCCACAATGGCCACGCGAAAATCGAGCTTGGGCTGCGTCCGCCCCGTGTTCACATTGATCGGATGCCGCGACTCCGGACCGTAGCGTTCGGTCAGAAATCGCTTGAGCGCCCGGATCGCGATCGGCTTGTCGATCTCTCCGCGCCGGCACGCCGTCTCGCAGGGATGCGCGCATACCCGCCCGCAAATGCTGGCCATGGGATTGGGCTCGCGCGCCGTCCGATACGCCTCTTCAAACTCGCCCTCGGCAATCAACGCTACATACCGGCCCGCGTTGGTGTGCGCCGGGCAAGCCATCATGCAGGGGAAGTTGGTGTTCAGCCAATCCCTGTCAACTTTCTTGTCGACAAAGCGTTGCAGCATCCCGGAGCCTTTCCCGTTGCTAGAAAAAAACTGCGGGCGCAAGAGAGTACTCTTCCGCCCGCGCCGATTTACTTGCTGAGCGTGAAGTCCGCCGCGGTGTCTCCGGCAACCTTCACTGGATTCGATTTGCTCTTGGCTCCCTCGTTCCAGGCCGTCACCGTGTACGCGCCGTCGGGAACATTGTCAATCTTGTACGCGCCGGACTTATCCGTAATGGCAAAGTATGGCGTCGGAGAAACAATGAGGTACGCCGTCATATCCGGATGAACGTTGCAGTACAGGGGAACAATCCCTGGATTGTCGAATTTGAACGATTGCCGCTGCCCCTTGGGCCACGTGCCCAGGTTGTGCCCCAGCTTCTTGTTGCCGCTGATAGACGGCCAGAAAACGTTGTGCGCAACGCTGTCGCTGTTGAGAAACTCCACCGTTGTGCCCTGCTCGACCGCCGCGATGTGCGGCACGAACATCAAGCCCTTCTGGTCGATTGTCATGTGCTCGGTGGAAGCAGGAAAAGTCTTTCCGGCAATGGCTTCCACGTAAACCACTGACTCGCTTTTGACTCCCGAAACCTTGCCGTGGATGGTGCCCGCATAGGCCGTTGTTCCGAATGCCGCCATTGCGATGAGTAGAACCAATTCGATGCGCTTCATATGTTCTCCTGGTTGTGAAAAAACAGAGTCCGGAATGGCGCGACTGCGGGCTTTTCAGCCCGCGTCAGAATACGAACCGCGCCAGTAGGTAAACGGTGTTGTTGTCGCTGGCGTTGCGCCCTGCGTCGTCATAGTTGGTGGTCCCGCCATTGAATCGGGTGTAGTCGGTGTACTGCACGGCCAGGTCAAGATTCTGGACCGGCCAGTAGGAGACGTTTGCCATAATTCCGGCGCTTCTCGGATTGCCGTTGGCGCTGCCTGTCACCGCGGCTTGAGGGTATAAGTTGATGTCTGTCGTTCCGTTGGTCAGAAACCATCCAAATGTCCCTGAGTAACGATTCCCCACGTGATACTCCACGTTGGCATTGCTCGCATTCAAATGATGCGGGCCGGGGTTAGCATTCCCATTGTCCGCACTGGCAACCAGCGCTGAATTCTCCCGGACATAACTGCCCCGAACGGAAAGAACGTCTTTGCCGAAGGTGCGGTCGTACTGGATGTCCGGGCCAAAATTCGTATAACTGTCCTCCGGCCCGGTTACCGCCCCCGGCGTCGATTTCATGTGAATCCCGTAGGCGCCCACCTCCAGGTTCGCCGTTCGCCCGTTCTGTTGCCATGCCAACCGCCAATAGGGCGCTACGCCGCGAATGTTGTAGTTGCAGCACTGCCCCGTCGTCGGCTGCGTATCGTCAACGTGATCGGAGCGGTAAAGCGTTCCCGCAAAATACAGGTGCTGGTCCCACATCGCAAAGGCGCCCAGGCCCGCCACATCCACTCCCAGTAGTCCGTTGATAACCGGAGACGCGGCGGGAGTGGGAACCGAGTCAGGCGCGATGAATGGAAATCCCCACGCCGGCGTGCTGTTCCAGAGGTCTTCTACAGTCGGGTTATTGTTCAAAGTGAGACCGTAGTCCAGCTCTTTGCCCGACAACTTCGTCTTGTCGGCGTAGCGAATATCGGTGTTATCAATGCTGAAGTGATCGTCTTGCATGTTATAGGTTATCTGCATAAAACTGCCCAGGTGCGTGGCCCAGGCTCCCGCAAGGTAAAGCGAAATGTCCTGGGGAAATTCGAAGTTCCAGTTCTGGGTGCCGGGCTGGGGAGCCTTCGTGCTGGTCAGCGAGGTCTCAAGAAATGCGCTCAATGGCAGAAACTCAAGCATGTTCAGGCCGGAGCGGCGCTTGTCGGACGGGGCTGTGATGCTGTTCTCCGACCGGTCGGAGTAAGCCAGAAGCTTGAACAGCCGGCCTGAGGCGTTCAACTCCGGTGGCGTGGTATGGCAACCGCTGCAGGGCAAACCCGTCTGACGCGCATAACTGGGAAGCGCCTTCGCACCGGGAGCCAATCCCCAGCAGCCGGCAATGAATACAAACACGCAAAGCGAGATGTTGCGTCTCATGTTCCTCCTTCTGACAAATGCGCTGCAGCCTCATGTCCACAGTGTTTATGCCCGCGAGAAAAACAAGGGACAGCCGTTTACCCTTGATCGATGGCGCTCAGTGTTGCAAGTCACAGGCTGAAGTTTCTATACCTGCAAATTGTGACCTAGCTCACCGTGTCATAAATGTGATGGCAGTCACTGCAGATTGACCTCGCAATGTTGTTTTGGCTCCTGGCAGCGGTCAAGAGAAGTCAGAATAAGCATCGGGAAGGGTGTTGTAGTGCAGCGGCACGCAAGTTCTAGACCGTATCGACATATAGTTGCAGGCA
>PLSH01000431.1 GCA_003165095.1 Acidobacteriaceae bacterium
GGCGCTTTGATCGAAGGAATAGACGAAGATATTCGTATCCAGAAAGAATCTATCGCTCATTCAATTCGTCCCTGCTGAAGCGCCGGCCCGCATCGACGTTTTGCAAGCGCGCCATCAGGGCGTCGAATCCCTGGGCGTCTCCCGCGCTCTGCGTAAACTGCGCGAGCCATTCCCGGAACGCTTCGTTCAGTGTTCTGCGCTGCTCCCGCGCAATCAGGCGCGCCCGCTCGATCAGGTCCTCGTCCGCGCTGAAGGTGATATTCTTCATACGAAAACAGTGTGCACTATTTTCGTGTAGTACGAGATTAAGTCTTGTATTATCAGAAGCCGAGATCAGCGATAAGGGCTGTTGGCGCGTCTCATTGGTCTCCAAAGCGAGTCCTGGGCTGCCTGCTGATATACATTAGAGTAATATGTTGATATACTTTATATATATCATGGTGACTTTATGCGAACGCTGATTGACATTCCGGAAGAAGATCTAAAACTGTTGACTCAGGTGGCCAAAAAGCTCTCCGTCTCGCGTGCCGAGCTTGTGCGGCAGGTTGTTGCAACCTCTCTTGCGCCACACCGCCAGAAGATGAATCATGCGGCCTTTGGAGCATGGTCTGACTTTCCCGAGGACGGAGTTGCGTATCAGGAGAGGATGCGTGCGGAATGGTAAGCACGCCGGTTCTCTTCGACACCAACATTCTCATCGATTACCTGCGCGGCATCCCGCAGGCCCGCTCCGAGTGTGGCGAACATTCGGACCGCGCCGTCAGCATCATCAGTTGGATGGAAGTGATGGCAGGCTCAAACGCTGCAAATGAGTCGGATGCTCGTTCCTTCCTGCTGAACTTCTACACCTTGCCGCTCGGAGCCGATGTGGCCGAACGGGCATTCCTGCTGCGCAGGAGCGGCAGGATTAAACTGCCCGACGCCATTATTCAGGCGACCGCCGAAGGCGCCGGCCGGGTTCTCATTACCCGCAACACACGCGATTTCCCTGCAAGCACGCCAGGAGTGCGGATTCCTTACACACTCTAAACGCGATCGATGAGTCAGCGGGAACGGGTAAAGTGCGTGGCGGGTGGTGCGCATTTCGATTATCCCTCACAGGATTGGGTGGCCCAGGTCTCGCATTTGATACCTGGGATTCGGCCATCGGTCAGAGGTCAGAGCCAATCAACAGAGTACACAGCAAAGATGCGATAAGGCCCCGGTTCACCCCCGGTGAACATGCCAGAACTGAGACTTGTTTCGGCCTCGTCGAAGGAATCAAAGAGACAATGGGAATTTGTGGGAAGTTCCTCCGCCAGACCATTGCAGGAGAGCGGTGAGTGCCCCGGCTCATTGCCAGTGCAAAAGGTGACCACGTCGAATCCCTCCAGTTTTTTCTGCGAGGGCTGGGCAATGTTTACGGGGATCGACGGTTCGGGTGAGAATGACCTCCAATGATCGCCTGTAAACTCCATCTCATGCGCTTCGTAATAGAACAGCTTCGATCCCTGAAGATCAATGTCATGTTCTTGCGCAACGGCTCGTATGATTTCAGGTGAGTCGAATAGCCAATAGCCATTGTGTTTCCAATAATTGATATAGTCTGCAAAATCAGGGTTGACACAACTGCCAACGGAGTAAATATCAACGACGTTCGGCATCTTGAACACTTCGGGCTTTTTACAACTGCTCTTTGCCAGGTATCCGACAGGAACCATCTCGACCTCATTAGACTTAAAATCCGCAAGCCTATTCACTGACCACTGTTCACTGACCACTGTCCATTGGTCAGGTACTCATGAATCGAGGCGGCGGCCTTCCGCCCCGCGCCCATCGCGAGAATCACCGTCGCTCCGCCGGTGACGATGTCGCCGCCGGCGAAGACGCCGCGCTTCGAAGTGCGGGTCGATTCGGGGTCGGCCACGATGTAGTTGCGCGCGTTGGTCTCGAGGTCGGGCGTCGAGCCTTGGATGAGCGGATTGGCGTTTGTGCCCACCCCGATGATGGCTACGTTGGCCGGCAGGATCATCTCCGAGCCCTTGACTGGGACGGGACGGCGGCGTCCGCTCGCGTCGGGTTCGCCCAGTTCCATGCGCTCGCAAAGCGCGCAGGTGAGCCACCCGTTCTGGTCGCCGAGAAACTCGATGGGATTGGTCAACATGCGAAACTCGATGCCCTCTTCACGGGCGTGCTTCACCTCTTCGATGCGGGCCGGCATTTCAGCTTCAGAGCGCCGATAGACCAGCGTAGCCGTGCGCGCGCCCAGCCGCTTTGAGGTGCGCACTGCGTCCATGGCGGTGTTGCCGCCGCCCACCACGATCACGTCGTGATCGCGGCAATCGTAAATGGGCGCATCGTAATCGGGAAATTGCCAGGCGCGCATCAGGTTGGTGCGGGTGAGAAATTCGTTGGCCGAGTAGACGCCGTTGAGGTGCTCGCCCGGGATGCCGAGAAACTGGGGCAGCCCCGCGCCGGTAGCCACAAAGACCGCGTCGTAGCCCTCTTTTTGCATCAGCTCGTCGAGGGTTACGCTCTTGCCGACCACAACATTGGTCTCGAACTCGACGCCCATTCTGCGCAGGTTGTCGATTTCGCCCCTCACAATTGATTTAGGCAGGCGGAACTCGGGAATGCCGTAGACGAGCACGCCGCCAAGCTCATGCAGAGCCTCGAAGACGCGCACGCGATGGCCCTTCTGCACCAGGTCGCCCGCCGCCGAGAGACCGGCCGGACCGCTGCCCACTATGGCCACGCTCTTGCCGGTGGGCGCAGCGATCGCGGGCAATCCAAGCCGCCCGCTGGTGCGCTCGAAGTCGGCGATAAAACGTTCCAGGTTGCCGATGGCCACGGGCCGGCCCTTTTTTCCCAGAACGCAACCGCCCTCGCACTGATTTTCCTGCGGGCAAACGCGCCCGGTAATGGCGGGCAGGGCATTGTCCTCGCGCATCTTGGCTGCCGCCCCCAGCGTGTCGCCGGCATAGATCAGGGCGACCACTTCCTTGATCCTGACGCCGACCGGACAATGAACCTGGCAGCCCGGTTTGGCGCAGTCGATACAGCGCGTGGCCTCAGTGACGGCCTCGAACGCGTTGAAGCCCAGGTTCACCTCCTGAAAGCTGCGGGCGCGCACCTGCGCATCGAGTTCCCGCATGGGCACACGCGAAATCTTCATGCGCTCTTTGAGCGGAAGAGGATTTTTTTCAGGCATGGAGCGTCTCCACTTCCGCGGAGCTCTCGGCGGCCAATTCCGCGCGCAGACGGTTTACTTCCTCTTCCTTACGCGCCAACTCGGCGCGCAACTGGGCCAGTTCCTGCTCCTTGTGCTGCTCGAAATGCCGGAGCGACTGGCATTCCTTGTCGCGGTACATGGCGTTGCGCTGCATCAGGACTTCGAAGTTGACCAGTGATGCGTCGAACTCAGGCCCGTCCACGCAGGCAAACTTGCTGGTGTTGCCCAGCAGCACGCGGCAACCGCCGCACATGCCCGTCCCGTCGACCATGATGGAGTTGAGGCTGACCATGGTCTTGATCCCAGGTGGCCCTGTGATTCGGGCCACGGCTCGCATCATGGGCACCGGGCCCACGGCGAGAACAAAGTTCAGCTTGCGCCCGGCCCCGAGCAGTTCGTTGAGCTTGCCGGTGACCAATCCCTGTTCGCCGTAGCTGCCGTCGTCGGTCATGATGTAGGCTTCGCTGCTGGCCTGGCGCACCTCGTCTTCAAAGACCACCATCTCCTTGCTGCGCGCCCCTTCAATGAAGATGACGTGATTGCCCGCCTGTTTGAGGGCGTTGGCCGTGGGCAGCGCCATGGCCGTGCCCACGCTGCCCGCCAGAATTACAGCGGTGCCGTAGTTGGCGATCTCGGAGGGGTGGCCCAACGGGCCGACGATGTCGAGAATGGAGTCGCCGGCTTCGAGGCAATTGAGCAGGGAGGTGGTTTTGCCGGCAGCCTGCACAACGATGGTCACCGTGCCGGTCGCGGGGTCGGAGCTCTTGATGGTGAGTGGGATGCGCTCGCCGTTTTCATGCAGGCGGAGAATCAGGAACTGGCCGGGCTGCTGCTTGCGGGCGATTCGCGGCGCTGATACCACAAATTGCTTGATATTGAGGCCGACGCTGCGGGCTTCCATGATCCTGTACATGAAGCAAAGCTCCAATTCGAGAACTCAAGTCGATTATCAAAGGAACAGGCAGGACGGGCGTGTGATGTAAGTCACGCACGGGATGAAGTTGGCCGCAGGCGCATTGGGTTGCGATGCTTTCCGGTTGCCGCTCTAAGCAGTCCGCGCAAAGCCGCTGTCACAGCCAACTGTCGATATACATCCCTGACCGGCGAGGTTTATCATTCATACGCTCCCCAGAGTGGAGTGTTCACAGTACCTGGGCGCATGTCCAGGAAATGGGGCAAGTTTCCAGCGGCAATCTGGTCACGCAAGACTTGGCAAGACCTGATTTGATCGCGGGCCCCGGCATTCTGGCGTGTATGGGCCCATGTCTCGTGGTGTGACTTTTGGGATTGCACCTGAACGTGAGACGTAGCAGCGTTCATTGAGAGGTCCTCGAAATATGTACCGTCACGGGGTCCGCTCAATTCGGATTGCAGCGATTATGGCCCTGGTTGTGGGTCTCTGCTGGGCTGCATGGCATCACTACCGCTACGTTTTCTCCCATGAAACAATCCGCGAATTGCAGCAGACCCCGGTGGGCGGCGTGGTCCACCTGTCAGGAATCGTCACCGGCCTGGATCCGGTTGGAGGCAGGTTCTGGCTTCAGGATGAAACCGGAGCCATCGCAATCGGCAAATCTCCCCGGCCCCTGGGTGTCCACATCGGTGAATCGATCACGGTAGAAGCAACCAAAACGGCCCATTATGACCCGGTGGTGGGACCCGACAGTGTCGCGTTGTCAAAGGTGAAGGTCGTTTCCATTCGCGGCCTCGTGCAACTGCCCCAGCCTCTTCCGGTAACTCCCGTGGACTTTCCCGCGGGCGACAGGTCAGACATACGAGTACAGATGACTGCAATCGTCCGCGGTATCCAAACGGATGCCGACTCGCGGGTGCATCTGGTTGTTGCAGACCTGCCCAAGCGAACTGAGATCGTTCTCCCGGGGCCGAGCGCCCCATTCTCCCAACTGGTCGACGCAAAGGTGCGCGTCATTGGGGTACCTGAAGCGGTTCGCGGCGAAAGTGGCGCGACGGATCAGTGGATTTGGGTAAGTTCAATTGACGATATTCACGTTGAGGAAGCTGCTCCCCGCGTTCTGCCCCTCGTATCCATTCGAGACATCTACAGCAACCAGGCCTTGATGGGCGGTCATCGCGTCCGCATTCGCGGCTCCGTTGCGGCCACGCTCTCTCCCACCTCGCTGCTGCTGGATGACCGATGGGGAGCGATCGAATGCGGAATTTCGTCTCCGCGGGAAATCCCCGCGGGTTCTGCAGTGGAAGTGATGGGATTCCCGAGCGCGGACGGCCTGCGCATCGATATTCTTGACGCCCAGGCAACTCAAATTCCGCTGGCGCAACTCGCCGGCGATAAAGCGGCAGGCACCGGAATTGAGGAACTAAAGACAGTAAAAGCGGTCCGTGAGTTGCCGCAGGCACAGGCAGGCCAGGCGCTACCGGTGAGGATCTCCGGGGTCATCACTTTCTTCGATTCCGATTGGGGTCAGCTATACCTGCAGGATGCGACGGGTGGGATCTACGTCAAGTACTCGGGCGCCCCGTCTGAATTGCGGGTTGGAGAGAAAGTCTTACTGGTTGGTTTGACCAATGCAGGAAACTTTGCGCCCGCGATCGTCGCGCCGAAGTTTCAGGACCAGGGGAACGCACCCCTCCCGCGTCCATTGCCTGTAACGGCCCTCGAAGCTTCCGCCGGAATACGAGACTCACAAAGGGTCGAGGTCGAGGGCGTAATCCATCCCATTCAAAGAGGGGACTTCAGATCGCTGGCAGAATCCAGGCATCTCACGTTCGAATTGTATTCAGGATTCGGCCAGATTCACGTTTACGCCTCACCACAGTCTACTGACGTGCGCTGGTTGCAGAGCCTCGTAGACGCCAGAGTCAACATCCAGGGCGTCTTTGGAACGGTTTTCAATTCACGGCGTCAATTGGTTGGGTACCAGCTGGCGGTTGCATCCCCCAGCGACATCCAGGTCATTGAGCCCGCGCCCAAAAGTCAATTTGAAGGGCCGGCTACTCCCATCGCCGAGCTTCTGGAGTTTTCCCGCCAGGCCAACTTTGGCCGCCGCGTCAAGGTCAGAGGCTCAGTGACCATGGCCGGCCAGGATTCGTATTATCTTCAGGACGACAGCGGGGCAGTGGAAGTGCGCGGCGATACCGCTTCACTCCATCCCGGCGACCTGGTGGAGGCGCTTGGATACCCGTCGCTGGTGGGGCGGTATTCGCCCGTCCTTACAGACTCAGAGTCCCGGCCGCTGGGCCGCAAGGAAGCTACCGTTGCAAAGGCGGTAACGGTTGACTCCATATTGCAGGGGAAATACGATTCGCGGTTGGTTTCAGTGCAGGGAAAACTGCTTGCGGCGATCACCGGTCCCACCGGCGAGAGCCTCCTTATGCAGTCCGGCATCCATACCTTCACCGCGGAGTTGAGCACGACGGATTCCGGTGCCGCTAATTGGATTCCTCTGCCGGGAAGCGTACTCCGGCTTACCGGGATATGTTCTGCTCAAGTGGATCCGAACAAGCTGTACCTGCTCCTCGATCAGCCGCCGGTCAGCTTCAAGATATTGTTAAGGTCTCCTGCCGACGTGGCCCTGGTGCAGGGGGCGCCATTCTGGAATCTCCACAATGCATTCTTCGTTCTGGTCACGCTGGTGCTCGCCATCCTGGTGGCGCTGGTTTGGGTGCGCATGCTGCGCAAGCGGGTTGAGATTCAAACCCTCGCTCTCAAAAAAGCTGCCGAAACGACCCAGGCCATTCAGGACCTGTCGCGTGTCATGCAGGAAGTCTCCACGCTGCAGGAGTTCAATGCCCATGTGTCGGTGCGCGGCAGCGAAGAGGTCTCGCAGTTGGTGGTTGGATTCAACCGAATGCTCTCAGAGCTGCAAAAGTCGGAGCAGGCCAAGCGGGAAGCTGAATCCAGTCTGCAGCATCAAGCCCTGACGGACGAGTTGACCCAGCTGCCGAACCGCCGGCATTTGGCCGTTCACCTGACCCAGAGCCTGGCTGCGGCCCAGCGTCACGATAGCCTCATGGCGCTGCTTTACATCGATCTTGACGGGTTCAAACTAGTCAACGATAGCCTGGGCCACGCGGCCGGAGACGCGCTGCTGGTGCAGGTGGCCGAACGGCTGCGCTCGAGGATTCGAGTTTCAGACAACCTGGCTCGAATCGGCGGGGATGAATTCACGGTCATACTGAACTCCATCGCCAGGAATGAAGATGCGCAAAGAGTGGCGGAGAACATGCTCGAGTCGCTGCGGCGGCCGTTTCATGTGGAAGGGCACGAAATCACGGTTGGCGCAAGTATCGGTATCTGCATCTTCCCTGACCAGGCCAACGACGGGACGGATCTGCTGCAGCAGGCGGACAGCGCCATGTATGCCGCCAAGCGCAACGGCAAGAACCAGGCCTTGTACTTCACCCAGGAACTCGGCAATTCGGTGCGAGAACGCCTCACGCTTGAGAGCGAACTTCGCCAGGCGCTGGAAAACGGAAATATTCGAGCGGACTACCAGCCGGAGTTTGAAATTGCCTCGGGCCGATTGGTCCGTTTCGAGGCTTTGGCGAGATGGACGCACCCGACACTCGGGCCCATTCCTCCTTCCAAATTCATTCCGATAGCCGAGGAGTGCGGCCTGATTTTTGCGTTGGGAGTTTCGATCATGGAGCAAGCCTGCGCCGAGGCTCTCGGCTGGCAGTCTCGTGCCGGCCGCCCCATCCAGGTGGCAGTCAACGTCTCCAGCCTGCAATTCGCGCGCGAATCCTTTGTGGACGAGGTCATCGAAGCGTTAAACAAGACCGGCCTCGACCCGAGCCTGCTGCAGATTGAACTCACCGAGTCGGCCATGCTGATCGGCGTTGAACCGGCTGCCAGGTCGATACAGCGGTTGCACACCATCGGCGTTGCTTTCGCGATCGACGACTTCGGCACCGGCTTATCCTGCCTCAACTACTTGCCCCGGATGGCGTTTCAGGCTCTCAAGATCGATCGCGCATTTGTGAAGGACTTGATTGAACGTCCTGAGACAAAAGCCATGGTCCGCTCGCTGATCACGCTGGCCCGGGATCTGGGGATGAAGGTGATCGCCGAGGGCATTGAGACCCCGGAACAACTGAAGCTGGTGGAAGAGATGGGCGCCGATGAAGCGCAGGGTTACCTGCTGGGCAGGCCCACTCCGGACCCTTCCCCGCTGCTTCAGAAGGGCTCCATGGCTGTTATGCCGAGCGCACACCCCCAGTAATTTCCGGCCGCGGATTTTTTCCCGGCGAAATCGAATCAGGGGTTCAATCAGGCGCCTGATCGAGGATTCGAGCGTCGGCGAACAATCAGCCAGGCGGCCATTCAGGCAACCTCCGGCTCATCTGCCCGTCAACCCGTCGTCCGGTTGCAAGAGAGCGGGTTTGACGAATCGAATCCAAGCGGCGACAATAAGAGAGTTCAACCCCGCCGAAGTGGGCCTGTGGCGCAGCTGTGAGCGCGCTTCCATGGCATGGAAGAGGTCATCGGTTCGATCCCGATCAGGT
>PLSH01000030.1 GCA_003165095.1 Acidobacteriaceae bacterium
GCCCAATGAGCTCAATCCCCGTGCCGATCTGCTGGGCTAGCGCCTCGGCCGCGGCCCGGGTTCCGTCCGCGATGAGCCGCTCCGCAAAGCCATTTGGAATGATGTTGGTCACCTTCTGGCCCAGGAGTTCATCGCGGCGGTATCCAAACTGGCTCTCCGCCCGGGCGTTCAGCAGGACGATCTCTCCGTCCTGGTTCACCACCACGATTCCATCCGGAGCCGCCTCAAGAAGACCGCGATACCTAAGGGAATCGTGATATGCCTGGAAGCGAAGTTGCTCTTCGCTCTTTTTCAGGTCCGTCTCCGCCTTTTCGCGCCGTAGCCTTTCCGCTCTCTCATTCAAGGCGCGCCGCACCGACCCACCCAGGCGTGTCATTCGTTGTTTCAGAACATAGTCCGTTGCCCCACTCTTCAGGCTTTCGACGGCTATGTCTTCGCCTATGGTGCCGGTAACGAAAATGAACGGGGTGCTTGGACACGTCATGGCGGCGGTCGTGAGCGCTTGCATCCCATCATAGGACGGGAGACAGAAGTCGGAGAGAATCAGATCCCAACTCTCCTGATTCAAGCTGCGCACGAAATCGGCTTCAGTCTGTACCGCGGTAATCTCGCAGTCTATACCGGCATCTCTGAGCAACAACTTGACCAGTTCCCGGTCCGTCTCGCTATCTTCGAGATGAAGAATGCGGGTCAGGGAGCTTCGGTCCTCAGCTCGGCTCGCCTGCAAGAACTGCATGGATTTCCTCCTCGCCATTGTTGGGCTCCGGCCTCTCATTCAGCACAGCCCAGAACTTCCCGAGAGTCTTCAAGGCTTCAAGGAAGTCTCCGAATTCGACCGGCTTCACGACGTATGCATTGGCCCCAAGTTCGTAACATGTGGTTACGTCGGGCCCCTCACGCGACGAAGTGAGCATGACCACCGGCAGATTCCTCAGGCGTGGATCAGCCTTTATGCTACGAAGCACCTCGATGCCGCTGACCTTCGGCATTTTGATATCCAGAAGGATCACCGCGGGAAAAGAATCGCCTCCAGGATGGCCCAGCTTCTGAAGGCGTTCGAGAGCTTCGCTGCCGTCACGCATAACGATCAAACGATTGGCTAGACGGCTGTCTTCAAGGGCCGCGACGGTCAACTCGATGTCGTTTGCGCTGTCTTCAACTAACCAGATTGGCTTCAAGTTCATTTGATCCTCTCTCTCTGCAACTGCTGTCCGGCGGCAACGAGAAATAGAAAGTGGCGCCTGCCCCAACGGCTCCCTCCGCCCATACCCGGCCACCGTGCCGTTCCACTACGCGCCGGACAATTGCAAGGCCTATTCCCGTTCCCTCAAATTCCTGTTCACCATGGAGCCGCTGAAATATCTCGAAGAGTTTGCTGTAGTACCTCATATCGAAGCCCACGCCGTTATCTCGAATAAAAAATACCAGTTCGCCGGTTGGCTCGGGCTTGCATCCAATCTCGATTTCGGCAGTCGGGCAGTGGCGCGTGAATTTAAGAGCATTCGCCACAAAGTTCTCTATGACTTGCCGCAACATGGCTTGGTCGGCAGCCACTTCAGGCAAACGGCTTATGTCCCAATGAATACTCCGATCGCGAGTTTCCGGTTCCAGTTCCCTCCGCACCTGTTCGACAATGTCATTCAGGTCCACCGGCGCCTTGTGAATCTCATCGCGCCCAAGGCGGGAAAACTGCAGCAGATCGTCGATTAATTGGCCCATCCGCTTGGATGCTTGCAGCGTGCAATCGACGTAATGCTTCGCCGAGTCGTCCAGGTTGGAGTAACTCCTTTTGATGAGCAGGGAGAGAAAGCCGTCGAGGTGACGAAGAGGAGCCCTTAGGTCATGGGAAACCGAGTAGGCAAATGCCTCCAATTCCTTGACGCTATCGGCGAGCTTCCCCATGGCTCTCGACAATTCTGCAGTGCGAAGCTCCACGCGTCCCTCGAGGTCACGGTTGAGCGCCAGTATCTCTATCTCCGCGCGCTTGCGATCAGTGATGTCGCGCGCAACGACCGAACAAGCAGTGATTCTTCCCTGAGTGTCCTTCACCGGAGAAAGGGTGATGGAGACGTCGATTGAAGAGCCATCTTTGCGTAAGCGCACGGTCTCAAAGTGCTTGACACGATCCCCGTGACGGATTCGCAGGAGGAGGTCTTCCACCTCCTGGTGTCTCTCGGGCGGCACGACTAAGAGCATGGTATTCCCAATTGCTTCAGAGGCGGTATACCCATAAATAAGCTCTGCGGCGCGATTCCAACTGAGAATGGTGCCGTCGAGCGATTTGCTGTAGATCGCGTCGTCGGACGAATCGATGATCGCCGCCATGAGTGTGTCAGTTCCGACGGTAGAATCGGTCAAGGTCATGCCAAATCTCCCTCCGCCCGTGTCTTTATTGGATTGGTCTTGAGGGCGATGCAGGCCGCCAATCGAGTCTGATAGATCGTCAAAAACAAGGGAAAAAGGACACAGGGACCGAGAAATGATGGTTCTGCTTCTACCGTCAGTGTGCTACGTCTCGTAGCCGGCGTCTGTACTTTATTGTTCATCTGATTCCGCAAGAGATCCCGCCCGGCTTTAGCTGGTACCGGGAAACATCGCAGGCTCTGGGTACTGGGTAGAGCCTGGATAGTCGCCAATCCCGAAGTTACTGCCAATTTCGGCCTGTCCTCAGCACTGTCCAGATAAGATTCAGCTACATAATTAGGTTCCGCTGTACAGTTTTGCACAGGTCATATTGAGCGCACCACCGGCTTTCCGGGGAGATCACTCGCATTGACGAAATCTTTTCGCTGTCTCTTCTTCAGCCCCGGCTGGTGACAACAGCTCAACGCCGGGTGCCCCATCCATGCCGCAGTCTCTCCGCGGCATGGGTGGGAAACCACGAA
>PLSH01000116.1:0-1541 GCA_003165095.1 Acidobacteriaceae bacterium
CGCCAGGTCCAGCGCCTGCTGGTCCCCGAGTCCGGCGAGTCCATCCCCGGCTTCACCGTCGATAGCCAGTACCTGCCCGCCCAGCAGGTCGGCGGCGACTTCTTCCTGCTGATTCCCGCAGCGGACGGAAGCCTGCTCGCGGTCCTCGGCGATGTGGCCGGCAAGGGTCTCCAGGCGGCCATGACCGTCGCCATGATCGTTGGCGCAGTTCGTGCGCTGGCTGAATCCATCCGCGAACCCGTCGAGTTGCTCCGCGCCCTCAACCGCCGCCTCTGCGCACGCGTCGCCGACTCAGCCATTCCAACCACCTGCATCGCCGTCCGCATCGACCGGGACGGCGAGGCCACGCTCGCCAATGCCGGCCACCTGCCTCCCTACAAAAACGGCGTCCCGCTGCCCACCGCCGGCGCTGTCCCGCTGGGAATCACCTTGCAGGCCGAGCCCGAGACCCTGCGCTTTCGCATGGAGCCCGGCGACCGGCTTCTGCTCATCACCGACGGCATCTCCGAGGCCCGCAACGCGCACGGCGAACTCTACGGTTTCGAACGCGCCAACGAACTGATCGCATCCGGCATTGCGCCCTCCGCCATCACCCAGGCCGCCGCCGCCTTTGGACAGCAGGACGACATGACGGCGGTAGCAGTTATGAAAAGCTAGGCCGCAAAACCGAACCGGGCCGCCTTGCCCCTCGCCGCCGGGCCGCGGTGCGGGTAAACTAGAACCATGGCGGAGATTCAGCGCAGAAAGACACCGACAGTCAAAATCGGCCACGTCCGCGTGGGCTGGGAAGTCCCGGTCGTCGTTCAGTCCATGACCAACACCGACACGGCAGACATTCCCGGCACCATCGAGCAGGTCGCGGCACTGGCCATGGCCGGTTCCGAGCTGGTTCGCGTCACCGTGAACAATGAGGAAGCCGCGGCCGCCGTTCCCTACATCGTCGAGGGCCTCGAGAAGCGCGGCCTCAACGTCCCCATCGTCGGCGATTTCCACTACAACGGCCATCTGCTGCTGAAAAAATACCCCGCAACCGCGCGCGCTCTCGCCAAGTACCGCATCAACCCCGGCAATGCTTCCATCGGCAAAAAAGACAACGACAATTTTCAGGTCATGGTCGAGTGCGCGGTTGAGAACCACAAGCCGGTCCGCATCGGCGTCAACTGGGGCTCGCTCGACCAATCTCTCTTGACCCGCATGATGGACCAGAACAGCCGCCTCGCCGAGCCGCTGCCCGCCCGCGAAGTCATGATGGAAGCCATGGTCGTCAGTGCGCTCGAATCCGCAAAAGCCGCCGAACGCTTCGGCCTCGGCCACGACATGATCATTCTCTCCGCCAAGGTGAGCGGCGTCCGCGACCTGATCGACGTCTACACCTCGCTGGGCGCCCGCTGCGACTACGTCCTGCATCTCGGCCTCACTGAAGCCGGCATGGGATCGAAAGGCGTCATCGCCTCCACAGCCGGCCTTGCGCCGCTGCTGCTCGCTGGCATCGGAGACACCATCCGCGTCTCGCTCACCCCCAAGCCCAACGGCGACCGGAC
>PLSH01000116.1:1582-3700 GCA_003165095.1 Acidobacteriaceae bacterium
ATGGGCTGCGTCGTCAACGGCCCCGGCGAATCCAAGCACGCCAATCTCGGCATCAGCCTGCCCGGCACATTCGAGGATCCCGTCGCTCCGGTCTACATCGACGGCAAGCTCTCTACCACGCTAAGAGGCGACAACATCGTAGCCGACTTCAAGCAAATCCTCGACCGCTACGTAGAGAGCCACTACGGCCACGGCGCGAAGAGCAGCGAGCTGGTAGGCGCTCATTAGTCTAACGAAAGAAAAACAATGATCGCGGGCTGCCTCAGTTCTCGCCCCTGAGATTTGGAATACTCACGGCATCGACGTAGCGAGAAACGGATTCTCAATCTGCACTCCCTCGATGATCTGGCCGTGCTGCAGATCCTCGGAGTAAAGCGTCTTACAGCCGGCTTCCCTGGCTGCAGCGAGGATGAGCCCGTCATACATGGAGTATCCGTAGCGCTCGCAAATACGTAACGCCGCTCGGTGTGTCTCCAAACTGAGCGGCAGCGGATTTGGGCAAGCTTTCACAATGGCGTCGATAATCTGGCCGATCCTTGGCCAGCACACGATGAACTTGCGCCGTAGCACGTTTGCCGTTTCGTTCAGAGCCTGAACGTTGACCGCACCACCGAGACTGAGAATCTGCTGCGCTGTATTTGTCTTATTTCCGGCTTGCGTAAACGCGTAGATCAGGATGTTCGAATCGAAGAACACAGCCCTGCTCATCAATCGGCCGCCGTTCCGGTCTTCGAAACCTCAACGGGTTCATACGGCCCGCGCGCGTTCGCCTCTTCGCGGTCAAATTTGTATCCAGGAGGCAATGGGACGCTCAGCCTGCGCATCTCCTCCAGCGCCTGTCTGCGCCGCTCGTCGGGTGAGACCTCGAACTTCCCCCTGCCACTGGGAATCAGTTCAATTTCGTCCCCTTCCTCAATCCTCTGCGCCTCCACCAAAGAGGCAGGCAGTCGCACCGCCAGGCTGTTTCCCCACTTCGCGACCCTCATCCTCTCACCTCCAGATATACATTTATCATTGTATATCCATTTTCGATTCGGGTAATGGCCCCCACCGCCGAACCACCCCGTTGCGGATAGAAGCTGGGCATGAGATTGCTATGACCCGAAACCCTCTCTACCGCGGCCGAAAAACCTGAAACCGCACCGAATACGCCACCCCCACCGAATAATCCGGCCGGGTGCCCCTGGTCTCGCTCCTGAGACCTGGGAATCAATCGAAGCCTCTCCCGTCTAACTCACGGCATCGCCGTAGCGAGAAACGGATTCTCAATCCGCACCCCCTCCACTACCTGGCCGTGCTGCATGTCTTCTGTAAACAATGTGATGCACCCGGACTCAATCGCCGCTGCGAGAATCAACGAATCGTAAATTCGAAACCCATGCCGTTTCGAAAGATCGACCGCGGCCCTGTTCGTCTCCGCCGTCAAAGGAATTGCGCGCCCACACAGCGCCTCGATCATACCCAGGCAACCTGCAATCGCATCCCAATCCATCTTCAACTTCCAGAACGCGACATCCGCAAATTCATTCAGCACCTGAACACTGACCACGCCTCCAATGCTCAACAACTCTTCGGCCTTCACCGTGCGAGGATCAACCAGAGAACTTGCCCGGACGGTAAGCGCATAGACCAGCACATTCGTGTCAAAGAACAAACTAGCGGTCATAAAGCTCGTCGCGATTAAACACAAAATCGTCCGGAACCACAACGCGCATCGTGCGCATCTGCTCAATCGCCTCCATCCGCCTGCGATCGCGAGTGACCTCAAACGAGTGTTCCCCAGTCACCCTGATCTCCGCTTCCTCGTTTGCAGAGATACCAAGCTTCTCCACAACGTCCGCGGGAATCCGCACCGCCAGGCTGTTCCCCCACTTCGCAATTTTCAAGACTCACCCCCGGATATACACCTATATTATATATCTATTTGTACTGTATATCTATTCAGTTCGGATAGGGTAGCCAGGCTCTAGCGGTCTTGAGCCGCGACGTGCGTCACACTGCTTTCTCCCCAAAATGCGCTAGTCTTGCTGAAATTCCCTGTTGCATTTCTCTGGAAGGGCTACTTATGCACACCCGCCTGTTGCGCTGGCTAGTCCTTCTGCTCGCCGCCGTGTCCCT
>PLSH01000116.1:3728-10284 GCA_003165095.1 Acidobacteriaceae bacterium
GTCAGTCTGTGGGAAGATCGCGACGAAGTCGGTGAGCTCAGAAAATATCGCGACATGGACGTCCAGGTCCGCGGCATCGTCCAGCCCATGCACGGCCGCGCCGGAATGGTCCTCAGCCACGCGCGCCAGTTCCACGGTGGCCCTCCCAAATTCAAGCCCAACCCCCGCCTGGCGCATGGTTTCAACGCCGCCGAGAGCCGACCTCCCATCAGCGATCCCAACCTGCGCTCCCAGGGCGGCGGCCGCGCCTTCATGAACACCAAGGATCAGGAATCGCGGCCTGCGAAGTAATGGAACGTAGCGCCGGTCTCCAGACCGGCTGTAGTGAGGGTCCCCAGACCCTCACTCGGCTCGCGAACCCCTGGGCTCGGAATCCACGAACCACCGTCAGGTTGCCTCCCCCAGCAACGGCGCAAACCGCGCCCCGGTCCATAGAATCGTGCACGAAATGACCAGGAACACCAGCGTCGCGCCCAGCCCGATGCTCAGGTTGGAGTGGTCCGAAATAGCGCCGATAATCTGCGGTGAAAACGTGTCGCCAAAGGCGTGAATGCAGAACAGGTTGATTGAAATCGCGGTGGCGCGCACCGGCCCGTTCACTGAGTTCACAATGGCCGCATTGAGCGGGCCCGTGTTGAGGAACAAAAAGAACTCCGCGAGGGCTAGCGCGGGAATCGTCGTGGCGCGCGGCCCAAAACACAGCAGCACGCCGAACGGCAGGGTCAGCGCCACGCTCCAGAACGAAAGCAGGTAAAGCGCGCGGTGATTGGTGCGCAGCCAGCGTTGCGCAATCCATCCCCCCGTCAGTGTGCCCGCAATCCCGTCCACAACCGTGATCGCGCTGACCGTCAAACTCGCGTTCGCCACCGTCAGGCCGTTGAAGCGGTGCAAATACGTGGGAACCCAGGCCGAGATGCCGCCCATCGCGAAGGTGAGCGTGGCCAGCCCAAAGGTAGCCGTCAAAAAGGCTGGATTGGTCACCAGCCTCACCACCTGGCTGCGATACTCGACGAAGGATTCTCTCGACATCGTGCGTTTGTGCGCCGGCCGAATTCGGTCGAGCCCGCCACGCTCCGGCTCCCGTCCGAAACCCGCATAGAGCCCGGCCACCACCAGCCCCGGAATCGCGCACAGAAAGAATGGCGCGCGCCATCCCCACAGCGTGCCCAGTTCCCCACCCGCCAGGTATCCCAGCGCCGCGCCCACCGGTATCGCCAAATAAAAGATCGACAGAATCCGGGTGCGTTCGCGCGCCGGATAAAAATCTGCCAGCACCGCCGGCGCAAAAATCCCAAAGGTCGCCTCGCCAACTCCTACCAGTGCATGGCGCATATAAAGGGTCCAGTAGTCGTGAACCCACGCGGTGCCCAGCGTGGCCACGCTCCACAGGATTGCGCCTCCAATAATCAGCGGTTTGCGGGGCAACCAGTCTCCCAGCCAGCCGCTCGCAGGCGCCGCAAACATGTAGAAGAGGAACAGCGCCGTGGTCAGCGCGCCCATCTGCTGGTCGGTGGAGTGAAATTCGTGCTGAATCAGCGGCTGTGCGCCGGGCAGAATGTAACGGTCAATGTAATTCAGCAAATTCAGCGCAATCAGCAGCACCAGCGTTACCGCCGCCGGGCTCCATGGCGTCCGCTTTGTCAGGATTGAACTTGACAACTGCCGTCAGCCTCGCAAAATCTGCTTGACCGAGTGTACACAATCGAGGAAAGCCCCGCCCCGCTGGCTCGCTGACCTGCTGACTCGCTGACCTGCTGACTCGCCGACTCGCTGCCCCTACGCCGCCGGTCTTGGCCACCGCGCCTCAACCGTAGTCCCAATGCCGCCTCGCGGCCTGAACTCGCCGCGCACCACCGCCCACACCGGATCGCACGCCTTCACCACGTCCTCAAGAACCTGGTTCACGATGTTTTCCTGAAAAATGCCGAGATTGCGGTAGCTGAATAGATACTCCTTCAGCGACTTCAATTCGAGGCACCTCTCGCGCGGCATGTAGCGGATCGTCAGCACGCCGAAGTCGGGCAAGCCGGTTTTAGGACATACCGAAGTCAACTCCGGATCGTCGATCAGGATTTCATACCCGGGAAACTGGTTTTGCCAGGTCTCGATCGCCGGAAAGGCAAAGTCGAGGCCGGCCTTGGCGTGTTCGTCGGTGTAGCGGGGCTCAGATGCCATGGAACCATTGTACGAGCCAACAACCTCCGCTCCCTCCCACCACCCCGCTGATTTTTCTGCTTCTTAAGACCCTGTTTTGAGTCCTATATACTGGCTCTGGTTAAGCGAATGGCAGAAGCAAGAACGCAATCTGGCAGATTATGGCTTTGGGTGGGTGCGGCGGTCGTCGTGATTGCCGTCTTTTTCACGGCGCGATACCTGCTGCGCGAGCGGATGACCGTGCGCGTGGTGCAGGTCGAACGCGCGCTTCTGGTCAACGAGGTGAGCACCAACGCGCGTGTCGAGCCGCAGGAAAACTACCAGTTCTACAGCCCCATCGCGACCACCGTGAAGGCTGTGTATGTGCAGACCGGCGATACGGTTCCTGCCGGTAAGCTGCTGGTGGTGCTTGACAGCCTTGAAGCGCAGGCCCGCGTGGCGGCGGCTGAAAGCGGAGTCAAATCAGCCCAGGCCACGCTCGATGCGGCCGCGAACAACGGAACCCAGGAAGAGCGCCAGGCCTCGGCCGCTGATATTGCCAGGGAAAAGTTGGATGTCGACCAGGCGCAGCACAATCTCGATGCGCTCACCAGGCTGGCTTCCTCCGGCGCGGCATCGCAGGCCGAGGTAACCGCCGCGCGGCAGCAGTTTCAATCGGCCCAGGCTGCCCTGAACGCATCGGATATGAGCGCGCACCACCGCTATTCGCAGCCCGAAATAGCGCGAGCCCAGGCCGCCATCGCCGACGCCGTGGCCAACCTGGCCGCGGCCCGGCAAGCTGAAGCCCAAACCTCAATTCGCGCCCCCGTCGCGGGTACCATCTACAGCATCGACGCCGCTCCCGGCGAATATGCCGAGCCAGGCAAACTGGTGCTGCAGATGGCCGACCTCACCCACGAACGCGTCCGAGCTTACTTCGACCAGCCGGATTTGGGAAAGCTGGCCGTCGGTCAGAAAATCATCATCAAGTGGGACGCAAAGCCGCTCCAACAGTGGCAGGGCCATATCGAACGCATCCCCGTAACGGTGAACAGCTACGAGACCCGCACCGTTGGCGAAGTCCTCGTGCATATCGACGATTCAAGTTCCGGCCTCCTGCCCAACACCAACGTCACTGTGACAGTGACCATTTCAAGCCAGCCCGATGCCCTCAGCGTGCCCCGCGAAGCATTGCACTTTGAAAACCACAAGCCCTACGTCTTCAAAGTGGTGAACGACGGCCTGGTGCGAACCCCGGTCACCACCGGAGAGTTCAGCATGACGCGCGAGGCCATCCTCTCCGGCCTCACCCAGGGAGATTACGTGGCAACCGGTTCCACCAGCGGACAGCCGCTGCAAGAGGGTGTACCCATCAAGATTGAATCAGAGGTTGCGCGCTAATGCGTTTTTCGTTTCGCGCCTTGCAGGTGCCCGCGGGCGTGCTGGGCGCGGCCTTGTCGGTAGCTGGATTCGCGCAGGCCTCCAAAGCCACTTTGGCCCAGGCCGATGCCGCCCTCCAGGCCGGCGAAGCGGATAAGGCCCTGGCGCTGATCGGGTCCCTGCCCCAGGGCGGCGCCAATAGTGCCGAAGCCCGGAACCTCAAGTGCCGGGTGCAATTTACCCTCCAGCAATGGGACTCCGCGGCCCAGGAGTGCGCCCAGGCCGTGCGCCTCGATGACCAGAACTCCGGCTTCCACATGTGGCTCGGACGCGCCCTCGGCGAGAAAGCCGGCCGCGCTTCGTTTATCAGCGCCTATTCCCTCGGCAAACAGGTACGCGCGGAGTTTGAACAGGCCGTGCGCCTCGATCCGCACAGCCCCAGCGCTCTGACCGATCTCGGCTTCTTCTATAGAGACGCCCCCGCGGTCATGGGCGGAGGGCTCGATAAAGCCGAGGGTGTGGCCGCGCAACTTGACAGGGTCGAACCGGCCCGCGCCCATCAGTTGCGCGCAGACATCGCCGAGCAACGCAAGGATTATGGCGCCGCCGAGCGCGAACTCAAGCAGGCTATCGCTGTCAGCGCGCATCCCGCCTTCCAATGGTCCGTCCTCGCCTCGTTCTACCAGCGCCGCGAACGCTGGCCGGAGATGGAGTGGGCCATTCACAACTGCGTCACCGCCGCTGCCCGCGACAAAACTGCCGGCGTGGCGCTCTATGACGGCGCCGGCGTGCTCATCAAAACTCAACGCGATCCGGCGCTCGCCGCCAAAATGCTCCAGGATTATCTCGCCGGCAATTCCAAAACCGACGAAGCTCCGGCCTTTGTCGCGCATCTGCGCCTCGCGCGGCTCAAACAGAATCTCGGCGACACCGCCGGCGCACAGCAGGACCAGGCTGCCGCCTTCGCCATGGCCCATGAATTCCGGCCTACGCAGGAATTGAGACATTGACGGGAAAAATGCACGTGAGAACGGTAATCAATCCGCGCCGGTTCTTGACGCTTCTGCTTGCGGGCCTCGCGCTGGCTGCCGCGCCCGCCCTGGCCACGGCTCAAGTGTCTCTGCCCACCGTGGTTGAACTGGCGCAGCAGAACAGCACGCAGGTGCGCATCGCCCAGGCCGACGTGCTCAAGGCCGCCGCACAGCTCGCGCAAAGCCGCGACGCCTTCGTTCCCTCGATCTCCTTCGGCTCAGGCCTGCCCGCATTTCCTGAGGTTGGTTTCACCGGCTCCCTGCCTACCATCTGGGACAGCACGGTGCAGTCGATGGTCTTCAGCCTGCCGCAGATCCAGAACATCCACGCCGCGCGCGCCGGCATGCAGGCTGCTCATGCAGCGCTCATGGACGCACGCGAGCAGGTTGCTCTCGATGCCTCCACGGCCTACATCGAGCTGGATACAATCGATACCGAACTCGCCGCCGCCCGCCAGCAGGACGAGTTTGCTGCGCGCCTTGTCACCATCGAGCAGCAGCGCGCGGAGGCCGGTGTCGATCCCCTCGCCAATCTCCTGCAGGCGCAGCTCACCGCGGCGCAGCTCAAGCTCAAGCGGCTCCATCTTGAAACCCGCGCGGCAACGCTTTCCAAACAGCTCGCCACGCTCACCGGACTGCCCGACGGCTCCATCTCTCCCGATCACGCCAGCATTCCCGAGATTCCTGCCGTTCGTGCCGGCGAAACCGCGCGAACGCTTGCCGGCGTTGAATCCGCGCAGGATGCAGCCCGCGCCAAGGCCTTTATTGCCAAGGGCGACCGCCAGCATCTCTGGCTGCTACCTGAGTTCGGCTTCGGCGCGCAATATAACCGCAACACCACGCTGCTAAACGACATTGAGAGTTACTTCAATCCGCTGAAACCCTTTCCGGCCAACAATTTCAGCACCGGTTTCTCCATTCGGGTCCCGGTCATCGACGCAGGTCTCCATGCCAAGGCAAAAGAGTCCGCGGCCGACGCCCTGCGCGCCAAAGTTGAAGCCGAGCAGGCGCAAAAGCAGGACGAGATCGAGGTCGCCCGCCTCACCGGCACGCTGCGCGAGCTGGATGCCGAGGCGGAAGTCGCCGGCCTCAAACAGCAGATCGCCGGCGAGCAGCTCAAAGCCGTCCTCTCCCAGCTCGAGCTCGGCAATGGCACAGGCACAGGCCCCGGCGCGCCGCCGCAACTCTCACCCACCGCCGAGCAGCAGGCCCGCATCGACGAGCGCCAGAACTACATCGACTCGATCGACGCCGGCCTCGATCTCGCCAGGGCGCGCCTCAATCTCCTCCGCGCCCTTGGCCACATGCAGGACTGGCTCGACGAATTGCACACAAAATAGGCAACATACCGCAAAAACACCCCGAAAAACCCCCGAAATGTTAGAATGAAAGAGATGCCAATGCCCCTGAAAACACTCTTTCTGAACCCGCCCTCGTTTAAGAACTTCGACGGTGGCGCAAGCTCGCGCTGGCCCGCGACGCGCGAAATCGAATCCTACTGGTACCCCGTGTGGCTCACCTACCCGGCGGGACTGCTCGAGGGCTCGCGCCTCCTCGACGCGCCTCCCCATCACGTCTCCGCCGAGGAAACCATCAAGATTTGCAAGGAGTTCGANNGTGGGACCGCCCGTCACCACCGACCCCGAGCGCGCCCTCAACGAGTGCTCCGTCCTCGACTTCATCTGCCGCCGCGAGTTCGATTATTCCGTCGTCGAGTACGCGCAGGGCAAGCCCCTCAACGAAATCCTCGGAATCAGCTACAAGCAGGACGGCAAGATCTTCCACAATGACGATCGCCCCCAGATCGAAGATCTCGACGCCATGCCCTGGGCCACCAAAATCTACAAGCGCGATATGGACGTCACGCGCTACAACGTGCCCTTTCTGCTCCATCCCTACATCGCGCTCTACTCCACCCGCGGCTGCCCTGCCCAGTGCACATTCTGCCTCTGGCCGCAGACCCTCAGCGGACACGCCTGGCGCAAGCGCTCCACCGACGATGTGGCCGCCGA
>PLSH01000145.1 GCA_003165095.1 Acidobacteriaceae bacterium
GTTCCTCGCATTGCCGACCTTCGGATTGCACGGCCCGCACGCCATCTCTTCGGCCTCGTAGGGCCGCAGAATGTCCACCGGAGTCGGGTCTTCCTCCTGGTCAAGCCATCGGTCGTAGTCGCGCTTGTGGACAATGACCGGCATGCGGTTATGAACCGGCGCCATTAACTCGTTGGCGCTGGTGGTGACGATACTGAACGATTCGAGCCAGCTCTCGTCGGGCGCTTTCCATCGATCCCACAGGCCGGCAAACGCCAGCGGGGCATCGTTGGCCAGCCGGAATGCGTAGGGCTGCCTGGTCTTCTCATCCACGCGCTTCCACTCGTAAAAGCCGTCCGCGGGAACCAGGCAGCGGCGCTTCTTGAATGGCGTCCGCCAGGTGGGACTCGTCCGCACTGTCTCAGCGCGGGCATTGATGGTCGAGATTCCCTTCACATCCGATAGATGCCTGGTGAAAAAAGGAACGAGGCCCCAACGCATGAGCACCATCTCGCGCCCGCCCGCATCTCGATTCAGCCGGATCACGGGCTGGAAAGTGGTAGGAGCTATATTGAAATTCCAGTCGGGGAGAACCAGGTCGAATGGAATTTCGCCGAGGCGGTAAGCCTCCGCGATTCTCTGCTTGTCAGATCGCCTGTAATATCGGCCGCACATGGCAACAGGCTACATCATTCCGATTGCGGTTTTCCCTGCTCAAACAAATTTCGGCAAGGCGCTATTTTATTTCTGTTTTCCCTTTTTTCTCTTCCTCTCGCGCCATGCGCATCTGGCTGCGGCGTCCGAGCGTCAGCATGATGATTCCGAAGGCAAGCAGCACGATTCCCCACCAGAGATTCGCGTCGATGCCCAGGCTCCTGGCATAGAGGGCAGTATTGTCCCTGGTGGCCAGGCCGAATGCCGTAAGGATCATTCCCGTCAAGGTGAACATCAACCCCATGGGAACGCGCAGATCGAGATTCATGGTTTTCCTCTCTCCTCAGGCAAAGAAAATATTCAGGGCAACGGCCACCAGCAGAATAGCGACGGCCAGCGCTTCAGGACGCTTCCACCACTTGAGATGCTCGTGGGAGGGCTTGGGCGTAAGTGAGTGCACCAGGCCCACCAACTGCGATTCGGGATAAGGCTTGGTGAAGAGGCTCACCACCACGGCTACCACAAAATTGGCGCTGAAGGCGTAGATGGCTCCATAGAAATTCTGCGCCATGTCGCTTGGATAATGATGCAGCACGGTGATCCATCCGCCGTGAATGCCCGGATGCGCTTCAATCGGCAGCGTGAGCCCGTGATGCAGCATGGCCGCCGCGGTTCCGGTGATCAACCCCGCAAATGCGCCGTGCCCGGTAGCTCGCTTCCAGAACATTCCCAGCAGGAAGGTGGCAAAGAGCGGCGCATTGACGAACGAAAAAACCAATTGCAGCGTATCCATGATGTTGTTGAAATTGATGGCGGCGTAGGCCGTGCAGATGGAGAGCAGAATGCCACCCACAGTGGCCCATCGGCCCACCGCCATGTAATGCCGGTCCGAGGCGCCTTTATGGATGTACGACTGGTAAAGATCGTAGGTGAATACCGTATTGAAGGCGGTAACATTGCCCGCCATGCCGCTCATGAAGCTGGCCAGCAGCGCGGTTAAACCCAGGCCCAGGATGCCGGTAGGAAAATAATGCAGCAGCAGATTGGGCGTGGCCATGTCGTAGTCCAACAGCGGGCGTCCGCTGGCATCGAGCATCGGCTTGCCGGTCACCGGGTTAACCTTCGCGGGAATCAATCCGTGTCCCGCCTCCACCTCTGGCGGCACAACATTGATTTCGTGATAGATCACTCCGTTTTCGGTGCGCACCACGGTTGTGCTGTGCGGCGTGGGCAGGCCGAGTGCCAGCAGCCCGGGAACAATCACCAGAAATGGAAACAGCATTTTGGGAACGGCGGCAATAAGAGGAACACGCCTCGCCGACTCCATATTGTGCGAGGCCATGGCCGTCTGAATCACCAGAAAATCCGTGCACCAGTATCCGGAGCCGAGCACAAAGCCCAGACCCATGCCCACTCCGATAATGTCAATCCCCATGGGGTTGGTGCTGGCATGCATCATGCCTTTCCACTCATGCATGTAGGCCACGGGCACTGAAGCCTTGAGGCCGGACCAACCCCCAATGTTCTTCAGTCCCAGCAGCACCAGCGGCAGAAAACCCGCAACGATAAGAAAGAACTGCAGCACCTCGTTGTAGATTGCGCTGGTGAGCCCGCCCAGAAAAATATAAAGAAGAACAATCAACGCAGACAGGCAGATGGAGAAAGTGAAAATGCCTCCCTGAGGCCAGCCCAGCGCGCGGAACAGCCCGTCGAACACGTGCAGGGCCTCGATGAGCCGCGCCATCGCGTACATCGATATGCCGGAGCTGAAGACGGTCATCACTGCAAACGAGCAGGCGTTGAGCGCGCGGGTTTTTTCATCGAAGCGCATGCGCAGGAACTCGGGCACCGACCGCGCCTTCGAGCCGTAGTAAAAAGGCATCATGAAGATGCCCACGAAAATCATGGCCGGAATAGCGCCGATGCCGTAGAAATGGGCTGTCTCGAGGCCATACTTGGCTCCCGAAGCGCCCATGCCGATGACTTCCTGCGCACCCAGATTGGCACTGATGAAGGCCAGGCCACAGATCCATGCGGGCAACGCGCGACCGGCCTGAAAAAAGTCCTTGCTCGTCTTCATGTAGCGCTTGAGGGCAAAACCGATGCCCAGCACAAAGAAGAAGTAGAGCAACATGATCAGCCAGTCGACGGATGTAAGTTGCAAGATGGCTCCTTGAAGTCGCGGGGTATCTGAGCTGTCGCGGCGCAAATTGGCCGGCTGCACGGCACTTGAGCGCGGAAACCAGACTCAGCTATCGGAACCAATGTATCCATCGGGGCAAGGGTGCGTCCAGCAAAAATTGAAAATGTTTTCAGCCGCACTGGTCCCGCTCCGTCCCGCACCCGGCCACAGTTTACACTGGAAGAGCATGATACCTACTCTGACCTGGACCTCCGAAGGCGTTCGCTTCATTGACCAAACCAAGCTTCCGCTCGAGGAGAGCTACGTGCTTGCCACCACCTATGAGCAGGTGGCGGAAATCATCGTCACCATGGTGGTGCGCGGCGCGCCGGCCATCGGCGTCTCTGCCGCTTACGGCATCGCCCTGGGCGCAAGGCATACGGCTGCCTCCACGCCCGAAGAGTTCGCTCCGGAGTTTGAAAAAATCTGCGCGCGGCTGGCCGGGACCCGGCCCACTGCCGTGAATCTCTTCTGGGCCATCGACCGCATGAAAGCGCTTTTTGCAAAGCTGCTGGCTGGCGGCGCGACTTTAATCGAAATTCAGGAAAAAACTTTCGCTGAAGCGCACGACATGTATCGGGAAGACATCGCCGCCTGCAAAACGATGGGCGCATTTGGAGCCGCGCTGTTGCCGCAAGAGGGCGGTGTATTGACACATTGCAACGCAGGCGCGCTGGCCACGTGCGGCTACGGGACAGCCCTGGGCGTGATTCGCGCCGCTTTCGAACAGGGCAAGCGCATCCATGTTTACGCCGACGAAACACGCCCCTTCCTGCAAGGCGCGCGGCTCACCGCGTGGGAGCTGATGGCGGACGGCATTCCCACCACCGTGATCTGCGACAACATGGCCGCCAGCCTCATGAAAGCTGGCCGCATTCAGACCGTGGTCGTGGGCGCCGACCGCATCGCAGCCAACGGCGACACCGCCAACAAAATCGGCACCTATAACGTCGCGATCCTGGCCAAAGAACACGGCATTCCGTTTTATGTCGCGGCGCCCTGGTCCACCATCGATCTCGCCACGCCCACCGGCGACGCCATCCCCATCGAGGAGCGGCCGCAGATTGAAGTCACTCACCACGGCGGCAAGCAGCTCACGCCCAACGGGGTTGGCATCTGCAATCCCGCCTTTGACGTGACTCCGGCTAAGTACGTCACCGCCATCATCACCGAACGCGGCGTCCTGCGTGCTCCTTACATCGGCTCACTACGCGAGATGGAACTGGTGGCGGGCTAGATTTGCCGTACTACAGTTGTAAGTGTCGTGCTTCCCCGGCTCTCCATCTTTCGATTGCGGCAACGGTCGCTTCCCCGCGGCATCCTGCTGTCGATGGGGGCGTTCGCGGCAAGCCTGCGGCTGGCCGGCTTTCCTTATATCGAAAACATCCACGGCTCGAATTGGCAGATTCTCGTTCTGTTGATTGCGGCCTGGGGAATGGCCGAGACGGCCCGCTGCCTGCAACGCAGATGGAGCCTCTATCACGCCGGCGTGCTCATCCTGCTCTATTCCGAACTGATGGTCCTGGCCGCGATCGTCGCTCTGCTGACACTCGCATGATGAGCCCCTGATCGGCGCGCAGTTCAGTGGATTTTTCCTCATACGACTCTCCGCATCCGCCGTGTAGCATGTTCAGAGCAAACCACCCAACGGCGCCCTGGCGGGATGGATCGACCGTCCAGCCGCGTGGCCAATCAAACCAATACCGCACAGCCGATGAGGCACAGGAGGTAGCGATGCTGAAAGGATTTCGGGATTTTATTCTTCGTGGGAATGTTGTGGACCTGGCGGTCGCGGTCATCATCGGCGCGGCCTTCGGGGCGATCACCGCGTCAGTTACCGCCGATGTGATTACGCCGACAATCTCCGCGCTGGTGGGTGCGCCGGATTTCTCCACCCTGGTCATACACGTGCCGGTTCTGCACCACGTTTCACCGCCGCCGAACCCGCTCCCGGCCAATTACATTGCGCCGGGCGAGATTCATATTGGCAAGCTGCTTAACACGCTGATCAACTTCCTGCTGGTTGCGGCGGCAATCTATTTTGCGATTCTGCTGCCGACGCAATACATGCTCAAGAAGTTCAGTCCGCCCGCGCCCGCGCCGCCGCCCGCGACAAAGCCCTGTGCGGAGTGCCTGAGCGAGATTCCCCTGGCCGCTACGCGCTGCGCGCACTGCGCTCAGCCCGTTGCTTAATGTCCCGGCGCTCAGAGGCGTTTCTCCATTGCCTTGGTGTAAGCTGATGGTTTGTTGCTTCGTGCGTCAGAAATGCGCCGCACTTGACGCAATTCATCCGCCGGAGTTCCCGCATTTAACTTTCTTTTCGGGGGGTACAATCGATGTTCTCGCGCAAGACGCTGGTTGCGTTCTTTTTTTCCGGGTTTCCCCTGGTCTGCATTGCCGGCACGCTTCAAGCTCAATCGTCCGGCTCGCAGAGCGTCTTTGGCTACAGCAGCTTCGATGCCCAGGCAAAAGTCGAGGAGAAGTTTCTCGCTGTGCCGGACTCCAAGCTGGCCGGAGAACACCTGAAGACTCTTACCTCCGCGCCGCACCTTGCCGCCACTCCCGAGGACCACAAGACGGCTGAGTACGTAGCGCAAAAGTTTCGCGCAGCCGGACTCGACACCGAGATTGTGCCCTACCGCGTGTTGTTGAACCAGCCCAAAGAAGTGCGCGTAGAGGCTTTTGACGCGGGCGGGAAGCTCCTAATGAGCGGGCCGACGCGGGAACATGTCAACGGCGACCCGTACCAGGACGACCCGCGCGTGGTGATGCCGTTCAACGGATCTTCCGGATCGGGAGACCTGACCGGCGACGTGGTTTACGCCAATTACGGCCGGCTGGAGGATTTCGATCGACTGGCCGCGCAGCATATCGATCTCCACGGCAAGATCGTGATTTGCCGTTACGGCGCCAACTTCCGGGGCGTCAAGGTCTACATCGCCGAGAAGCGTGGCGCGGCCGGCGTGCTCATTTACTCCGATCCGCAGGACGACGGCTACTACAAGGGCGATCCCTGGCCCATTGGCCCCTGGCGGCCCGATACCGGCGTGCAGCGCGGCTCGGTCCAGTACCTGTTCAAATATGCGGGCGATCCTGAAACTCCAGGCGTGGCTTCAACGCTGGATCTGCCTGACTCAGCCCGCATCGCCGGCGGCGGAAACCAGCCGCAGATCATCTCCATCCCCATCAGCTACCACGATGCCGCACCCATTCTGCAGGCTCTGCAAGGGCCGGGCGTGCCGCAGGGCTGGCAGGGTGCGCTTCCCTTCCGCTATCATCTCGGCCCCGGCGGCGTGAAGGTTCACCTGGTTTCGCAGCAGGATTACCAGCGCCGGATCATCTGGGATGTAATCGGCAAGATCAAGGGTTCGGAATATCCGGGCGAGCGGGTGGTGGTGGGCAACCACCGCGATGCGTGGGTCTACGGCACGGTGGATCCGAGTAGCGGCACCGCGGCCATGCTCGAATCGGTGCACGGCGTCGGCGCGCTGCTCAAGGATGGATGGCGGCCCAAACGCACCATTGTCTTTTGCAGTTGGGATGCTGAAGAGGAGGGCTTGATCGGGTCAACGGAGTGGGTGGAGCAGCAGGGCAAGACGCTCGACCATGCCGTGGCGTACTTCAACGTGGACGTAGCAGTCTCGGGTCCGGATTTCTCGGCCTCCGCCGTGCCTTCGCTGAAACAGTTTCTCCGCGATCTGACCCGCTCCGTTCCCAGCCCCGTGAGCGGAACGGTTTATCAGCAGTGGAGAATGGAGCGCCGCGAGGACAACGAACACCAAGGATCGAATGCGCCGCCCACAAGCGATGAAGAGGTCCGCGTCGGTGACCTGGGTTCGGGTTCCGACTTTACACCTTTCCTGCAGCACGCGGGCGTGCCCTCCACGGACATCGGGTCGGAAGGCCCGTACGGCGTGTATCACTCGACCTTCGACGATTTTGCCTGGTATACACAAAACGCCGACCCGCATTTTGCCTATCTGCAGGAGATGGCCCGCATTCTGGGCCTGGAAGCGCTGCGCATGGCCGACGCCGACGTGCTGCCTTACGACTACACGGCTTACGCCCGCGAGATCACCGCTTACATTGAGGCGGCACAGCACAAGGCGGCAGACGCGAAGCTGGCCGGCCTGGATTTTGCTCCGGCCGAGGCAGCAGCGCAGCGGCTGACTGTGGCGGCGCAAAGAGCGCACGATCAGGAAGCCGCGGCCTCCGGCGACCTGGTAAAACTGAACAACGCACTACGCGGCGCTGAAACCGCGTTGCTGACCGACGCCGGNNGGCTGTCGTTATCCCCGGCGTGAATGAGGCCATCGACGCCAAAAACTCTGCAATCGCCGCACAACAGTTGGTGGTGCTTGCGCAGGCGCTCGATCGCGCCACGCAGAGCCTGAACTCCTCACGCTAAATCCCCTCGGAATAAGGGGTTAACCGCCTGCGATGGGTGAAGGTGCTGGTGTGACCTAAATCACTCAAGTTGCCTCCAACAGTTGACCCCGGCCCTCTACCCTCGTATCGTTAAGACTGACAATGAAAATCTCTGGAAACACCTTGCGGATCGGGATTGCGGCTGCCATTATCGTCGGCACCATCGGATGGCTCGCCTTCACCGGCTACGGGGCGAACAAGAGCTACTATGTGACCATTGCCGAGCTCGGCGGGTTGGGCGACAAGGCCTACCACAGCCAGCTGCGTGTTGAAGGCTTCGTTCAGCCCGGCTCCATCGAACAGAACGGCACCCACGTCGATTTTGTAATGAATGAGTTTGAGAGCCACTCTCCCAAGGCCGGCAGCGGCCGGCTGCTGAAGGTGGTTTACAAGGGCTCTGAGCCGCCTCCTGACACTTTCAAAGACGATGCGCAGGCGCTGGCGATGGGTACCTATGGACGTGACGGAGTATTCCACGCCAACGTGCTTCAGGCCAAGTGCGCAAGCAAATACGCGCCCGTGCAGCCCGGCGCGGCGCCGGCAGGTCCTGCCAACGCCAAACCCGCCGCTGCGTCCAGCGCCGCGCCGGCAGCGCCCGCCGCCAACCAGACCGCAGCCAACTGATCGAATGAGCGCCAACCCATCCGAGCCCGCCCGCACTACGCTCTGCGCCCGGCTCGATCAGGTTTCAAAGCTCTTTGGTTCTTTTGCCGCGCTGCGCCAGGTTTCCGCTGACTTTGAACCGGGCCGGTGCTACGTCCTGCTGGGCGAGAACGGCGCCGGCAAGTCAACACTTTTGAGGATTCTGGCCGGACTGCTGCGCCCCAGTTTCGGCACGGTCCGAGTCTTCAACGGCCTCGAGCCACAGCAGGCCCGCGCGCGCATCGCATACATGAGCCATGCACCCATGCTCTACGACGAGCTGACCGCACAGGAAAATCTGCGCTATTTTGCCGATCTCTATCCCGGCCGCGACTGCCTGCCGACGGCCGATGCGCTGCGCCAGGTGGGTCTCGACCCCGATCTGAAACGCACCCTGGGCCAGTATTCGCAAGGCATGCGCCAGCGCACTTCGCTGGCCCGCGTTCTGCTCCCCATTCCCGAATTGCTTCTGCTCGATGAGCCGTTCTCAAACATGGACGTCGAAAGCGCCCGGCAGATGGTAGAAATGCTGGCCGGCTTCCGCCAGAGCGATCGCACAATTGTGCTCACCACCCATCAGCGCGAGCTGGCCGCGCCCATCGCCGACTGGGTACTGACGCTGCACGCCGGCCGGATAGCGTCTTTCGAGCCGGGAAGGCCGACGTTATGAAAACCAACGGCGCCCGCCTTCTTGAATCCCTCGGCATCCCGTTTGAACTGCGCGAATACGAAGTCGATCCCAACGATCTCTCGGCAACTACAGTCGCAAAAAAAATCGCCATGCCTGCCGAGCAGGTTTTTAAGACGCTGCTTACGACGGGCGGGGCAGGCGTCTATGTATTCGCCGTGATTCCCGGCAATGCCGAGCTGGACTTCAAGAAGCTTGCTCGATCAGCCGGGCTGCGCAAGGCTGAAATGGTTCCCCTCAAGGATGTGCAGCCGCTCACCGGCTACATTCGCGGTGGTGTGACGGTCTTCGGCGCCAGGAAGCCTTTTCCGGCCTTCGTCGATGAGACTGCAATCCTGTTCGACAAGATCAGCGTCTCGGCCGGAACGCGAGGAACACAGTTAGTCCTAAGCCCCGACGACTATTTCCGCGCCGCCGCGGCCCAAACCGCGGACCTGACAAAAGACACTGCCAAATCCGACGATTTGAATCCCGCAGCTTCGGAGGGCCAGCCAGCGTGATGCGCGCCCTGTGGACTCATCTCCTGAAAGACCTGCGCATCGAGTGGCGCTCGCTCGACGCGGTGATCTCCATGCTGTTCTTTTCCGGGCTGGTGGTCGTGCTCTTCTCCATCGCATTCGACCCGCGCGGCGAATTTTCACAGCAGATTGCCGGCGGCGTACTCTGCGTGGCCACCATGTTCGCCTCAGTGAGCGCGCTCAATCAGGCATGGGCGCGCGAAATTCGCCACCAGGTGATGGATGCCCAGCGCATGGTCCCTTCGTCCTCGGCTGAGCTCTACCTGGCCAAGGTGATTGTGAACTTCATCTTTGTCACCGTCGTTCAGGTGATCCTGGCGCCCTTCTTTTTTATCTTCTATAACCTTCACGTCGCAGGCCAGGGCTGGTTGCTGATGCTGGTGCTGCCGCTGGGCACATGGGCCCTGGTCGGCAATGGCATCTTCTTTGCCGCGCTCGCGATGAGCAGCCGCAATCGCGAGTTGCTGCTCTCGCTGATTCTCTTTCCCATCTTCATCCCTGCGCTTTTGGCCATGGTGCAGGCCACCACGTCCATTTTCACCGGAGAAGGCGATCCGACGCTGTGGATCAAGATGCTGGTGGGCTACGACATTATTTTTACTACCGTAAGCCTGCTGCTGTTTGACGTGGCGCTGCACGCCGAATAGCAACTGCCGCGTGTGCTATCGCGAATAGGCAATGGGCGCCCGGCGGAGATCGCAATCGTCATAGATATAGCCCTTCGCGGTTTCAATAAAGTCCGACAGGTCTTTCACCTTCCACGCGTCGCTCCTGTTCAGTTCTTTGGCCATCAGGTCTGCCACCACGGGCGCAGCTTCAATGGCGGCGCGCGCATCGAGGAAAAGAGCGCGGGTGCGCCGGGCCAGAACATCCTCGACCGTCCGCGCCATTTCGTGACGCGCAGCCCACAGCACCTCGCGCAGCCGGTACGGAAGGCGCGGATGAATCGGCGCATCGAGATTCGTATTGAGGTCCGCATCTCCGGCTCGGATTGCGTCGAGCAAAGGCAGATCTGAGCCGTAGACGCGCGCCCACTCTGAAGTTCCTTCACTCGGATTCAGCGTCCATCCGTGAAGCCTCAAGTCCCGCGTGCGCGACGGTACCCTGGGAAGCGATGCAACTTCCGCGGCGCGATCGATGGTGTCCTGGCCCATGCGGCGATAAGTGGTCCATTTGCCTCCGGTCACCGTGACTAATCCGGAGTTTGAAACCAGGATGGTGTGGTCCCTGGAAAGCTTCGATGTTTTTACGCCGCCTTTGCGCACCAGCGGGCGCTGGCCCGACCAGACGCTGAGGATCTCTGCCGCAGTTGGCGTGCGGTGAAGATAGCGGGTGATGTGATCCAGCAGAAAGTCTCTCTCCGATGCTTTTGCGCGCGGCTCGTCAGACACTCGGTCGACAGGTTCATCGGTGGTTCCTACGAGCGTTGCGCCGTGCCACGGAATGGCGAACAGCACGCGGCCATCGGCCGTTTTGGGAACCATGAGCGCGGCATTTCCAGGCAGAAAGTAATGCGGCAGCACGAAATGGGTTCCCTGGCTTATGGCCAGCAGCGATCCGCGCGTGTGGCCATCGAAGGCAAGCGTCTCTTCCGCATGAACTCCGCATGCGTTGATCACGACCTTCGCCTGCAGTTCGATGACGGCGCCACTCTCACGGTCGCGCGCCCTGATGCCAGCGGTCTTGCCTCCAACCTGCAGCAGGCCGGTGGCCTCAACGTAGTTGATGGCGGTTCCTCCCAGGTCCTCAAGCGTGCGCAGCAGCGCGATGGCAAAACGCGCGTCGTCAAATTGGCCATCGTGATAGAGAATGCCGCCGCGAAGACCATCCGCGGCCAGGCCCGGCAACTTCTCAAGCGTGCTGTTGCGAGAGAGAAGCTCTGAGCGCCCCATCGACAAGCTGCCGGAGAGCTGCTCATAGACTTTGAGGCCGATGCCGTAATACGGAAGCGAAAAGTAGCTATAAGCCGGGACGACGAAAGACAAATCGTGGACCAGGTGGGGCGCGTTCCTCAACATGCGGCCGCGCTCACGCAAAGCATCCAGAACCAGGGTCAGGTTGAGTTGTTCGAGGTAGCGAACGCCGCCGTGCGCGAGCTTTGTGCTTCGGCTCGATGTGCCCTTGGCGAAATCGAAGCGCTCCACCAGCAGGGTGCGATACCCCCGGGAAACCGCTTCAACGGCCGCGCCCAGGCCGCTGGCGCCGCCACCGATCACCAATACATCCCACTGCTCGCCTTGCCGCCCCAATTGTTTCAGGATGTTCGTTCTCATGGTCGTACCCTCAACTCCCGGCCACGTACAGGGTCCAAATCACGCGGCAAAAAAGTGCGCGGCTGGTTGGATGCGCAGGTGCCTGTCGCCGGGCGACGCGGGTTCGTGGCGTAATACTGGAATGCCAAACGAGATCGATCCCGCCCTTGCTCTGCATTCATGCCAATCCGCGGCATGGCCTGAGGCCGGAGTCGATCTCAGGCGTCCGGAGTCAGAGCAGCCACTCGATCTGAGTGGTTCAAGGACAAAAAATCGAAGTATGCCGGCCACGCAACGCGGCCGGCACAGCTGGTTTAAGCAATTTAGTAAATCACCTTCAAACCGAATTGAATGATGCGGGGCTCGAAGGTGGAAGTGATCTGTCCGCCGCTGGTTGGATTGGCGGTTGGTGGAATCGCTGAATTCGGTGCTGTTGCCCCGTAACTCAGAGTTTGCGTCGCGGTGGGCTGCGAACCACTGATCGTGCTAGGCAGATAAAGGTTGGTGTGATTAAACAGGTTGTAGGCCTCGGCACGGAACTCGATCTTCATGCTTTCGAGCGGCGTGTTGAACTTCTTGTTCAGGTCGAAGTCGGTTTCATTGAACGCGGGCGTGCGACCAGGATTGCGCGACGCGTTGCCGAACGGACTCAGAACATTCCCAGACGCATCCTTGTAGGGCGGAATCAGGAAGGACGAGTAGTTGATGTAGTTCACATAGCCGCTGTTGGGGGCGCGGTTCGATTTTCCCTGCGTGACCTTGGTGCCGGGAACATAGTCCGGCCGGTATTCGTTGGCGCCGCGATAGGTCGCTGAGATCTGCGCCGACACTTGCTGATTGCCATTGGGCGTGTAGGTCAGGTTAAACGGCGTGCCGGCCTGCGCGGTATTGATGGCGCTGATTTGCCAGCCGCCCAGCACTGCATTCTCGGCGCCATTCATGCCTGAAACGAAACGCCGGCCCTGACCCACCGGAACCTCGTAGACCAGGCTGGTAACGTTGGCGATGGGCAGGTTGTAGTCCGATTGCGCGTAATCAGCCTTGATATTGTTGCCATCCTGCGGCGACGGCGTGTTGCCTTCGAGCGAGGCCGAGGCATTGTCCATCGAGTGTTCCCAGGTAAAGGAGTTCAGCAGCGTGAGGCCGCCCACGAATCGCTGCTCGTAACGTACCTGCAGCGCGTTGAAGTGAGACCAGAACTCATTGAGCGCTTCGGTAATGTCGCTCGGCCAGTTGGCGTAGGGCCGCGCGAAACCGTTGGAGGGATTCTTCTGATTCCCGTTCAGGAAGCCCTGCAGCTTGAGTCCGTGGTTGCCAACGTAGGCCACGTCGACAAGGGTATTCTTCGACAATTGCTTCTGCACGCTGAGGAAAAAGTTCTCGACGTAGCTGTCGGGCGTATTCCTGGGAACCCAGGTGATGTTATCGGTAGCTGGATTGAACGTTGTCACCAGGCCGGATGGAAATCCCTGATCGGAAGTTGCGTAGCAGCTGGGAGTCGTCGTGCCCACCGCAATAATCTCTGCCGGAAGCGGGGTCCCGCACTTGTTCGTGGTGGTCGGGGTGTTCTGTGTGACCACCGCAAACTGGGCCTGTGGAGCGTTAATGCCCAGGATGTCTCCCGAGCCGGCGCGAGTGTAGTGGACGTAGCCGGTGCCGAAACCGCCGCGAACAACCGTGTTCGGCATTACCTCATAGGAGAATCCGATGCGCGGCGAAAAATCGTGCAGATCCGGATTCACGAGCGTTCTGCCGTAAACTCCGCCCCCGGTCACCGGCTGGATGCCATTGCCCGCCTGTGCTCCGGGGGTGATGGTGTCCACCACCTGGTTGACAGGATCGAAGTTGGAGATGTTGCTCTTCCACTCCGAATAAGGGGAGCCATACTCCCAGCGGATTCCCAGGTTCAGCGTAAGTTTGGGGGCGATCTTATAGTCGTCCTGCGCGTAGACACTGTCCATCGACTGGCGCAGATGGACAACGAAGTAGTTTGCCAACTGGTAGCTCTTGGTCAACCCGAAGAGGAAATCGGCCCAGTAGGTATCGGCAACCGTGCTGCCGCCGGCGTTGCTGTAGCCGCCCGAGTAGGTCCAGGAACCGTAGAGCGGATTGTTATCGTTGACTGCCATCCAGATGTGTTCGTACTCATAGCCGAATTTGAGTGAGTGCTTGCCCTTGACCCAGGTGTAGTTCACCTTGGGATCGAGCAGCGCCGGATCCTGCCATTGCGGATTGGTGCTCTGCCGGCCGAAGGTGGTGAAGTTGTTGATGCTCACCTGGGGAAGGCCGCCCTCGATCGCCGTGGGCACGTCCTGCAGACCGGGGATATTGAAGTCGTTCTGGCCGATTGAGAGCGTATATTTCCCGGCCTTGGTGCGCGACAGTCCCAGGCGCGCGTCTACGAGCCGGTTGGGGCTGAATTGATGTGTATAACCAAGCGCCACCTGCTGGTCGAGAATGCGGATGGTGCCATTCGCCGTGCCGTCGAGCGGAAGTGGAATCGTCGGATAGTTGACTCCTGTTTCCTTGCGGTCGCTGACACGCAGGAACCACGAGCTGGCCTGGCTCTGTTGAAAGTCCAGGCGAACATCACCCTTGTCAGATTTGTCGGTGAAAGGGACCTCCTTCGCGTAGTCATCCGAATACAGGCCGGTAGTGGCGAGACCGGAAACCGGCAATGTGCTGGAAAACGGTGCGTAGTACGAAAGGATCTGGGACGTAAGCGGGTTGATGGCGCCAGACGGGATCGCCGTCCCGGCCGGATACGTCACTCCCGTAAGTGGATTCTTGACCGGCACGACCAAAATGCCGTTGAGCTCGTTTTGCGTGGGAAGCGTGAGCACGTAGAGCGGTCTCAGCGTCTGGCGGAATCCCTCGTAGTCGACGAATGCGAACAGCTTGTCCTTGGCGATGGGGCCGCCGAAATTCAAGCCGTACTGGTTGCGGTTGAAGGTGGGCTTCTCAAACGGAACGCTGACCCCGGTGCTGCCAACCAGCGTAGGCTTGAAGAATCCTGCCGCGTTTAGATCGGTATTGCGAATGAACTCATACAGCGTGGCATGGTAGCTGTTGGTGCCGCTGGCTGAGGCAACGTTGACCGTCGCTCCCGATGAACGCCCCAATTCGGCGCTTTCGTTGTTCGTCACCACATTGAACTGCGCGACCGAATCCGGCGGAATGGCGATGATCTGGTTGTCGAACCCCTGATTGCTCTCGCCATACGCGTTGTTGTCCATGCCGTCCAGCAGGTAGTTGTTAAACATGCTGCGCTGGCCGTTGACGTTGTAGGCGCCCTCGCGCACCAGGCTTGAGATGGAACTGGTGGTTGCCGCGGTCGGCGCTTGCCGCGAGCCGGTCACCAGCGCCAGAAGGTCGGAGAAGTTGCGGCTCACCAGCGGCAGCGCTTCGGTCTGATATCCAGAAACCGTCTGTTCGCGCTCGCTGGTTTCGGTCTCCAGTTGCAGCGCCACGCCACTTACTTCCACGGTAGTCGCGGTCTGGCCCACTTGAAGGGTCAGGTCGATGTGCTGCCGCTCGCCCACTGAAACCGTGATGTTATCGGCCACCGCGGTGCTAAAACCGTTATGCTCGGCGGTGATTTTGTAGATGCCCGTGTGCAGCGACGGCGCCTCGTACTGGCCTTCAGTGCCCGAGGTGACCGTGGACACCACGCCGGTGGCCTTATTCAACACCGTCACCGTTGCTCCAGGAATGACCGCGCCGGTTGCATCGTGAACGACGCCAACCAAGGTGCCGGTGTCGTACTGCGCGACGGCCCTGTTCGCGGAAAAAATGAACAGGAGCGCCAGTGTTAAGAGAATCCACCCGAAACGCCGAGTTTTAGAATTCGCGCTAAGGCCTGTACCTGCCCGATTCCCCTCAGATCGATTCGCCGACTTCATTTTGCCTCCTCAAAGTTGTTGTTTCAAAAACGGTTAAGTGTCTTTCCTCATTTACGAGGACGGCATTTCTTATTTGCAAGGGTCGAACTCATCCTTGTTCACGGTCGTTAAGGTTACAAGAACGGGCCGTTAAAATGCCTGTAATAGACAAAAAATCCACTCCAAACACATGCGACTACGAGCGGGCAGGGACTTTCGCTAACCCATTCAACAAGAGGCAGTATTCGGCGGTGGATTTCTCTAAGTCTGTTTCCGCAAGAGGACCGTAGCAAACGCAAGACGAGCGTGTCAAGCGAAAATGGGCCGCGCTCCAACCGGGCATTCAGTCAGGTTGTGAAAAGGATGGGGACCTACGGGTGAACATGCGCTTAGGGTACCTATTATCTGCTATTTACGCACAATGACGAAGTTGAATCAAAAACTCAATCTGGGATGTTTTTCAAGGTTAAAATCCGGTGAATTCCGTAACGTCTAAGGGTGCAATTCCAAGCCAGATTGCAAACGTGTGCGGAGTGGCAGAGGCGCACCGGAGAACCCGGCGAACCCGGCACTTTGGCGGGAAGGAATACTGCAACGCAGGACGAATCCGCCCTGAAACTGACTAAGAGAACCGGGTGCGGCGCCACAACAGAGTTCCGCACACCAGCAGCGGAATCAAAGTACCGACCATGAGCACAATCATCCAGGGAAGGCTGACGCTGATGTGCTGGGCGCGTGTACCGATGGCCAGCCAGACGAAGATTGCGCAAGCCGTAAGCATGATGAGCAATTCCCACCAGCGTCGATAGTGGGGATCATCTGCCAGCGGGTCATCGCCCTGGACCACGGCGGCGACATTTTTGGAGTCGAGGCCATAGCGGTCGCACTCGCGGCTCATCGCCAGGCGCCAATTGTCGAGTTCCGACGGCGGCGGCGCGGCCATGCTGATGGATACAGCGCCCGCGATCATGATCAGCGATCCGGCAATGATCAGCACTTTGCCCGAGAAGGACAATCCGGCCATCTCCGAGAAGACCAGCGCGCCCCACGCCAATCCCCAGAGTTGGTTGGTGTTGGAGAGCGGAATGCCGCGCCCGATGCCGAGGTATTTGGCGGCGTACTGCTGGAACAAGTCGCCGATGACCCAACAGAAGCCACCGAGAAACGGCCAGAACAGCATGGGCCGGGCTCTGTGCAACTCAGCGACCAGGTTGCCGGCGCCGCCATAGAAAATCCATCCCAGAGTGAGAATGGTCCCCAACTCGCCAAAAGTGAAAATGGTGACGAACGACAGCGGGTTCATGCCGCTGATGTAGGCCTTGCGGTAGGGAATATACATGGTGCCGAGCAGCACGCCTGCTCCGAGCGCGGCGATAATGCCGATGGCAGCCCGGCCGGGCGCTCCGGCATGCTGTTGCGCGGTGGCAATGGCCAGCACGGCCGCGCCGAAGACGATGGCCGCTGCTCCGCCCAACACCTTAACCCAATCCCTGGTTCGAGAGCCGCGGAGTTCCTTGAAGAGAATGCAGCCCCATAGGAGCCCGACAAGGCTGTTGGTATTCCAGAGCGGAAAAGCAATGGCCAGACCAACGTTGCGAACCGCAAAGATGGTGAGTGTGTTGGCCACGGCCCACAACATTCCGCCCAGCAGCGCCCACACAATCAGGTGCGGCTTGTCGCGCAGATCCCGGTAGAGGAATCGCGTGCCCTTCAGCAGCGTGGGAACAGTCCAGCGCGCCACAAATGCGCCCATGACCATGCCCATCGAGATGAGGAAGGGAGAGAATCCCTCGTTGACCAGCTTGGTGGGTGCTTCAGCACTGCCGAGCCAGACGGCCGCGGCCAGGCCACAAAAAACGCCGAGCTTGTGCAGGGAAAGTGTGGACCGCGCAGGCGCGGCGGTTGCGTTCGAGCTCACCGGTTCACCTCAGGGTCATCAGCAGTGCGGTTCCCAGAATTAGCACCACGACCGGCACCCAAAGGTGAATGTCGGTAAGGATGCAGAAGAGCGCGGATCGTTTCATTGAGAGACCTCACTAAGGCGAACGGGGCGATGCTCATCGTAAGACTTGCGCGCCGCCAGCGCCATGACGACTGGAACGCGGCTATCGGCGCCAGTGACCGGCGTGGGCTTGTTTTCAAGTACGGCCTGGGTGAACAACTGCAATTCCAAAGCAAAACTTTCAGTGTAGCGCTGCATGAAAAAGTTCAGGGGCAGATCAGTGTAAACGGAATTCTCGCCGCTGACTACAACCTGATTCGGATAGCGGTTTTCAGTGGCGATTTTGCCTCTGCTGCCCAGGATCTCAACCCGTTGATCGTAGCCGAAAGTGGCCTTGCGGCTGTTGTCGATGGTGCCGATGGCGCCATTGCGGAAGTGGAGGACGACCAGCGCGGTATCGATGTCGTTGGCCTCGCGAAAACCCGGGTCGACGAACACGCCGCCCGCGGCATACACCTCTTCAACCTCTTCGCCCATGAGGAACCGCGCCATATCGAAGTCGTGAATCATCATGTCCAGGAAGATGCCGCCGGAGGGTCCAAGGTAAGAGAGCGGCGGCGGCGCAGGGTCGCGGCTGATGATGTGCATCAGGTTCGGCAAGCCGATTTCGCCGCTTGCAACCGCCTGGCGGACGCGAATGAAGTTGGAGTCGAAGCGGCGGTTGAATCCGACCTGGAGCTGTACCCCGGCTGCTTCCGCCGCGGCCAGCGAGCTGTCGATTTTTTCCAGGCTCAGAGAGACGGGCTTTTCGCAGAAGATATGCTTGCCTGCCTTTGCCGCCTGCACGATGAGATCGGCGTGAGTACTGGTAGAGGTGCAGATGAGGACCGCTTCGATGCGTGGATCGGCGAAGATGTCGCCAGCCGAGGCAACGACCTGGGGAATGTTGCAATGGCCGGCAAGCGTCTCCGCGGCGTGGCGATTGATATCGGTGATGGCAACGATCTCGGCTTCCGGCAGGCGAAAGGCGAGAGTTTCAGCATGGACGCGGCCGATACGGCCTGCGCCGATAATTCCGAAATGAAGTCTCTTGGTGCTCATTTTGTGCCCTCGCAGAATACGGTTTTGAGCAGATTAGCTTCCAGCTTCTGGCTTCCAGCCTTTGCATGCGGGGATCGGGACGGCGGATCCCCTCGAAAATGCAGGTTACTAGGTCTCTGACCGGCAAGAGATGTGTCCCCGGCGGATAGTAGCGCCGGTCTCCAGACCGGCTGTCCTGGCGGCGTCCCCGCCGCCAGTAGGCATACAATCCCAAAGAACATTTCCTCCCGGTCACAGACCTAGTGCGCAGATGCCAGAAGCTGGTTTGCGGTGAAATTCGATTCAATGGAGCGCAGATAATCGCGGCTGCGCTGCGCACTCTCTTTCGGGGTGCCCATGCCGGGCAGAATGTCCTGCTCGACGAGCGCATAACCACTGTAGTCGCGAGCGGCGAGCCAGCGCAGCAGCGCGGGAAAATCCACGCAACCTTTGCCCAACTCAGGATAAAGGCCCAGCATCATCCCTGCAAAATAATCGAGATTCTCCGCCCGGCAGCGCCGCGAGACATTCGGCTCGAGATCTTTCAAGTGAATGTACCAGATGCGATCCGCAAAGCGATTAAGAGCCGCGACCAGGTCGCAATCCTCGCCTCCGGTGCCGTGGTAGTAGTGACCGGCATCGAAGACCAGGCCAAGGCGCTCAGGGTTGGTGAGATCGAGCAGCGTGGCGATCTCGTCCGGCGTTTCCACGTAGCCGGCACAGTGGTGATGGAAAACCGTGCGCAGGCCGGTCTCGTCAAAGACGGCGTGCGCGATCCTGTCTGCGCCGCCGGCAAAAGTCCTCCATTCGTCCTTGCTCAATCCCGCGCTCGCGGGAATGCGCCCGGCCAGATGGGTCCGCGTGGGATCGGTTCCGTTATCGTCGGCAAGCACCAGGTACGGCGCTTGCGTGGTGGCCACCGCGGCGATAAGGCGCGCTGTCTTCACGGCCTTCGCCACACCGTCAGCGTGCGTGGCCGGATTCTTGAGTGCTACGGGCACGAACGCGCCCAGCATGACAAGATGATTGCGTTTAGCGAGTTCGGCATTCAGCGCTTCCGGATCGGTGGGCATGTAGCCCCAATCGCCCAGCTCAGTCCCGGTGTAGCCGGTCTCGATAAGTTCGTCCAACATGCGGTTAAACGGAATTTGCTTGCTCGTGTCCTGGTGCTCGATCGTGCCCCAGGAACAAGGCGCGTTGCCAACCAATAAGTTCTTCATGCTTTCTCCTTAGAATTTTCGGCTCCACTCCCTGGGCCAGCGTTCGACCACCACCTTGGTTTGGGTGTAGAACTCGACCGCGTGATGCGCCTGGGCGTGCAGGTCGCCGAAGAAACTTTCTCCCCATCCGCTGAATGGAAACGTGGACATGGGCGCAGCTACGCCCACATTGATGCCCACATTGCCTGCATTCACTTCGTAACGGAAGCGGCGCGCGTTGGCGCCGTCTGAGGTGAAGATGCACGCCATGTTGCCGTAGCTGCGGCCGTTGACCAGGGCGATAGCTTCTTCGATCGAGGCGGCGTGCATAAGGCTGAGCACCGGCCCGAAGATTTCCGTGCGCGCCGTCTCCGCATCGGGTGGAACGTCGTCGAGCACGGTAGGCAGAACGAAGTAGCCGTCTTCGTAACCTGAAACCTTGCGGCCGCGGCCATCGACAAGCACACGCGCGCCATCGTGCTCGCCTTTCGCGATTAGGCCCTCGATGCGCGCCTTGCTTTCAGCCGAGATCACCGGCCCCATCTCGATGCCGGGAGCGGCGCCGTATCCCACTTTACGATGGGTCGCGGTGGCTACGATCTGCTCAGTAAAGCTGGGCCGCGCGTCCCCGACCGTGATGGCAACAGATGCAGCCAGGCAGCGCTGGCCGGCGCAGCCAAAGGCCGAGTCGGCGAGGATGCGCGTGGTCATTTCCATGTCGGCATCGGGCATCACCACGACCGGGTTTTTTGCGCCGCCCTGGCACTGCGCCCGCTTGCCGTTGGTCGCGGCGCGGCTGTAGATGTAACGCGCGGTCGCGGTGGAACCAACAAAGCTCACGGCGCGGATGCCGGGGTGATCGAGAATTGCGTTCACCGTGTCGCGGCCGCCATTCACAAGTTGAATTACGCCAGGCGGAAAGCCCGCTTGCCGGAGGAGTTGAAAAACCTTGTGGGACGTTATTGGCACGCGCTCCGACGGCTTGAGCAGAAAGCAATTCCCGGCTGCTACCGCATAGGGCATGAACCAGAACGGAATCATGCCGGGAAAATTGAACGGCGTAATTGCAGCTGCGACTCCGAGCGGCTGGCGAATCATGTGCTCGTCGATGCCGGCCGCTATGTCTTCGCAATTCGTGCCCTGAATCAGCGTCGGCATGCCGCACGCGGTCTCGACGTTTTCAATCGCGCGCTGCATCTCGCCTTTGCTCTCCGCCAACGTCTTGCCGCACTCCTCGGTGATGGAGAGCGCAAGGTCGTCGCGATGTTGTTCGAGCAGAGCCTTGAGCTTGAAGAGCGGCTGCACGCGATCGACAACCGGGGTACGTCGCCAGAGAAGGAAAGCGCGCTCAGCGATCTCGACGGCCTGATTGACGTCTGCGGCCGGCGAGAGCGGAACCTGCGCCAGCACCGCTGCCGACGCGGGGTTGATGACGTTGAGCGCCTCACCGGCACTGGAGTCGCGCCACGCGCCGTCGATGAAGTTTTGCAAGCGTTCCGTCATTTTCAGTTCACCTCAGAGGAAATAACGTTCGCGCTTTCGCGCCTCTTCATAGCGTGCCCGGGCCTCGCGCACGCTTTCCATTTCAGAAACCTCGGCTACCGCAACGTCCCACCACGACTCGTAGCCAGGCACACCGATGGTGGGATCGGTCTCGATCACGATCACCGTGGTGCGGTCGCCCGATTTGGCATCATCGAGAGCCTGCTTCAGCTCTTGAATGGTTGCAGCCTTTACGGCGTGCGCACCAAGGCTGCGAGCGTTGGCCACAAAGTCGATGCGCAGCGTGTCGCCATCCAACTGGCCGGATGTAGAGTTGCGGACCTTGAAACCGGTTCCAAATCCGCCCTGGCCCAGCGACTGGCTCAGGTTGCCGATGCTGGCGAAGCCGTGATTATCCACCAGCACGATGATGATTTTTATGCCCTCCTGCACTGAGGTTGCAATTTCACTCGGCATCATCAGATAGGTGCCGTCGCCCAGGAACACAAAGACTTCACGGCTGGGGTCGGCGAGTTTCGCGCCCATCGCCCCGGGAATCTCATAGCCCATGCACGAGTAACCGTACTCCATGTGATAGCCGTTGGGCGTGCGCGTGCGCCACAACTTGTGCAGGTCGCCGGGATGACTGCCCGCAGCTGAGAGCAGAACATCGCGCGGCCCTGACGCCTCCCACATCGCGCCGATCACCTCGCTCTGCGCGGGTCGGCCCGGATTATCGAGATGAAAGAGTCGATCGACCTCCGCTTCCCACTTTGCTTTCAGATCGGCAGCCTCAGCCGCGTAATCGGCCGGGACACGATAGCCCGCAAACGCCGTTGTCAACTGCTCGAGCGCAACGCGCGCATCAGCCACCACGGGGATGGCGCCGACTTTATATGCATCGAACTCGGCGGTGTTGATGTTCACAAAGCGCACCTGCGGATTCTGGAAGGCCGTCATCGACGCTGTCGTGAAATCGGAGTAACGCGTGCCGATGCCGATGACAACGTCGGCTGCATTCGCGAGCCGGTTGGCGGCAAGCGTGCCAGTAGCGCCAATCGCGCCCACCGATTGCGGGTGGTCCCACTCGAGCGAGCCTTTGCCCGCCTGCGTTTCCGCAACGGGGATACCGGTCCCGGCAACGAATTCGGCGAGCGCCTGCGAAGCCCCGCTCATCAGCACGCCGCCGCCGGCCACGATGATCGGCTTGCTGGCCGCGCGGATGGCCGCAATCGCGCATTCAAACGAAAGCTGGTCCGGTGCACCGCGCCGGATGAGCCACACGCGCTTGCGAAAGAGTTCTTCAGGATAGTCGTACGCTTCAGCCTGCACGTCCTGCGGCAACGCCAAAGTCGCCGCGCCGCAATCGGAGGGCGAGGTTAGCACGCGCATTACCTCGGGCAGCGTGGTGATGAGTTGTTCGGGGCGATAAATGCGGTCCCAGTAGCGCGAGACCGGCTTGAAGCAATCGTTCACGCCAATATCCTGCGTGGCGGGCGACTCCAATTGCTGCAATACTGGCGCGACGTTGCGGCGCGCGAAGATGTCGCCGGGAAGCAGCAGCACGGGCAGGTGATTGATGGTGGCGAGCGCGGCGCCGGTGATCATGTTGGTCGCGCCCGGCCCGATCGAAGAGGTGCACGCGAATGCGCGCAGCCGGTTGCTGGCCTTGGCAAAGCCCGCGGCGAAATGCACGCCGGATTGCTCATTGCGCATAGGAATAAAGGGGAGTTCCCGATCCTGCTCGAGCGCCTGCCCGATGCCGGCCACGTTGCCGTGGCCAAAGATTCCGAGCACTCCGGCAAAGAACCTGTGCTGCTCTCCGTCTCTCTCCACGTACTGGTTTTTCAGGAAAGTGAGCAGCGCCTGGGCCATGGTCATTCGGCGCGTATTCATGCTTTCTCTCCTCAAGATCAAAATGGTTCAATTCCATCGATACTTGGCAGCCGGAACCGGCGCGGCCGAGCTGAACTCAACACCAAATCATGGGCAGCCGAGGATCCTTTTCGCGCCAGGCGCCGCGTACCCACGCGTAATCCGGGTCGTCGGATGCGGCCAGCGAGCGCGCCGAGCCCGCCAGCGCGTTCAGATAATACACGTTGTAACCATGCGCCGCCGCAACCGGATGATAGCCCTCCGGAATGAGAACGATTTCGCCATCGCGCACCGTCAGTGTCTCATCGATGCGGCGATCCGCGGTGTACACCTTTTGCAACGCAAAGCCCTCGGGCCGCTCAATGCGATAGTAGTAGATTTCCTCAAGGTCCACTTCGCCCGGCGGGTTGTGCACATCGTGCTTGTGGGGCGGAAAGCTGGACCAGTTGCCCGCCGGCGTGAACACCTCCACCACGATCAGGCGCTGCGCGGGAAACCTGGGCGGCAGCATATCGTGAATCTGGCGAGTGGCGTTGCCGCCGCCGCGAATCTCGATGCCCACATCGTCCGGCGTTACCAGCCGCGCCGGAAATTCCTCTTCGGCTTTCGAGTAGCAGAATGCGAGCTCGCAATCAGTGACGGCGCTGACTGTGAATTCCGTATGAATGGGCAGATAGAGCGTGTAGGGAAGGCCGTCAAATACCGTGGCGCGCTTGCCAATGCTCAGCCATTCACCGCGCGAACTTGTCACCGAGCACACGCCGCCAAGCACCACGATGGCCAGTTCCCTGTCCGCCGTTTCGCCCTGGTATTTCTGGGCCGCCTCCAGCTTGCGCGTCTCGAACGACAGGAACTGAAAACCAAAGTCTTCAATCCGGTTTCGAAAAACTTCCGGGCGGACGAGCAAGTTATTCATGCATCACTCCTTGGCCAGTCCCATGATTCTCGCTACCCAGTATCGATTCGAAGCGTTCTCGTTCGATGTGCAGCGCTTCTAAAATGCACACGTGTGCACCACGCCAAAATCATCAACCTCCAAAGCCGCCCCTGTCAACTGCGACCAAAACGTGATGACGAATCAGTTTGAAGGTGCAGCCAGCAATTTTGAAAACGGGAGTTGCTTTGTCTCCAAATAGAGCGTTGGTATGAGAGCCTGAGAGACATCGTCCGCCTCTTCCGGTTTTGGAATTGGCTTATCAGTTTGCGTGCTGAAGAATCCCGAAGTCGCGGCGTGGATCGCACCGCTCTCAACTGGGCCCTCGAGTCGGTAGGTCCACCCCCAAGCCGTGCGACGCTCAGAATTGACGCGGACTAGATTTCCACTTCGGTTGAAGCAATATTCTGTATATGCCCAAAAGTCTTCACCCGGCTCCGCAATACGAACGAAAACTCTGCCATCCGTCCCCAGCCACAACTGCGCCGAAATCCCGCCGTCCAGCGCAAGTACGTGGCTGATGCTTCGGTATTCGCGCCAAGCATTTTTGTCGTCTATTTTCGCGAACACCCGTCTGGCGGGATCCCGCGTGTTCACACCACAATGCGGCGCTAATGCAGCTCCGGCAATGTTAGCCACCAAAGCAAAGAAGATCGCAGCGATTGATCGCAAGGTCATTATCCGTAGTATGCAACTACTTCGCGAGTCCAGGCGGGCCATTGCGCAGGTGAATGGACGACGCCCTTGTTGTCCAGAATCTTGACCGGTGCAGTTGGCGGTGGTAGCGTTTTTCATGCACACGTTTGCATTTTTGGAGGATGCATGACTCACGCTGAATCGGCTCTCCAATACAAGAGTCCGCTCTTTCAAATGACGCAGACCACGCCCACCTGCCTGTGGAACGATTCGGCTTNNATCTCGTGGAAGATCGTCGAAGAGATTTCAGTGAACGCGGCGCGATTGCTCAAGCCGGTATTCGACCGCGAAAATGGCCGCAATGGCCGGCTCTCCATCCAGACCGACCCGAGAAACTATCGCAACACCGATGCGATGCTGGCGCAGGCCATCCACTTCAGCCAGCTGGCGCCCAACATGATTGTGAAAATCGCGGCCACGCACGCCGGTATTCGAGCGATTGAGGAAGCGACGTATCGCGGAGTGAGCATCAACGCCACGGTGAGCTTTACGCTGCCGCAAACCATCGCCGTTGCCGAGGCCGTGGAGCGCGGCCTGAAACGCAGAGAGGCCGAGGGCCTCGAGATCGCCACCATGGGGCCGGTGTGCACCATCATGGTTGGCCGCCTCGACGACTGGCTCAAGGTGCTTCTGGACAAGGAGAATCTCTCCGTCGATCCCGGCTACCTGGAGTGGGCGGGCGTCGCGGTCTTCAAGAAGGCATACAAAATCTATCGCGAGCGCGGATACCGGCTGCGGCTTCTCTCTGCGGCTTTTCGCAATCACATGCACTGGAGCGAGTTGATCGGAGGCGATGTCGTGATTTCTCCGCCCTGCGCCTGGCAAAAGCGCTACAACGAGAGCGACATCGAAGTGATTTCCCGAATCGACACGCCGGTCGACCCCACGATCGTCGATACGCTGCTCAAGAAGTTTCCCGACTTCAAGCGCGCCTACACAGAGAATGGCCTGTCGCTTGAGGAATTCGACACGTTCGGGTCGACTCGCCGCACCTTGCGTCAGTTCATCGCCGCCTGCGCTGAGATGAACAGCATCGTCCGCGACATCATGCTACCCAATCCCGACATTGAGTGAGGGCGCTCGCTATGGAATCCACATCAGCGGGTTACTGGTCGAGATCGCGCTCAACCCCTGTGCCAGCAGGTCTTCCACTTCCTTCATGGTCTGGATCAGCCCACCACCCACAACGGGAAGATCGAGCGAAAGCGCCCGCACGCGATCAAGAATCTTGGGAGCTACCTGGCAGGCAAGATTTCCAGCGCGTGCACCGGCGTATTCTTCAGTTGATTGGTGATGGTGTCCATTGCGCCGCTGTCCAGCAGAAAAGTACGCTGAACGCCATACAGTCCAATCGCCAGCGCATGCCGCAACGGATCAAGGTGCGTGGAGATGATGCCCCGCGCGCCCACGCGCTTCAGATAATTCACCGCGTATTTGTCGCGCGAGAATCCATTGAGCAGATCGAGGTTGACGATGGGAAGCTTGCCGGCGGCAAGAATCTTCTGGATCATTGTTTCGGAGTTTTCCAAGTCGCCGGTGAGGAGGTAGACGATTTTGCCGTGCGCGGCGATTGCCTGTTCCACATGCTCAGCTTTTCGGACGGCAGGAATAATAAGAGTCTCTTCGCAGAAGACACGCAACGATGTCAACGGTTCCTGCATCGTCATTCCAGTGCCCCCTCTAGTCTTCCAGTTCGTGCTCGATCGCAGTTAGGGCAAGGAGCCCACTGTCTGGGCGCGCCGGGTGCGCGATTCAACAGATGGCCGCTCTGAGTCTGTGCCGCAAGAGAACTACCTATTCTAAACATCGAGCCGAAGCAGAGGCGAGTGAGGAATTGGGATCTATTCACTGTTCTCACGGGAAATGCCGGTTAGCTGCGGCGGCCACGCCCGCGAACCATTCTGGCTTTGGCGGTCGACTCACGCACAATCAACTCCGCTTCCACCCTGATCTTTGCCACGGATTCTTCTCCCGACATCAGCTTTAACAGGTTTTCCATGGCCAATTGCCCCATCCGCCGCATGGGCTGGCGAACGGTGGTTAACGGCGGCTGCGTGTAGGACGAGAAAAACAGGTCGTCGAAGCCGGCCACGGAAACATCTTCCGGCACGCGCAGTCCGCGTACCCGAATTTGCCGCATCGCACCCAGCGCGGACATGTCGTTATAGCAGCAGACTGCCGTGGGAGGATGGGCGAGGTCAAGCAGCTTTCCCATGGCCTTGATTGCAGCCTCGGGTTTGCCGTCGCCATGCACCACCAGTTCGGGAATGAGGGCCACTCCGGCGGCATCCAGAGCTGCGCGGTACCCGGCCAATCGCTCCACATCCGATTGGTAGCCGAATTGATCGCCGAGATACGCAATCCGCCTGTGCCCAAGCCCGATCAGGTGTTCGGTCACGGCGCGAGTTCCCTCAAGATTCGCAATCATCACCGAATGCACAAATGCGCCCGGAAACTGATCGTTGACCAGGACGATGGGAACCATCATCTCCTCGAGCAGCGGCAGGTACAACGCGCCCACCCGGGACGATGTGACAATAATGCCATCCACGCGTTGCTCGGCAAATGCCCTGACCACTTTTCTTTCGCGCACCGGATCGGCATTAGAGTCCGCCAGGAAGACGGAGTAACCATGGTCGTTAGCGGTCTGCTCAATCCCGCACACCACCTCGCTCGCGAAGGGATCGGCAACGGTGGTGACCACCAGCCCTATGGTCCGCGTCCGCCGGGTGACCAAGCCGCGCGCGACGGCACTGGCCCGATAGCCTGCTTCGTCGGCAATCTTGCGGATTCTAGCGGCGGTCTCCGCGTTCACGAGCGGGCTGTTCTGCAGCGCACGAGAAACCGTGGGGTGCGAAACCCTGGCAAGGCGCGCAATGTCCTTAATTGAAGGTTGACGAAGAACTCGTTTCGGGACGTCGGCATACGACCCAACCGGAACTTTGCCCTCGTTCTTTTCAAACATGGCAGTTCTTCTCCATTGCACACGTGTACGGTCGAACTAAGTCTCAATCAGTGAGCAGATTCAAGTCAATGCGTTGCGCCTCCTGCGGAGGCTGCGCAGGAGCATCCATATCAGGATGGTTTGACCAGGCGGATGGCCTGTTCGGCGCCTTCACCGGGCCGCGAACACATCTCTGCACCGGCTTTTGTCTCTCCCGGCCGCCAGGCAGTAAGATCGATGGGTCAATTGAGAACGGTATCAGCGGTGTCTCTGTAAACGAGTCCGCGGGCTTCGATTGCCTGCCGCGTCACACCGGGGCCCGCGGTTTCCGCCACTGGGAGGCAGGACATGGCAAGAAACGATAACCCATTCCACGTTGCATCCGCGCGCCAGGCCGCCCGATTGCGTTTCGCTATCACGCGGCGGCTGTCTCTTGCATTCGTCCTGTGCCTCGGCACGGCCTGCGCCGGTTATGCGCAAATCCCCGACGCTCAGCCGGTCAACCCGGACGCAACGCCGGCCGCGCGCGCCCTGCTTCACGATCTCGACACCATCTCGGGCCACGCCACCATCGCCGGCCAGCATAACTTTCCCAACACCGTCTCCCGCTATTCAGACCGCGTTTACGATCTGACCGGCAAATTCCCCGGCATCTTCGGGCAGGACTTCGGCTTCGCCGCCGGTGACGACAAGGACTCCACGCTGGGGCGTCCGTCCATGATCGACGAAGTAATTCGCGAATACCGCAGCGGTGCCGTGATTGCGCTTACCTGGCACGCGGTGCGCCCCACAGACGATGAACCTGTGACTTTTCGCGACAGCGTGCAGGGCCATCTGACTGACTGGGAGTGGCAACAGGTGCTCACCCCGGGCACTGACTTGAATAACCGCTGGCGCCGCCAGGTGGACCGCATCGCCGGCTACCTGAAAGAGCTCCAGGATGCCGGCGTGCCTGTGCTTTTCCGACCCTATCACGAGATAAACGGCAATTGGTTCTGGTGGGGCGGCCGTCCCGGACCGAATGGCTCAGCCGCGCTTTACCGCCAACTTTACGACCGCTACGTGCACATTCATCATCTCAACAACCTCGTCTGGGTGTGGAACGTGAACAGCCCCAATGGGACCAGCGCGGGTCCCGTGGCCGACTACTTTCCCGGCGCGGCCTACGCCGACGTGCTCACCATGGATATCTACGAACCGTACCGGCCGGATTTCTACTCGAGCATGGTTGCGCTCGCCGACCCCATTCACAAACCGATAGCGCTGGCTGAAGTGGGCGCCATGCCTTCGCTCGATACGCTTGCACAAGAGCCGCGCTGGGCGTACTTCATGATGTGGAGCGGAATGGCCGAGGGCTACAACACCCCCGACCAGTTACAGGCGACTTTCCACGCGACGAATATCATCAACCGCGGCGATCCACGCCTCTCTGCGCCGTTGCCCGCTCCCACTGCGCCTCCGGGGCCGGGAGACGTTCAAGCCGGCGCGGAGGTGCGCGCCTTGCTCGGCAAGCTGGCTGAGGCGAAAGGGAACGGAACTCTCGCCGGACAAACCGTCGCCGAGTCTGCCAACCCGGCGTCCGCTGAGGTGCAGGCAATCGTTGCTGCAACCGGCAAGATGCCGGCAGTGGTCGAGCTCGATCTGACTGGCGCCACTGACGCCAAAACTTTGCTTGCGCAGGTTCGCGGGGCCACGCAGCAGGGCCAGTTGGTCTTGTTGCGCTGGACGCCGCCGCGCCCCTCCGACAATGCCGCAACCGGCGCGCTCACCGATTTTGAATGGCAGCAGTTGCTCGAACCGGGTACAGATCTGAATCGGCGCTGGGAAGCCCAGGCCGACGCCGCGGCCGCGTTGCTGCGCCCGCTCGCCGACGCGCATCTCGCCGTGCTCTGGAGCCCTTATCCGGCCTCGAACGCAACCAGCCCGGCCCCAAACGCGGCTTTTCCGCCGTCGAACGCCAAGGTGACTGTCAACTGGTGGGCAGGCCGCCCCGGCCCCGCAGGTTCGCGCGAGTTATATCTGAAGCTTCATGAGCGCCTCACCGGCCACGGGAACCTGCACAACCTGGCCTGGGTCTGGGAAGCGGCGCCCCCCAGTTTCATTCCCGGAGGAAACAACGGTCTCGAAGACTTTTTCCCCGGCGCGTTGTACATCGATGCCATGACGCTGGACACGGAAACGCTTGGGGGAGGACGCCGTTTCCCGCTTGATCGGCTTCTCTCTCAATTCGCCGGCGGCAAACCGTTCGGGGTCCGCGTGGCTACAGGCGTACCGCCTGCGGACTCGCTGGCCAGGGAGACAAATTGGCGCTGGATTGTGCTTTCGCCGGCCGCCTCCAGTTCCGATGCGATCAAAGCGTTCTATGCAGATCCGCATGTGCTCGCCGCACCGCAGAAATAAGGACGGGCGGCAAAGCACCCGCTGAATGGCGCGATCTGCGTGTTTCAAATCGGACGGCCGCCTGCGCTCTCCATGAGAATGCAGAAGGACTGGGCTTCTGTCGAAACGCCGGGGTGGTCGAAATTGGGCGCTCCGCATGCACCCTGGACGAAGCCGTACTCATCCATCTTTGCGCGGGCGGCGAGGCGCATTCCGTCAGCGTGAACTCTGTACCCCGCCGGGAGCCAGCCGTCCGCAACACCGATATAGGACGCGTAGGCAAGCATCTGCGCAAGATTGGTTTCAACAAACGTCGCGGGCTGGTCCACCACGTCGTGAAAAAGGCCGTCGGAACGTTGGTACGCAAGACAGCCGTCAAGAAGCTGGCGTGCAAACTCGGCAAGCTGTCCGCGATCCTCGCGCCGGTTGGCGGGCAGGCTGCGGATGACTCGAGCCAGGCCCGCGGCAGCCCAGCCGTTGCCACCGCCCCAGAAATTCCCGTCCTTCAATTCCCGCTTGCCGTCATCCCAGATGTGCGCCAGCAACTGTTTCCGCGGATTCCAGAGCCGCTGCCGGAAGCCGTTGATCTGGGCCATTGCCTCATCGTAGAAACCCATCGCGGCCAGAAACGGTGGTGCGCCATTGAAGCCATCGGACCACACCTCCGGCGCGCCGAAGACGTGATACAGAGTGCCATCCACGCTGCGCGGGGCTTTGTGCCTGATCCAGTCCAGCAGCCCGTCAACTGCCAGGCGCATCCGTGGGTCGCCTGTCCATTCCGCAGCCTTCGCGTATGCCGCGCCTCCCATTGCGGGGTCGGTGGGGCCGCCGGAGACGACCACACCAAGCCGTCCGTCCGGAGTCCCTTGCACAATAGCCGCCGTGGTTAGCAGGATTACACGCTCGCGGTCGCCGGCTTCGAGCAGCGCCTGGGCGAGGATTCCCTGTTCCCAGTCGCGCCGCTCCATCGCCCAGGCGGCTGCCACGGCCCTCTCGATGCGCTGCGAGCTTTCAGATTGCCGCCTGATTTCTGGATTCGCCTGGATGCTCGCACCGCGCTCCGCCAATCCCTGCCCCGAAGCCCTATGCGCGCTCGCAATCATTGCCGCGTACAGAAATGACCGTCGATCCATATCCTCACTAACCCCGCTTTCATTCAAGGACGCACAATCATAGCGTACCCGGCGGGAGTGATGAACTGAGCAAGCGAGCGACCATCCATCCGAACACCTCAAGAAAACCGCCCGACCGGACCCTTTCCACCTGTGTGAAAAGGGGCTCCAAATCGCGCTCTGTAACTCCAATCAAATCGATGACCGATTCGGCCGTTCCGGCTGTGTGACAAGATATGCCTTCTGACACACCGGAAATACCGAAAAACCGGCCCGTAAAAGGCAATTCAACCCTGCATGGATATCCAAAGACGAGGACAATCCTGGCTGTTCGGCCATCGGGCTGTGATGGGGTCTTGAGGTAAGAGCGGAATGACTCACCTGATGCAAGCCGGGAAGCGCGTGGTGCGCGCTCCCCGCCCCTGAAAGACTCTTCCCCGGTTCAGCCGGTTGATTACGGCGGAATCAAGGCTTTCGTTCGATCTTGAATTTGTAGGTCAGCCCAAAATACGCCAGTGACAACGGAGATTCATACTCTTTTCCCACTNNGGCTTTACCTTCGCCGTCCCCGACCCGCTGTACACGCTGTCGTGTACCGTGGAGACTTGCAGCCACTCTTGCTGGGTCAGCAGAGTCAGCTTCCTGGCCGGGGCCAGCTCCAGATTGATTCTCTCCTGCTTGATGTTCTGAAAGCCGAACAGATCGGTCAGTCCGAAGGCGTTGTGATTGCTCGGATATTGTTGATCGAAGGTGCCGATCCGGGTCGAGCCGGATGTCATATTCGGATTTCCGGAGGCGTAGTCGTACTCGCCCGCCAGTCGCGGCTTCCAGCGAATCTGCTCCGCGCAATAGCCGGCCTTCAAATACCCGACGGCGGCGCTGATTGTATCGTTCGCATAGCTGCCGCGTTGCAGCGCGCCCAGCATGTCAAAAAAGAGCCCTACGGGGTACTTCCCTGAAACCTCAGCGCCCGGCGTCACCTCCGTTTCAGTGCCATGCGTGCTCTGCAGGCTCGTTACCCGCGGCAACGCCCTGATGTAAACAAACGGCTGGAGAACGGCATGCGGCACCCAGGTCGTAATTGTCCCCACCGCGCCGTGGAAGGTCAATCCGGCGCCGTGCTTATCCAGCGACGAGGCGTGAATCACGACCACCGACGTGCTGAACAGGTCCAGACGGTTCTTGTCTCCAATGCGCCCCAGAAATCCATCAAAGGTGCGGCTGGTATTCGTCCAGTTGCTGATACCCAGCAACCGCTCGTCGCCGTACCTTAGCTCCTGCCGTCCGGCGAAGGTCTGCACGTTCTTGGCATGGTACTCCAGAGACGCCTGCCGGCCATCGAAGACGTCCCGTTGATTTGCCGCCACGTAATACAACGGCAACCCCAGTGCGTGGGCGTCCACAAACTGGATATACGCGGTGAGCGACTTGGTCGGCCGCACCTCCAGGCCGCCCCAGAAGCGCGTCAGCACGTACACCGCATCGTTGCCCGACGTATAGTCGTCGGAACTCTGGTTTTCCTCGCGCGCCCGCAACTGCACATCCAGGGTTGCCCACTTGGGAAAGTCCTCCAATTGAAGCGGCTGAACCCTGCTTGAGGGCTGCGGGTAGTCTGAGTAAACCAGTACCTGACTGTTCAATGCCGACTGTTGAGTCCAGGCGTCGGTGGCCGGAAACAAACGGGCCGCCAACCCTGAAAGACAGATCAACCACCGTTTTGCGCCCGTTCCCGCCGCACCTGAATGTTGTCTTGAATCCTTGCTTGTCATCTCCGCATTCCTTTCAAGTGGATCCGCCACTTAGCATCGATTGCCGAGAACGATCCGAATCACCGGACTTTGAGTTGCGAACCGAAAAAACGACTCTGCTTGATTGGTCAGTGTTTGAAAGCGCGATACCTTGCGAAAGCGGGACTGTTCGCCGGTTGCGCTCGCAGCTTGCTGCCTTGTTGAGTCTCATCTGTAAAGCTGAACTGATGGATGATCCAGTCCAGGTCGCTGGCCAGCATGGAGAGGTTCTTGCACGCCAGGGCGGACTCTTCGGCTGCCCGGGAGTTTTCCGTAGCCAGTTGTGAGATTTGGCTGGCGCTCTCGGCGATCTCTCCCGACGCCGCGGTCTGCTCGACGGCGGCCGTGGCGATCAGGTGAATCTGCTTCTCCACCTCTTGCGACGAGCGGATGACCGATTCCAGGCTGCCGCGCGCTTTTTCCGTCTCGCTCAGTCCCGTTTCCACATTGCCGCGGCTGTGCGACATTAATTCGAGGGTTCCGCGCGTCTCCTTCTGGATATTGCCGATGGTGCCGNNCAAATCCTCGCCCGTGCTCGCCGGCGCGGGCTGCCTCGATGGCCGCATTCAGGGCCAGCAGGTTGGTCTGCTCGCTGATCTCCTGAATTGCGCTCACCACCTTGCCAATCTCTTCCGACCGCTGGGCCAGCGAGGCCATCTTCTCCTCCACCGAACCGCTGGCCGAGGCAATCTCCTCCATCGTGGCGGCTGCCGCCTTCATCACCTCTCCGCCCAGATTGGCTGCTTCGGCCGATTCACGGCTGACTCCGACCGCGGTTTCAGCGTTGTCGCTGATCTCGCCGATGGTCGCCGTCATCTCCTGCGCCGCCGCTGCAATCTGGTTGATCTTGCTGGTTTGTGTCTGCGTATTGCCGCTGGTCTGGGACGCGCGCGCTCAGCTCCGTGGCCGATGCGGAGAGAGTCTCCGCTCCCTGCGCCACGGAACCTAAAACGCTCCGGATCGAGGTTACGGTGGTGTTCAACGCGACGGAAAGCCGTCCGATTTCATCCTAGCTTCGAACCTCGACGACCGCAAACAGATTCCCTTTCGCAACCTGTTCCAGGGCCTCCGTGGCTGATTTCAGAGGCGGCACAATCATACGCGTGAGCCTGGCGCCGATTACCGCGCACAATAAGACCGCAAGCGCCATCACGCCGCAGATCACGAAGATCGACGTTCGAACCACCTGGGTCGTACGCGTGCCTTGTTCGATACTTATCTTGTTGTTCAGCTCTACATCCGCCTCCACAGCATCGGCCGCCGCGTTATATTCTTTTACCGCGTCCCCGTAGAGCAGCAGCTTCGAGGCATCTTCCGTCTTGCCGGTATCGCCAAGCTGCCTGCTTTGTTCGCTCAACGCGATGTAGGCCGCCGCGTTCTGGCGGATGGCATCGAAGAACTCGCGTTCGCCCGGATGCGTGACCAACGGTGCATACTGCGCAATCGACTTGTTGTAGGAGGCAAGATAATTCTTGCGTTTGGCTGCCAAGCGCTCTGTACAGGCGCTTGTATCGCAAAGCAACAGCAGCGCATCCGTCCGGCGAATGGTGGCGACAGAGTAGCGAATATCCCTCAGCACCCGCACGGAGTTCATCGAGATGGCCGTTATATCGTAGACGGCGGAACGGATCTTGAAAAATCCGGCCAGCGAGGCTGTCCCCAGCAGGGTGCACACCAGGCAGACTCCGCCAAAAGAATAACTGAACTTGCGCGATATGCGATCGTTGCGAAACACAGGCATATTGCTCAACTCTCTTTGCCAATGGATGCTCTCCGAAAATGAGACGAGGCTTGCTGCACGATCTTTCTATCGGCAGAATTTGGAAAGGGAATATGCTGTATCTATCTCCCCGCGGATAAGCGAGCGGAAAAGGCCGCGGCGGTTGCCCGTCATTTCAGGTGGGCGAACTCCAGGCGAGTTCGCTCGAACACCGGCACGTTCCGGTCGGCATCTCTCCAAAGCGTAAAGAACTTCTAATATTCGCAGCGGCTTTCGGCCGATTTATTCTCCATCCCGTAGACTCGCGCCAAGCCCAGATGAGCCACGATCGTTCGGGGCATCGTCAGATCTTCGAGTGCTGGATTCGCGATCAGCTCTTTGAAATCCGCTTCGGCTGGTCGCTACCGCTCTTCATAACAATCCTTCGGTCTTCTTGTTACACGAGCCTCGCGAGAATTATCTGCTAATGCCTACTGTGCGAGTTGAGCGAATATCCCGCACAGGTTACGGCCGTTTCAAATGCATCGCCTCTGCAATTACATCCGCGTACTTCAGTCCTGCGCCGGTGTTGAACAGCACCACACGGTCGGATGCTTTGAGGAATCCATTGGCCAGCAGCTTGTCGTATGCCGCCGTAACTGCGGCGCCTTCAGGGCACAGCAAGAGCCCTTCATTCTCCGCCCAGTCCAGGATTGAAGCCAGAATCTCATCATCGCTCACCGCCAGCGCGGTCCCGCCGGAGGAGCGAACGATATCGAGAATAATCGCATCCCCATAAGGCTTGGGAACCCGCAGGCCCGCGGCAAAAGTGAAGCCGTTCTGCCACATCTGGCTCACCACCGCTCCAGCCTCGTAAGCCCTGGCCACTGGCGCGCACCCTGAAGCCTGCACTGCGATCATGCGCGGCCGCTTTCCCGGCTTCACCCAGCCAATCTGCTCCAGTTCTTCAAACGCCTTCCACATGCCGATCAGCCCCACGCCGCCGCCGGTCGGATAGAAAACGGCGTCCGGATACTCCCATCCCAGCTGCTCCACCAGTTCGTAGCCCATCGTCTTCTTGCCTTCCACGCGAAATGGCTCTTTCAGAGTGGAGATGTCAAACCACCCCTCCTGCTGCTTGCGCTCGTTCACCATCCGGGCACAGTCTGAGATCAAACCGTTCACCAGCGTAACCTTCGCGCCGTACGCAACCGCTTCCAGATAATTGGCAATCGGAACATCGCGAGGCATGAAGATATGGGCTTCAATCCCCGCCGCAGCGGCATAAGCTGCCAGCGCTCCCGCAGCATTCCCGGCGGAGGGCACCGCGAGCTTTCTCAAGCCATAATGTCGCGCCATGGTCACCGCCATGGCTAATCCTCGAGCTTTGAAGCTCCCCGTCGGATTGGCTCCCTCCTCCTTCACGTAAGCGCCCTGATACCGCTTGCTGCGCAGCATCGGCGTCCATCCCTCGCCCAGTGTGACAGGCTTGGCGTCGGGCAGCACCGCCTGATAGCGCCACATTCCGGACCACGTTGAAGTGGCCCGCCCTGCGATCGCCTCGCCTGGAGATGTTCCTTTCAGATGAGAGAAGTCGTAGCGCACATAAAGCGAGCCGGCAGGCTGATCCGCGCATTGCGAGCAAACCGTCTGCGGCGATTGCGCCCAAATATGGGCGTGACAGCGATAGCATTCCAGGTAAGCAATTGGAGGCATCGAATTCCTTGGTCTTGCAATTGGAATTTCATATACAACGTAGCAGAGGCGAGGGTAATTTTTTCAACGTCTCGGAATCGTGCTGAAAAAGCTCTCGGGATACCACGCCGGCTTTGTTGGAGCATTGGCAACACGCGTAACCAGCGTAAGCAGCACACGGTCAAAGTGCACGGCTGCCTCCCGGTCGATGGGCTGATTCAAATCATCGCTGGGACGATGGTAACGATTGCGGATCCAATCGTTGAAGGTCTTCTGCTCGGGTGTGTCGGGCAACCAGCCGAACTTGAAGGCCAGAGCGGGAATCCCATACTTCACAAAGCTGGCCTGATCGGAACGGATGAAGCGGTTTTCATCGGGTTGCTTATCGAATTGGACTTCAATATCGTTCAGCTGCGCCGCGGCACGTGCATCGTTGCCGAGGGTCGACTCGCCGAGTCCCTGCACCTCAAGAAAATGCAGCGGAAACAGAGGCAGGTACATATCCATATTCAAATCGGCGATGATTTGCGAACGCGGAACGGTTGGATAATGCGCATAGAACTGCGATCCCAACTCTCCTTCCTCTTCACCCGTGAAAGCCAGGAAGATGATGGAACGTTTGGGACGCGCGCCCTTGGCCAGCGCCTTTGCTGTCTCAATCAAAGATGCGATTCCGGAAGCATTGTCCATGGCGCCGTTGTAGATCGGGTCCCCGTCCACCGGGCGTCCTACGCCAAGGTGGTCGAGATGCGCGCTTAACAGCAGATACTCCTGTTTCAGTTTGGGGTCGCGGCCCTCAAGCAATCCAACAACATTGGGCGCCTGATACGTAGTAACCACTTGTGTCGTCGTTGTGGCCCGTATGCTCACCGCAAGCGGAAATGAAGGCAGCGGCTGACCATCTTTCGCGATCCCCTGCAGTTCATCGAGTGTATGCGGCGAGCCCGCGAACAACGCGCCGGCCGAATCGATTGGAATGGTCGCATTGACACGCGCGCCCTGCAACGGGTTGAGCGCGGGGTCGGCCAACTGTTCGATGGGACGGCCCGCACCGAAGCCAGCCCCAAATCCGCCGCCACCGCCGCGCTGAGCAGCGCCTTGAGATGGTCGAGGCTCGGGAATCGTGATCAGGCCTACGGCTCCGGCAGCCTTGAGCGCGTGCCAGAGAATTGCCGCGGTGCGATAGTACGCTTTGAGCGGCCCGTGAATCGGTGGAGGGCCGCCGGCAAGAATTACGGCGATCTCTCCGTGCAAATCCAGGCCCTTCAAATCATTGATGCCCAGTCCGGGAACCACCAATCCATGGCCGGCGAAGACAGCCGGCGCATCGATCGTTGCGGCCCCTACTAGAGCATTTTGGTTTTTACTGTAGACCGTTGAAGCAGTGATCGAACCATGCTTTTGCGTTGTCAGGTGTAATGAGGCGGATGGCTTCTGCGATGGCCTCTTCGAGCGCTTGGCTTGTTCTTGCTTTTGCGCATCGGAGAAGTTGTTTGAGTTTTGACCATGCCTTTTCGATCGGGTTCAGGTCGGGTGAATAGGGCGGCAGATAGAGCACTTCGCAGCCAATTTTTTCGATCAGTTGGCGCACGCCTTTGATGGCTCCTTAACGTGAAAGTGTGTGGACCGGTTCCTCATGGAAGAGTCAGATTGATATCTTCGATGGATGTGCTGCTCTGGCCAGTGCGAGATTGCAGATATTTGCGAAGGAAGGCCTGCTGGTGACGCCAGACGTCGATGCGATCTTCGGGCTTGAAGAATTCATGGTACTCGCCAGGATAAGCGTAAGCGAGGAAGGGCTTATTGGCCTTCTTGAGCGCCTGGATTAGTTGCTCCGATTCGTATGGAGGCAGTTGCGGATCGGCAGTTCCGTATTGGATGAGGAGGGCAGCCTTGATCTTCGGAACGTCGGGAATGATGTTTGTCTGCCGGTAGGCTTCGGGCTTTTCCTCGGGAGTCCCGCCCATCTTGATTTCCCAGCGTATTTCCGAATTCCGGTTGGTACGCTCCAGAAATGTGGCGCGATTTACGGCTCCGCCATAGGAGATCGCCGCGATCCACAGCCCTGGGAGCTTTGTCACGGCATAGTGCATCATGGTTGCTCCGTGACTGGTGCCACCGATGGCAACCCGCGCGGGATCGGTCAGGCCCTGATCTACAAGATACTGAACCGCCGCACCCACGTCCTGTACTTCTCCTCCTCCCGAGTCGCCAACATTGAGATTTCGAAACTTCTCTCCGTAACCAACGCCGCCTCGGTAGTTAGGACGAAATACCAGATAACCATCCTGAGCAAAGAAGAGCGAGAGCGGGGAAAAGCCGAATGTATCCTGCCCTTCCGGGCCGCCATGAACCCATAGCAAGGTTGGATAGCGCTTACCCCGCGTGAATCCTGGCGGATAGTAAAGGATGCCGGCCAGAGGCAGACCGTCCTTGCCCTTGAAATGGACAAGTTTAGGCGTGGGGATGGCGAGCGCCAGGAAATTTCGTGGAAGCGTATGCGTGAGCGCACGAGCAGTTGGATCGCCCGAGACAGAAGCAACATAAAGGTCGGGCGACTCGAAGGGCGCGGAGCGAACAAAATAGACCTTTTTGCCATCCGGCGACCACTGCGGGCTCGTTTCAACGCCAGACGGTAGCTTGGCAAGATTCCACGGCGCCGATCCATCCACCGGGACAATCCAGACATGGCGTTCCTCGGGAGTCTTGCGATTGGAAACAATGGCGAGTAACTTGCCGTCGGGAGAAAATGCTGGTGTGAAATCCTCTGACTCGCCTTGCGTGAGCGGGCGCGGCAGACCGCCGGAAGCAGCGAGAAGATAGACCTTATCCCATCCTGTGTCCTGAAGCGTAAAGGCAAGCGATTTTTCATCGGGTGACCAGACAACCTTGTCGATTGCCCACGCTCTGCCGCGATCGGGACGGGCCGTGTATAGCTCTGTAGGTGCGGAATCGGCGCGCCCGGTCAAGACATCGAAACTGAGGAGTTTCAACTTGCCCGAAAAGAATTCGCGCGAGCGCTCGGTATAAGTCAGGCGCGTACCGTCAGGAGACCAGACTGGATCGGGAAAGAAGAGACCGCCTGCAAGACCATCGCCGTCGTCGGTGTGCTGATCGCCAAGATGTTCGGGCCCGAGGTAGTTCTCTGTCGTGGCCAGATAGTTTCTTGATTTCCCGTCTTCGCTCACTACCCAAAGCTCGTTTTGTCCGCTCCGGCCGGACTCGTAGAGAATCCAGTGTCCATGAGGATTCCATTTCGGAGTGTGATCGGTCGCCACGCGCGGATCACCCGGCCCAGCCGCGCCATCGGTCAACTTCTTCGGCTGGCCGCCCTCCACCGGGACCACCCAAATCGAACCCTGGCTCACAAATGCCAGTTCCTGCGAATCGTGCTACCAGCTGATCTCAGACTTGCCGCCTGGCGTAGAAGTCAGAGTCACAGGCCAGCCACCTTCAGAGGGAAACAATGCAATCTGCCCGTTGCGAACAATCGCAAATTGGTTTCCATCGGGTGAGAGCACAGGATTCAAAGGTGCGGAAACCGACTCGAGGTCTTCCGCTGTGATCGTGGCGGGCGCCGCATGAACCTGCGACGGAAAAACCGCCAATGCAAAGCTCGCAACAATCAAAATCAAAAAAAAATTGCAAACCTGGATTGCAGTCATAACTAAGTGCTCGCGCAGGAGTGCGCAGCCGCGGATGTAAGTGTGTAGACGGCGCATGCCTGTGCACCTATCCCGCCCACATGCGCAGTCAGAGGTGCACCGCAGAGATACGCTGCTCGATTCGAGCCGGGCCGAGAGACACGCCAAGCTTACGATTACGAGTACCTATCTGGATTGGAAATTGAATTTCTATCGCTGTGCTGTTAGCGACATCGACAAGGAAGGATGCACGCGCTGTTCGCGATCAGCTTGTTACTGAAGATATGGCCGCTGTCATGCATGAATGTGGTATATCACATAACATCGATTGGCTACAAGTGATTTGCGCATCGCTTTTGAACGAGGCCTGAAACGACCCCCGCCTTCTTGGAGAAGATATGAGATCCATTCTTGCGTCAAGACTTCTGCGGCGGGCGCTGCTCCTTCTGGCCTTTGTCCACGGTTCTCTGCTTGACTTGCAAGCGCAAGAACTTGTTACCGGTACAGCCAATTACCCGACCTCCGGAAATCCAACCTCCGCAATCGCCACCAGCGACGGGCGCTATGTATTTGTTTCTGTCATGAATGTCGGAAGTCCAAACTTCACCGGATCGGATCAAGCCGCCGGTGCGCGCAAAGACGCTGTTTCCGGCATTCAGATCTTTCGTTGCGCAGGCCTGTCCCACGCCCGCAACGTGAAACTGAAATCTGCCGGATTCATTCCAACCGGCAGCACTGGCGCAAATGGCCTCGTTTTCTCGAAGGGTGAGCACACACTTGTCGTCGGCGTGGGAGATGCGGGTGTCGCATTTCTCAATGTTCAGGACATGCTTCACGGAACAGCCAAGCCGTATTTTGTAGCGCAAGGCGATGGTGCCGGAACTTTCGACGTTGTTGCCTCGCCAGACGGGCAGTTTGTCTTCTCGTCCAACGAGTACGGAATCGTACGCGGGCAGCGTGGCAGCATTGGAATCATCGAGACCAATGCCGATGATTCAGGCCGCGTCACGCATCCTCAGACCGTAGGCCAGATACCGGTCGGCGATGTTGTCCCCAGTCTTGCCTTGTCTCCCGATGGCTCACGGCTCTATGTTGCAACGGAACTTATAGCGGCCAAGGAGCCGCCACCCATCGCCGGAGTCGCCAATCCGGTGCTTACAAAGAGCGATTGCGTTCAGAGAGTGGGAACCCCTCCTCGGCACAACGGATTCATTACAGTGATCGATGCAACGCGCGCAAAACAATTCGGAAGCGACGCGATTCTCTCGCGCGTGGCTGCTGGTTGCTCGCCAGTACGCCTGGCGGAAGCGGCGGATTCTTCAGTTTTGTTCGTCTCGGCCAGGGGAGACGATGCGATCCTGGCCTTCGCTCCGCGCCTGCTTGAGGCAGACCCTGAGCACGCCTTGTTGCGCGCTCTCCCTTCAGGTGGAACGGCGCCAGTTGGTATGCGCCTTTTTGCCCAGGACCGCATGCTCGCCGTCGCCGACTCAAATCGCTTTGAAGATTCAGACGGGACTCTGGCCGTCCTGGATGTTCGAAATCTTTCCGCTTCATCGAATGGCGTGCCACTCAAGACGCTGCGCGCCGGAAAATTCCCCCGCAACATCGGCATCAGCCATGACGGCAAGACTCTTTTTCTCACGAACTACACATCCCGCACCCTGCAGGTGATCCGGATCGTGAATCGCTAGATTCCCTTTGGCTGCTTATGATCGCGAAAACTCCATCCGAATGGATGGCGGCCTGGTCGCCTGCTTCCAGGAGCCTCGGGCTCAATAATCTTTTCACTCCAAAGGTGGGGTAAGGGTGCCGGATCTCGGACGAATCGATCGCATCCCATAAGCCGACTTTGCCGGACCGATCTCGGCATATTTCCTCTAAGTGGCTGAACGGACATGGATTAGGCTCCGCATCCGACAAGAACTAGATGCCGGCACCGAAGAACTATCGAGACCTGTGGCCGACCACAGGTCGGCAGGTGAGCTTCAGCGGGTGTATCCTTAAAGTAGTAGTCGAAGAAGTAGTAGTCGAAATTTCCTCTTCTCGCCTTCGGCAATCCAGGCTTGGCTCCAGACGAGCACCTTTCAAGTACGCAACCAAACGACCGGAGTTGCTGTGAGCCTGACCGGGAAAAGCGATGTAAAAAACCATCTATCTGCGCGCGGACGCGCGGGGAACGGTCCATTCCTTTTCGTACGCCAGTCCGGTGTAACAGGATTTTCCGCAGCTGAATCCGCCGAAATCGAGAAATATCCAACAGGCCTTGCTGAACTCTCCACCGTAGCACACTTGCTTCACGGCATAAATATCGTGCCGGCCGTACCCGGAAGTCCGGAAAAGTGAATCCACACGCCATGTTTCTGCGCGAAGCATGCGCTCTGCCGGATCAGTTAGCCCTGCACCAGAGGTGGTTTTGTCGGAACTGGATGCTGGTCGACGATCTGACGGCAGTTGCTCTCGACGCCAAGATCCGCAATGCAGGCTGGCATTTCATGTGGATGGTGGGCTCCTGTTGCCGCCGCGGCTGTGGCTGGACCCATGAAGAGGCGGTCCATCAGGCTCTCGAGCGCGCGCTGAACAAGACGAGTGAGCAATTCAATGCATCGGAGCTTGAGTCCGTAGTGATAAAAAAATATTTAGGCTTCTTTTGGGCGAAGGTGATACTGCATCCCCGCCTGATTCAGCAACTGACTTCGCTTGACACGCCCTGCGCGTAGGCTGAGCACGCGGTGTACGCATAGTCGGCAGGCAAAAGTGAAAGCAGGACACAATGACGTTCTCTGAGATGATCCAGCCGGAGAAGACGCCGGGATTAGATGATTCAGCGGCTTCGTCGCCCGGCGAGTTGAAGGCGCGCAGTCTGCCGTTGCCCACGCGCATCGCGTTCATCGGAAATTATCTGCCGCGCGAGTGTGGAATCGCCACGTTCACAACCGACCTGTGCACAGCAGTCGCAGCCGAATATGGAGAGGGGCGCCTGTTTGCGATTCCCGTCAACGATCCCGATTCGAGCTACGAGTATCCGAAGCAAGTGCGCTTGGAGCTGACGCAGGAAGACCTTGCCTCGTATGAGCGGGCAGCCGATTTTCTTAACTACAACGGAAACGATCTGGTTTGCCTGCAACATGAATATGGCATTTACGGTGGTAGCGCAGGCCGCTACATTCTTGCCTTGCTGCGCCGGTTGAAGATGCCCCTGGTCACGACGCTGCATACGGTTCTGCGCGAGCCCGACCCCAATCAACGGATCGTGCTTGAAGAGATTGCTCAGCTTTCCGATCGCATGATCGTGATGAGCGAACTGGCGGCCCAACTGCTGCGCGAAGTGTATTCGGTCCCGGATGGCAAGATCGATGTGATCCCGCACGGCGTCCCGGAGATGCCGTTCATGGACCCCAACTATTTCAAAGACAAATTTGGAACCGAGGGAAAATCAGTTCTGCTCACCTTCGGACTTCTGTCTCCCAACAAGGGAATTGAGAATGTGATTCGCGCACTGCCGGCAATTCTGGCGCGGCAGCCAAACGTGGTGTATATCGTCTCCGGCGTGACCCATCCCCATATCAGAAGACGCGAAGGCGAGCGCTACCGCGAGGAGTTGCGGACCCTGGCCGGGCAGCTCGGCGTTTCATCTCAGTTGATTCTGAACAATCGCTTTGTCAGTGCGGAAGAGCTCGTGGAGCATGTAGGAGCGGCGGACATTTACATCACGCCGTACCGGAAGGAAGCGCAGGTTGTTTCAGGCACTCTGGCCATTGCGCTTGGAGCCGGCAAGGCAATCGTCTCCACGCCATACTGGCACGCCAAGGAATTGCTGGCGGAAAAACGAGGCGTGATCGTTCCTTTTGACAGCCCCGATGCTATCGCGGAGGCAGTTCTCGCATTGCTTGAGAACGATGCGGATCGGCATGCCATGCGCAAACGCGCGTATCTTCATTCCCGCGGTACCACATGGCCCAAGACGGCGCGCGCTTACATGGCGAGCTTTCAGCGCGCCCGCTTCGAGCGCTCCCTGCATCCAAAAGCCGCGCAACTGGGCGATGCCGCGGTGGTCCTGGCAGATTCAATCGACCGCCTGCCGGCTCTGAACTCCAGTCATCTGCTGGCTATGACTGACGACACTGGCATATTGCAGCACGCAATCTTTTCCGTGCCTAATACACGCGAAGGATATACGACCGACGACAACGCCCGCGCGCTCCTGGTTTCCACGCTTCTGGATGAGAGCATTTCGTATAACGGCAAGGCAAAGCACCCCAACCTCTCGAGCCGGTACGTGGCCTTTCTCTGGCTCGCATTCAACTCTGACGTCGGCCGGTTCAGAAATTTCCTGGGCTACGACCGCAAATGGCTTGAAGAAATTGGCTCGGAAGACAGCCATGGCCGGGCGCTGTGGGCCTTGGGATCGGTGCTTGGCCAATCGCGAGATGCTGGATTGCGCGGAGCGGCAGGCAGGCTGTTCGAGGCCGCCGTGCCTGTGGTTTTGACGTTTACCAGTCCGCGTGCATGGGCGTTCTGCATCCTGGGAATGCAAGCTTATCTGGACTGGTTTCCCGGCGATAGAGCCATTCAAGGTGCTCGCAACACGGTGGCCAATCGCCTGCTGGATGTTTACGAGCGCACTCACTCCGAGACCTGGCATTGGTTTGAGAAAAGTCTTTCTTACTCAAATGCAAGGTTGCCGCAGGCGCTTATTCTCGCTGGATGGCGCAGTGAAAACAAAAGGATGATTGCAGCGGGGATCGAAGCTCTTGAGTGGCTCGTGGCCGCGCAGCACTGCAGCGACAACGGCATCTTTGTGCCGATCGGCTCCAGCGGCTTCTTTACCGAAGGGTTAGAAAAAGCCCGCTTCGATCAGCAACCGGTGGAGGCTTGCGCAACGGTTTCCGCCTGCCTTGAAGCCTACAGACTTACCCGCGAGAGCAGGTGGCTTGACGAAGCTCACAGCGTCTTCCGCTGGTTCCTGGGCAAGAACGATCTGCAGGTCCCCCTTTACGACCCGCAGACGGGTGGATGCAGAGACGGGCTTCATCCCGACCGCGTGAATGAAAACCAGGGAGCGGAATCAACGCTTTCGTTCCTGATGGCTCTGCTGGATATGCAGGCAGCCAAAGTGGCAAGCGCAAACAAACTGCAACAGGAAATGAGTGTTAATTATTGAATTCAGCCAATTCTCTCGCTGAAACACCGGAAGCCATCGCTTTGGAAAAAGATATGCTGCATACCTGCATCGATCAACCTCTGTTTACGCGCTTTTCCGGCAACCCGATCCTCAGCCGGGAACACTGGCCCTATCCGATCAATAGCGTCTTCAACGCCGGCGCCGTACGGCTGGCCGGCGGAGATACATTGCTGCTCTGCCGGGTGGAGAGCCGCACTGGCTTGTCTCACCTCTGCGCGGCGCGTTCCGCTAACGGGATCGACGGATGGTCGATCGATCCTGAGCCAACCCTGGTAGCCAATCCGCGCGAGTTCCCTGAAGAGCTATGGGGCATTGAAGATCCGCGCATCACGTACGTGCCGGAGTTGGACCAGTATGCCGTGGCGTACACGTCCTTTGCCCGCGGTGGCCCCGGTGTCTCACTGGCACTGACCAGGGACTTCAAGAGCTTCGAACGACTCGGCGTGATCATGCAGCCGGAGGACAAGGACGCGGCGCTCTTGCCGCGAAAGATCGGCGGTCGTTGGGCGCTGATTCATCGCCCGGTGACAACGTTGGGAGCGCACATGTGGATGTCTTATTCGCCGGATTTGCGGCACTGGGGAAGCCACAAGGTGATCCTGGAAGCCAGGCGGGGCGGATGGTGGGATGCGAACAAGATTGGACTGTGCTCTCCGCCCATAGAAACCGCAAAGGGCTGGCTGACGATTTATCACGGAGTAAGGCAAACCGCATCGGGAAACATCTACCGCCTTGGACTTGCGCTTTTCGACCTGGAGCGTCCGGAGAGCTGCCTGCAACGCGGAGACTCCTGGATATTTGGACCGGAAGCACCGTATGAGCGCGGAGGCGATGTGAACGATGTCGTGTTTCCGTGCGGGCAAACCATCGCTGATGATGGCGACACGATCAACCTGTATTACGGAGCTGCCGATTCCTCTATAGCGTTGGCGAAGGGCAGCATTCGTTGCCTGCTTTCGTGGCTGGATTCGAATTCAACCCCCGCGGTGCCAGGCGATCGCTGACTCGTGCGATGGGAACGTCGAAAGGAATGGGCAGAATGAGCGCTATAAGCTGGATATGGCCCAGTTGGGCACCCCCGCCGCCCCTGCTACGCCACAAATGTCCTCGTTGCAACTCAATCAAATTCAAAGCGGCAGAATTGCGCCCATTCGACAGTCTTCTGAGCCTGTTCGCGCTTCATCCTGTGCGCTGTATGTTTTGTTGGCGCCGGTTTTACTGGGTATCTTTGCGCGGAGCACCTGCGGAATGAGCATCTCGAAGATCAACTGCGATCGGCGGATCCTGAATCTCCATGTTTCAGCGTCTGTGCCGTTTGTCGCGAGGGCGCTCAGCATTCCAATCGCCGCATTTCTATGGCCTGGACGAATTTTGGCTAGGCATGGATGCCCGTTTCTCCATGTACAGCCAAGTCTGCAGTGCAGTCCTACTCTGCGTCTTTCACGCAGCGAATGCTGACGGTTCCTGAACGGTCGTAGCTTGGCGCCATGAGCAGCAGTTTGCCATGTTGGTCATTCCTGTACGCCTCAGGAAAGTACCAGATGGAACCGGATGGGCGATAGTGGCTACCGCCTCGCAGGATTGCTGTGCGAGTGTGGTCATCAACATACTCGTCTGTCCATTGCCACACATTCCCGACCATATCCATCACGCCAAATGGACTCCCTCCATCGGGGTGTGCATCAACATCGCTGGCCGGCTCCATCACGCGGCCATGATCTGAGATTGGAGCCGGAGCATCTTTCGGATCCGTTCCCCAGTGGCAAGGCGGAAGCGGCGACGCTGCCGTAGGCACAAGGCTTCTGGATGGATTGGGGCCTGGAGGCGCTAGAGGCTGGCCGGCGGATGCAAGCGCCGCTGCGCTTGCGAATCGGTCGGGAGCGGGTTGCCAGTCACAGTTCCCCCAAGGATACAATCGGCCGTCGTTCCCCTGCGCAGCGAACTGCCACTCCCATTCATGAGGAAGCCGCTTGCCTGCCCATTTTGCATATTCACGGGCATCTTCCAGAGAAACCCATGTGACTGGTTGGTTTCCTGCGCCGTCAAGGTACGTGCCGTTCTTCCAATCCCTCAGGAAGTTCAAATCGTCTTTCGGATGGTAATGTGACGCGTCGAGAAACTTCTTGAATTCCGCATTGGTTACGGGGTACTTGTCGATGTAGAACGGCTTGATCTCCATCGGATGTTCGTGAAAGCGGCGCGCGCTATCTTCCCAGGGGTACTGCACGTCTACCCCGATATCGTCGGTACCTTCGATCTCAATGCCTTCAACTTTGAAATCGTAGTTGCCGCCTTCTATGCGAATCATGCCTTGTGGTGTGGAACTCGCCGGCTGTGTAGAAGCGATCTTGACGAGTTCTTGAGGGAGAGCCTTCCACTCGTGCGAATAATCTGACAGCGGCTTCGCGGTCATCTGCGCCATTTGAGCCATCAGGTCGTTGAAGCGAGCGTCAGGTTCACCCGGAGTTGCCAATACAGCGCCGAATCCATGGGCCTCAGTGGCAAACTGCAGCACGGTCTCGTTGCCTTCCTTCACCGGCTTGAGTTCCACGCCGTGATAGAGATCGAAGTAACGCATGCCGTCCTCGCCGGGTACCGCCATTTGCGTGCCGTTTACGTCGTACTCATTGCGATTGACCACCGTCCATACTGTCTGGTCGCCCAACGGCCAACGGCTCGCGTAAACGCCATACCGGTGCATGGGATAGAACGGTTCCCACGCCTGGCTGGCGAAGAAGGGAGCTACGGCTCTTTCAATAGTGGCGATTCGCCGGGTCGCTTCGCCATCGAGCGGCGTCACACCGTTCCAGATGCCCCACACGTTCTCCCAACTCTCCCAGCCCTCGCCATTGAAGAAAGCGAATTGCAGATCGTCGGTCTTGTCGCGAAGCCAACGCCCCTGAATATTGACCTGATGGCGCGGTTCAAGCCAGCGATATTTATCAACAGTCGGAACAAATTGAAATTGATATTGCCCCCAGGTCAGCACATCCCACGCAAGAGCCTCGTCGCTCGGACCGCCCTCCGGCTCAAATGCGAGCGGATGGCCGATCTTTTCGGCGGCTAGAGAAAACGCCAACGGTACGCCATCCTGAGTGTCGCCGTTGATGCCGTCAGCGTCGACCTCTTTCATGAGTTCGGCGATGGCATCGGGCCACGGCTTGCCTGGATCATGCGTGCCCTGATCCCACATCATCATGGGAAACAAGACGCGTACACCGCGGCGATGGAAGTCTTCGACCATCTTGCGAACGCCTTCCACACCTCCGGGCATCGATCGAACCATATCGAGCTGATTGCGGTCGTCGATTCCCATGTTCGGGTAAGTCGCCCAGATAAGTACTGCATCAATGCCGCCGTAGCGCGCAGTCAAATCGTCGACATAGCGATCGACGGTAAATGTATGCGCAACCGGATCGTAGAAATACCGATCGTGCACCATCATCTGTGGCTGCATAAACGCGGATTGCGCCCATTTCAGTGCGGGCATTTCGTAACGCGCAGGATCGTAACCGACGCGGATGCGCCGCTCCATACGCCAGTGACTAACGTCTGCGAGCCACTCCGCGTGGCTGGCTGGTGTGCACGGAGTGTATCCGCCTTCCCAGGCGCCACGCATGGTGAAACAGGCCGGAGGGGGAATCTGCTGCCCACGGGGCGCGTTGAAAGTGTCCTGCGCGGTGACGGGCAATGCAAAAATCGCCGCAAGAAGTGAGTAACCTGCTGCCCACCGAACCGCTCGAGCCGTTGTGTTCATAAATTCCTCTCTTAAGGGGACATCCGGGTTGAATTACGGAATAACGCGAAAGATGCGATCCCATGTATTCTCGCGACACGACGGAACTCACATCGGATTTTTTGTAGCCCATGATCACTTCGATTGCCGGTTATCGGTAGCGGCCATCGCAGTCCTTATCTTACGTTCCACCTCGTCGCTCATGTAGCCGCAATCCAGGCGCATATAGACCGAGGTATAAGGAATCTTCCCCGTGGTCTTGATGAACAGAATCCTGAAGGTCTTCCCGGCTTCATCGATCCTGCTCATGACTTCAGTGCGCGGAATGCTGGAGACCTGGTCCCTGGCAAACGTCCCGTTATCTGTTTCCTCAACCCCGTTACTCCGGGGCAGTCGTGCTCGTCGATGAACTGAAGTTCCTTGTCCAGAAAGACCGTCGCCCTTACATGTCCGGATGAAAAGATTGCGCCGGCCACGTACTTGAGAACCGATGGCAGATCGTCATTGGCGACGATGGTCTCGATCCCCGGTGCGGCGTAGACAGGATAGGCTGAATCTGACACCACGATCCAGTTCCTATGGCCATACAAAGAAAGCCGCTCCTGTACAACAGCCTTCCAGCCGGCAGAAGTACCGAAAGTCCGGTTTTGTGCGAAACATGGGCTGACGAACAACGCAAGAACAAGAACGGCTGTATGCCATCTTCCGTTCAAATTCCGCATAAGCACTCCTCTCTGATTCAATGCTGGATGTATGGCTAATCCCGGAAATATCTTCAATACGCCCTGAAGCTGTAGCTCTCCTCGAGAAAACGATCCAGTTCCAAAGCGGTGGGCATGGATGGTTGAGCCCCAGAGCGTGTCACGGAGATCGCCGCGACCGCCGAAGCGAAGCGCGCGCTCTCCAGGGGAGGCATTCCCCGCATAAGCCCCGTAGCGAAACCGCCATTGAACGCATCTCCTGCGGCGGTTGTGTCGATCGCCTTGACATGAAATGCAGGGATTAACTCCGCAATGCCTTCTTGTGATGCGAGATAAGCGCCATGCTCGCCCATCTTCAAAACGACCCCACGGCTGCCCTTGGCCAGGATCAGACGCGCCATTTCGGCAGCGTCACGGGTTTGCCCACTTCCGTTCTCGCTTCCCGAATAGAACGCAGCCTCGGTTTGATTGGGCGTGATCCATGCAATTTGCTTGAAAATCCCGCGCGGCAGGTTCCTGGCCGGCGCCGGATCGAGAATCAGCGGCACACCCTCTCGCGCGCAAATCGAGGCCAGATACTCCACGGTTTCGAGCGGGATCTCGAGCTGTGCGAGAACAATACCCGCCTGTCGAACGATCTCGATGTTGGCCTCTAAGTCCTGGGGAGTCACCTTTGCGTTGGCGCCTGGCGTGACGACGATGATGTTCTCTCCCTGCTCCGAGACAACGATCACCGCAACTCCAGAGGTTCCCTCGCTTGTCGCAACGCCGGCAATGTCCACGCAGGCGCTCTCAAGATGCGTTTTCAGCTGGGTTCCGAATACATCGCTGCCCAGGCGTCCGATCAGCCGCACCGGGTATCCAAGCCGGGCCACGGCAACGGCCTGGTTTGCGCCCTTGCCACCAGGATGAATCTGAAAGTCCGCTCCTGTTACGGTCTCGCCAATGGCCGGAATTCTCTCGGTGACCGCTACCAGGTCTGTGTTGATGCTGCCCACGACGACGATTGGTTTTTGCCGGGACACTTTGAATTCCCTCAGAGTTACAAGAAAGCGGTTGGTCTTTTATGAAAAGAGCGGCGCAACAGCGATCGCCGTCAAACCACAGAGAAAGAAAACAAACATCCAAGCCAGAGCAACCTTGGAACGAGATGGCGCCGACGCAAATTCCTTCCAGATAAAGACACCCCAGCACGCTGAAATCATGGTAGCGCCCTGACCGATCGAATACGACACGGCAGGTCCGACGACGTGCGCCTGCGACGCCACAAAATTCATCATTGCGCCGGCACACCAGATAATGCCGCCCAGAATGCCCCACAGGTGCCAGTTCCCTGACGCCTGCCAGTAACCTCTCATGGAGGCGGCCTCACGGCCGTCGAGCGGCATGCGCATCAACAGGTAATTCACCGGGATGGAGCAGGCAGCTACGCCCATTACGAAGAAGAACAATACCGCATACGGACCCGGCGCATTCTCGCCCGTCATTGCTTTTGAAACAAAAGGATAAAAACATCCCATCAGCACACCTGCAATGAGACTGACAACTATTCCTCGCCGGCTCGTTGCTGCGCGGTTTGCTTCGCGCAATCGATACGCCATCGCGTCCAGCACAATCGCTGTAACCACCAGCGCGATGCCGCCAAACAGCAACAGGGGATTGCCCTGGGGCGAAACCAGGTAGCTGCCAATCGCGCCTACCACCAGCGCCAGCCCAATGCCGATCGGAAATGCAACCGCCAGCCCGGCGATATCGATCGCCGCAACCAGCAGCAGGTTGGCTATGTTGAAGATCACTCCGCCGGCAACCGCCAGAACCACAGGATGCAGCCCGGCGTGGGTAATGTCCGATAAGAAGGATCTGCCTGCGCTTCCGAAACTCCCCAGCGTTCCGCCCCAAACGACGGCTCCGACTATCAACCCGATTACGTAGTCCCAGTAGAACAGCTGAAACCTGTACCCGGAGCAGAGCTTCATGGTGTTTGCCCACGATCCCCAGCACAGCATGCTGATGATCATGAATAACAGAGCAATTCCATATACTTCCGGCTGGTACATGATGAAACTCCTGCGATGCAAAAAACGCGAGTGTGCAAGTCTTCCGCACTTTCTCAACTACAAAACCGCCATCTCATTCGGGCACGATTGAGCGAACCCACCGCAAATGGCACAGGAACTTCCGGTTACAAATTGTTTCCCTGCATCCCCTTAATACTCTCCCATGATCATCGACTGAGATTAAGAACTCGCAGTTCGGTCATTCTAATGCCATTCGCCAAACGAATAACAACTCGAATATTGTCTTTTCCACTCGTGATTTCAGGTGGAATGGGATATTCGACTGCCAACCCGTCGACCGACGTCCCATCAAGGGTGGCAGACACATTGTCATGACCGATCACGTCTCCATCAACTTGAATATTGAGGCTTTTGTCCTGTCGATATGCTTCGACGAAGTAGCGGCATCGGATGGTAACAGGTTCTTCGCGCGAGACTCTCATCCGATAACTAATCGACTGTCCCGTGCGCCAGGACAAATACATTGCCAAACCACGCATGCCGCGACCAGCTGTGCTTTCGCCATTCAGTTCCAACTGATGCGCCGTCTCTGACGCCAAATCGCCGGAAATCACCTTGTCAATGGTTCGCGCCTCCCTCTGTTGCGCTTCGGCGCGCAGCTTCCTAACTCTATTGACATGCTCGTCCCAACCAGCGGGCGTCACGCGATCCCAATAGACGGCATAGCTGCAATCATGCAGACGGAAGAACGGCTGGAGCACAATCTCACGGGGCTGTGCAACCGTTGTCGCGAAAGTGAGTGGGGCACTTGTAGTCTGTAGCCACTGGCTCTCTGGTTTACCGTCGGGTACAAGGAACGGAATGAAGTTCGGATCTTCCATTGCCGGATCTGCGACCGGTCCGAGATCGCCTGCCAGCAAAATCGGGCCGGCAAACAATGCGATGCGGCTTTCGTTATCTGGCATCGTCTCGTAGCGTAACGCCAGCGGCGCGTTGAAAACCACGGTGTCCCCATCGTGCCATTCGCGGTCGAGAGCGAAAAACTCACCAGGCACCACGGCGATTTTCTGAGTCGAGCCGTTCACCTGAATCGTGACACCGTTGGTAGCCCAGGCCGGAAAGCGCAGATAAAGGGAAAACCGCGCAGGCTGGCGCAGGCTTAGCCGGAAACTTGAAGAGTCCTCGTCCGGAAACTTCGTCTCCTGGCGTAGAACCAGGCCTTTCTCCTTCCAGAGCACTTCTGAAGCAATGAACAGTTTTACATACAGTCCATCGGCACTATGGCTATATATGTAGTCGCTAACTCTGGAATAACTGTCGAACCCACTGCAGACACAACAGGCGAAATCATCATAGAGGCTTTGCGGCGCGCGGCTGGCGCCAGACTTGAGCGGCAGAAAATAACAGACACGTCCATCGCGCACGTCCTGCGCCGACAAAATGTGATTAAAGAGCGTACGCTCCATGTATTCCACATATTCAGTCCTCGGCTCAATATCAAACAATATTTGGGTTAGCCGCAGCATATTGTATTCGTTACAGTTCTCCTCGGTATACTGCGACAGGTGGTCGTTGAGCTGGTCGGGCGGACCGAAATGCTCGCTCTCGCTGTTGCCCCCGGTCACATAGCTGTGGTGCCGCACTACGCATTCCCAGAAAAATGCGGCGGTCCTGAGATCAGTCGGATCGCCGCTGTACGGATAACGCGCGGCCACGCCACTGATCTTCGGGAACTGCGTGTTTGCATGTTTACCGGCCAGGTTGTCCTTTCCTGCGGCCAGGTCATCGAATACGGCATGGTCCTGCCAGCGGCGCGAGAGCACTATGAAGCGCGTGTCGCCGGTGTCGGCATAGAGATCGGACAACACCCAGTTCATCCCACCAAATTCCACGGTCATCAGGTCAGTCATCTCCGCATCGCTCAGATGGGACATATGTCCGGCCAGCCAGTTGCCGAGGCGGATTTCGATCTGTAGCGCCTTCGGTAGACCAGCGATCCGGTAGGCATCGCGAAGGCCCGAGAAGATTTTTTCGAGCGCATAATAAGGTTCAGCGCATCCATCACCCCAGGGAGCGAATCCGTCAAACCTTCCCTCTTTTTCGACTCGCGCAAAAATCGCCCGGCCATTGCGGATTCCGAGCAGGTAACCGCCGGTAGCCTGCTGGCATGCCTCTAGTTCATCGAGGATGTAGATCAACCGCCGGTGAAACTCGTCGCTCTCCCACTCTTCAAGACTCATCGCCAGGTACGAGATTCCCGAAAGATAAAATGCGAGCGCAACTCCGGGCAGGTAGTTTGTCTCCCAGCCTGGATATTGTGGAGCTTTCTGTTTCAGCCCAGCTTCAAGCCGGTAGGGAGCCAACAGACGATCCACGTCCAGGCTCAACAAATAACGGGCTGCAGCATCTCTCGATTCCTTGAACGGTCCATCCAGCAGACGCACATCCGTCGGAGAAAACGGCTCCGTCTTGGGCGGTACGAGAGGGTTCACGGCACTTTGGCCCGCGCTCGGCCGAGGAGCATCGCCATGTAATGATTGCGCGCTGAGGGCCATCTGAGCTGTTGCCACGAGCGCGGCAGAGTCGACAATAAAGCTACGGCGCGTGATTCCAGCGTTCGAGTTGGTTGTCATAGTCAGGCCATCGTCGCTATAAAACTGGGTTGATTTGATCTTGAACCGGAATTCTTATGCGTTTCCCATTTCCGGTGCATCTAGTACCGTGACTACGTGGTTTCGTAATCTCAACCACGAAACTTGGGTGTCCCAGGCCCCGATTTTGAGACCTGGGAGAGCACGAATTCACGCGGTCACGGTACTGGAATATGACCTTGGCGGCGAGTTGCCCGATGCAGGCCTCCCGCGCGCCATTAACCTGGCCAGATGCCGAATCCCATCCTCTCAAAAAACGAATTTTGCGTTTAACTGCATGTGGCGACCAGGACGGGAGGCGCTGACGTATCCGAAGTGACTTTCCGGATTGGTCTCGCGATCGTCGATGACGCATGACGCGTAGCCCAGGGTCGGGCAACTGCTGTTGTCCATTGCGCTCCACTGCGTGTGATTAAAGGTGTTAAACGTGTCCGCCCGAACCTGCAGCTCACGGCCCTCACCGAACGTCTTGAAGGATTTTTGCAAACCCATGTCCCAGTTGTTGGTCCCGGGCTGGCGCAGATTGTTTCGGTGTTCGTTGCCACGCGTGACTGCGTAATTCGTTATGCCTTGATTGAGGTAAAGCGGATCGGTGCTGGCCACGGGCTCGGCATAGCAATTGGTGTTGAATTCATGCGCGGGCGTCCTGCTGCCGCGAGAAAGATTTCCGCTGCAGGATTGGAGAGGAACATCTCCCATTCCATCGTAGGAGCTGGTGTAGCCATTGAACACGGTTACCGGCGAGCCGGACTCGAAGGTGGTAATCGAATTGATCTGCCAGCCGCCGATCGTTTCGCGCAGCAGCCAATTGCTCAGAGTCCTGCCCGGCAATTCGTACATGACTGCCGCGACAAAGCGGTGGGTATGGTCGGCATCGGAGGGACCATAGCTCCAGCGTGGATGCCATTGACCGCCGATGATCTCTTTGGACACTCCGGCATTGTTTGACTCGCCACTTTCTCCGAAGTATTCGTCCATTTGTTTCGACCATGTGTAGGCAAATTCAGTCGTCGCGCCATGCCAGTTGCTCGTTTTCAATTGGCCATTCAATGCGTTGTAGTTGTTGCTCTGGATGGGGCGCACAGAATTTACAGAGCCCCATCGACCCGGCGCCACTGCTGTCTGGGGACGGGCAGCGTCACAGGTAAGACATTCACCGGCGCCACTGAGCTGAACGTTCATATCCGGATAGAAGCCCTGCGGAAAGAGATTCAGATCGTACTGAATGGGCAGATGCGTGCCTTCAGAACCTACATAACCCAGCGTGGCGACCACCGACTTTCCAAACTGGCGTTGTACGTCGAGACTCCAGCGCTGCATGTAGGGAGTGGTCCAGGTTTTCTGATCCACGGTGGACGTGGTGCTCTGGCTGCCGGGAGTCCACATCAAGCCGCCGTCGGTGCCCAACGGATAGGGCCACGTGCCCCGGGCAACCGAAATGGGCGCTGGGAATGTGTCGGCGAGTGTGTAGCCGGTGCCTCCCGGACCATTCGATATGTTCGACGAGTAGTATTGAGTGCCACCGTAAGCCGGCGAGTTCCAGGTTACCTGATCGAGGAACTTGAAGCGGCCCGTCTCGTAGAAGATGCCGTAACCGCTGCGGATAACGGTCTTGTCGTCCAGCCGGTAAGCGAGGCCGATGCGCGGGGCAAAGTCCTTTTTGTCCGCGCTGAATGGATGAGAGTTGGTTCCGGGCGTCAAGCCAGGCATTACAAAACGCCATCCCGGGTAAGTCTGATCGAGTACGCCCCAATAGTTGTCCACTGAATAGGCCGGAATCGGCAAGTCGTAGCGCAGGCCGAGCGTTACTGTGAGTTTTTGGGTTGCACTCCACGCGTCACCGACATAGGCGCCATACTCAGGAGTGCCGTAGTAGAGGCTGGCATCGCCGCTGGTCGCCGGGGTTCTTTGGTTCATGTTGCTCACAAAGCCGGTCTCAAACTCGGCCAGGAAATTGAAGCCGGAACCGTCCGAGATATCCGGGCCCATTCCTGTATAACCGCCATTAACGGAGACCGAGCGAATGATGTCGTTATCGCGCTCGTAGCGATGGGCCATGTCGAACCCGGCTTTCAGAAAGTGTTGCCCCCACAACTTCTGCACATTGTCAGTCAGTTGGAAGATGGGGACGTACTGATACCAATATTCGCCGGCATTGTCGGTGCCGAGGCTCAGGTCGTTCCCAAACAACCCGCCGCTTCCAATGTTGACGGCAAAATTGGCATCGTTGGCAACGCCGAGCTGGCTCTTGTCAAACGGGGTGAAGCCGGCCATGTTTGAAGAAGAGTTGGCAAAAAGTCCCGGGAGCCAGGAGTTGTCGAGCGCGTTGATTTGGGAAGTCAGGTTGCTGTAGTTGTAGGCCCGCATCCAGCTCACGTTCAGTTCGTTGCTCAAGCGGGCATTGAAGGTATGCACATAGTGAACCTGGAAGGTATTCACGCGATGGAAGGGTCCGTCGCCTTCGTCGATTTCCTTATCGAGGACGACACCGATGCCGGAGGTGTTGTACGCGAGAAGGTTACCGGGGTTGTTGATCTTGTAGCCCATGTCATGCAGGTAGCGAAAGTAAACCACATCCCGGCTGCTAATGTTGTAGTCGGCACGGACGGTGTAATTGTTGTCGTTGATGCCTGAGGTATAGGAACCGGCGTAATTGTCGTAGTCGCCAGGTACGGTAGAAGAATAACCGTTGGGCGAAGGGAAATGGCTGAGGTAACTCAGCGCTGTCTGCGTGGAGGGCGTGGCCAGGAGCGCAGACGAAATCTTGTTGCCGGGAAAGGCAGTGCGCAAGCCGGTCGTCGGGTTATATGTGGTCGGATCGTAAATGACAAACGTGCAAGCACCGGGTTCGGTGGATGGATTGCCGTTGCACTGCGATGGATTGAAACCGGCAGACGCGTTCGGCAGCCAGGGGCTGAAGTCTCCGGCCAGATCCGCTGTGGTGGGCACATAGGCGGAGAAGTTTGTAAGGCCGGCGTTGCGCAACTGCTCGAACGAAGTGAAGAAAAATAGTTTGTTCTTGCCGTTGAAGACTTTCGGGATGTACGCCGGGCCGCCCACCGTGAAGCCGTACTGGTTCTGGTGGTAAGCACTGCGGGGGATTCCTTGAAGATTGCTGTAGGGATCGTTGGCGTTCATGCCCGCGTTCTGAAGGGCATCGTATACGGTTCCATGCAGACTATTGGTGCCGGATTTTGTAGTTACGCTGATCTGGCCAACGTCGCGGCCGTACTCCGCGGAATAATTCGAAACTTCGGCCTTGATCTCCTGGATTGTGTCCTCATTGATGTTCATGAGAGGACCCTCTACCCAGTTGTCGTTGTTGTCGAGCCCATCGACGTAGTAACCGACGCCGTAATCCGTGCCTCCTACATTCAGCTCCATGGCTCCGCCAGCCGAGCTTGCGGAGGCCAGCCCCCATTGCATGCGGGCACTGTCGCCGGTGCCGCTATTGAATCCCGGCAGGATCTGCGCGAAGTTCAGGTAGTTGCGTCCCTCGGCAGGCAGGCTGCTGATTGTCTTATTGTCGATGACTTCAGACACGTTGGCATCGTCAGTCTTCATGAGCGTTGCGGCTGCGGCGACCTCGACGGTTTCAGTCGCCTGGCCCACGTTGAGCGTAAAGTTGATGCGCTGCGTAGTTCCATTTTCGAGCGCGATAACAGTGGAAACAGCAGTCGCGAAACCGGCTTTGGTTACGTCCACCTTGTAGTGGTCGGCGATGAGATTGGGAACTTTGTACTCACCACTCGCGTTCGTGATCTGATTCCATTGAACACCGGTGTCGACGTTGGTGAGAGTTACCTTCGCCTCCGGAATGACGGCGCCCTGGGGGTCGGTCACCGTGCCGACGATCATGCTGGTGATGACGACTTGCGCGCGTAAAATTGATCCGCCGAGCGAGCATACCCCAATGAGGAAAGTGCCGATCAAAAGGGAAATACCCTTTCTGCTAATCATAGAAGCCTCCCGATGAATTACAGTGGTTTTGAAAGCTTTCAAACTCAAGCAAAAAAAGACTAATCTCGATGATTCAGATTTGTCAAGAATTTTCTTGTGTTCGAGTTTCCGATCTCCTCTTGGAACAGAGCGAAACCAGTTTCGGACAGATTGGAGACGCGCTCAAGGTCGATCGGAGTCTTCGTCGTGGCGTCACGATTCGATTGTTGATCTTGTTGCAGATAGGCCAATGCGCTGGATGCGATTGATCTGCACTTTATCCGGCCACGGCCCGTTGTCGTTTTGTGTTTGTGCCGTGCCTGTGGTTCAATGTCCGGCCTGGTTTAGCTTCGGCGAGTGGAACTGTGACCGAATCGCGCAGTTTGAGCGAGGTCTCGAGAATCAGGTGCTTTGCAGCGCTCTTATCGCCCTCAAGCCTGTCGAGCAAAATCCGGGCGGCGGTTGTACCGAGTTGATAGCCCGATTGAGAGACCGAGGAAAGCGATGGATTCGTCGTCTCGGCAAGATCAAGATCGTCGAATCCCATGAGGGAAACGTCTTCAGGGCAACGAAGTCCTGCGTCGCGAATGGCCAGAAGGGCCCCGAGCGCGATCAGGTCGTTGCCCGCGAAAATGGCTGTCGGGCGCGGAATCAGTCTCAATAAGATGTTTGTCTTTGAGTAGCCACCTTGTTTGTCGAAAGTCGTTTCCTGAACGTACTCGGGAGCGAGGTGTAATTTGGCCTCGCGAAGTGCGCGCCTGAATCCGCCGAGCCGATCCTTCGCATTCGTCAGATGTAAGGGACCGGAAATTGCGGCGAGCTTCGTATGCCCCATTTGAATAAGACAACGCGTCGCCTGGTACGCTCCTGCCTCATTGTCGGCTGTAACACTGTCACCACTCCAGTTCTTCGGAAGGCGATCTACACAAACCACACCCGTACCCGCACGTCGATAGGACTCTGCCTGGGCTGTCAGATCGCTGAAATTAGACGGGATCACGATAAGACCCGCAGGAAGATAGGTGCGTAGTTCGTTCAGGTGCGCCAATTCTTTAGAGTGGTCATTGTCGGTATTGCAAAGAATCAGGCGATATCCGTTGGAGAATGCAACGTCCTCGGCGCCACGGACGACAGCCGGAAAAAACGGGTTTGTAATATCGGGGATGATCATACCGATCATATTGGTTTTGTCACGCCGAAGAGCGCGCGCGAGTTGACTAGGCTGATAGCCGGCAGCTTGAACTGCCTGAAGCACGCGCTGCCGCAACGGCTCACGAACTCCAGCAGAATCGTTCAGCACGTGCGACACCGTGCCAAGCGAGACGCCGGCAATCCGTGCGATGTCTTTCATGTTGGGCATCTGCTTTTCCTTGCGTCGCAAAACTGAGAGGAGCCTCTGCTCATCGTTTCATTAAGTATACCGATGTTTGAAACATTTCAATTTCTCTCTGTGCCAATGCCCACAGACCTTAAGGGCGAACCCTTTGCCGTTGTCCTTAGTGATCGATCTGAGTGCTTCGGGGCAACCGGCCCGGCTAATACCACTGGCGTAAGCGCCCGGAGCGACGCTCGCCATAACCATTTCAATCATGAGATTCATCGAACCAAGCAACTCAGAGTGACACGGCACTATAGTGAAGAAGTCGAGATGGCGTTTTCCGGCTTCGACTGCGTGCTGAATGGTGAGCCGGCGATCTACTGCAGCAGCGAGTTGACGACAGGGCTGCGCCTGTACAAAGCTCTGCGTGAACACCACCTGGAGACCGCATTCGAGTTCAGGAAGACGATGGGGCAGCCCTGGTTCGAGGCAAACATTTTTCGAGCTAATGTGCACTCCGCACGCGAGTTCGCGGAGACCGTTCGGGCGCAACTTGACGATAACACAATGATCATCACTCCGGCCCCGTTTGAGGCTCCAAAGTGGAACCAACCCGAGTATCTTGGATTTTGGGAAACTTTGATCCGCACGCGCATCAAATCCGTTTGGTTCAATGGAATTGGGAGTTTAGCAACGGATGCACATTTGAACTTGCAGTTGCTTTGGATGTTGGAATTCCCACCCTCGATCATCTTGGCCGCATTCTTGGTCGCAAGGACAAAATCAAGAGTCTCGAACGCGCGATCGCAAAGCTAAGCTCGGAGATGGTCCTGCGAAATGAACTGCCTGTCGCTTTTGCGAAAGCGCGGCTCGCGCTGACGCCTGGGACCCCGAGATCGATCTGATCCTGGAGGAAGCAAAGGCGGCGCCACCAACCGAGGAGGCGCCCCCCGAGCTTGACTACGATCGGGAGACAGTTACAAAATCCGGTGACCTTTGGCTTCTGGGCAAACGCAGGATCATCTGCGGCAATTCCCTGCACCAGGCGACCTACCAAACGCTGCTCGGCAGCCGCCGCGCCGCGATGGTGTTCAAGGCCCCCCTTTCAACGTTGGAATTGACGGCCACGTTACCGGCAACGGGGCGATCAGCCGCCGCGCAGGGGGACTGACTCGCTGTATTTGTCCAAAAAAGCTTCGCCGTCTTCCCATGCGGATCGCGGGATTTGCGGCATGATCGAAGCCTTGCTTCTTTGTAGAACATCTTCGTGTAACCCATCCGCAAGGTCCTTCAATGGATGACTATCGCAAGCATTGCGTATGAACATGCCAAGCGGGAACCGAATCTCTTCGCTGGATTCGACCACGGTCCCCACTCCTGCCGAGCCCCACATCCGCAACCGGCCATCGCAAACTTGGCGCGTCAAAATACAAACTTCAGCGCAAGCTGTATCACTCGCGGAGCGACAGGACCCATGGAAGTAATCTGACCAACATTGCTCGTTGAGGGGCCGTTTGCGCAGAGTCACTGTAAAGCCGTCCCGGCCGCCTGAAGCATGCAGGCTGGCGGATATTTCAACGGGAACTTTCGCCATCGCGCCAAGCGCGGAAAAATCTGCCCATCCGACTTGTTTGAGGAGGAATTGCGAATCGTTAGTGGAGTCGCGTACGTCATCGTCGACAGTGGACTGCCAAGAGACGTTGTCCGCAATTCTCGTTTTCTCCGGGCCGAACAGTTCGCAGCGCACAAAGTAAGTGGACGTAACATCCTGGACTCTAGGCATGGCCAAGGCAAGCGCGACCCCTTGAGCTTTCACGTCGATCTTGTCAACTGTCTTGTCGTATCGTACCTTGCCATCGAGAGCGTAGATTCTCACGCGAGCGCGGAGGCCTTTACGATCTTGCATGGTTTGATTGGTGACCTGAACTTTGGCTTGCCGGCGGCTGTCGGTTGCATAGTAATCAAACACAATGGAGAGCGGTTTCAGGCCTTGTTTTGCACCGTAATAAGCGCCGCCTGGGTTCATATCGTAGCCATAGATGCCCGCGAAAAATGATGGCCAACCGTCATTAAGCCTCCAGTAAACGGTCATTTTGTGCGTCGCCCATCCGTTCGCCGCAAAGTCCTCAAACTGCGCGCGAGTGTTCTCGTATTGCGCAGTTGCGCTTTTCTCGCGAAATCTTTCGCGCTGTCCGCGGCCCATATCGCCGATTGACAGCCATCTGCTTGCTGATCAAGGCATCGTTTCCTGTGATGCCGTCGCCTGCGCCCCCGGCGTGAAGGTACCAATACTCGTTGATTGGCCACAATTTATCGGCGGGGATAAACTTTTCAATGCTCGCATAGGGCGGGACCATTTCGTTGTCGCCCTGTTCGGCAAGTGAGCCTCGCGTTGCAACATACTTTCCGCTGAACCAGTAGGAAGGCGGCCGCCAACTATAGGGACCATCCATGTGAATGCCGTCCCAGATAGGTTTTCCCTCCGCGTTTTTCGCGAATGTCGAAACGTGTCAAGGGCGGAGTAAAACCAGACCACTGGGGCGGAGTAAAAGTAGGCCAGTATATAGCTGTTCGGTTGTTGTGGGATTCCGGGGTAGAAGGGTCTCTGGAGCGTAGCGGAAGAGACCCTTCTACCCCGCGGCGCGTTCGGGTGCGGTCCGCTTTCG
>PLSH01000222.1 GCA_003165095.1 Acidobacteriaceae bacterium
CGCATCGTAAACGAAGTGCGCGGCATCAACCGGGTGGTCTACGACATCACCTCAAAACCCCCAGGCACCATCGAATGGGAGTGAGAACTCGCCGTCCCGGCTTCCGCGCCTTCAGCGCCGTTCGCGTAAAGACAAATGACGCCGGATCGGGGACAGGTCAAAGTCGTTCCATCACACTGCGGTGCCTGCGGCAGTGAAAAATGGCGGCTTGGACCATGGGCTGTTAAAGATTCTTGACCCATGCACCCTAGGATCGAGTTCCGTTGAGGGCTGTCTTCGGCAATGCCGGCGTGTACATGCACCAGGTATTCCGGCCGTGCCTCTTTGCCTCGTACAACGCAAGATCGGCGGACTTGTACAAGCTCTCCGGCGTGTCCCCATCTTCAGGGAACAGCGCAACGCCGACGCTCGCGCTCGCCAGGATGCTTCCGTTTTGGAAAGAGACCGGATGGGAGAAGCTCTCGACAACGCGATCGCATATGCGCCTGAGGCACTCCTCGTCGTTTGTTCCGGCCAGCAGGATGGCGAATTCGTCTCCCCCCAGCCGCGCCACTTTGTCGGTGGAACGGACAGCTAACTCGAGCCGCCGCGCCGTCACCACAAGAAACTTGTCACCCGCGTCGTGACCGAATGTGTCGTTGATCGTCTTGAACCTGTCCACATCCACAAGCAGCAAGCCGAATTCGTAGCCGCTGCCCTCGTTGCACATCTTGCAGATTTGTTCTGAAAATAGGCGGCGATTCGGCAATGAGGTCAGCGTGTCGAAGTGGGCGAGTTGTTCAAGTTCGATCTGGTTCTTGCGCAACTCAATTGTCCGTTCATCGACAATCCTGCTCAAGTAATCGGCGCGTGCCCGAATGAGACGAGTGCTTACCCTGTTTGCAACAAATGCAATGAGGATGGCGAGCAGAAGACCGGCGAGGTAGAGGAATTTCGTCTGGTAAAAGTGAGGCTTCAAAACGATGTTGACTTGAGCGCCCAGGTTGTTCCACAGGCCATCGTCGTTCGACGCCAGGATCTGAAATCGATATTCTCCCGGCGGAAGGTTCGTGTAGTACGCCACGCGGCGCGAACCCGCATCCACCCACTCGCCGTCGTATCCCTCAAGCCGGTACTTGAACCGCACCCGCTCCGGAATCCTGAAACTGAGCGCCGTGTATTGGATTTCGATATTCTTTGTGCCGGGCGAAAGAATAACATCGCTGCCGAGCGGCTTCGCCACCCTGTCCGCGACGACGGATTCGACAATAACCGGTGGGGCGACGCTGTTGTGCAACAAATGCCGCGGATCGACCGCCACCACGCCCTTTTTCGTCGTAAACCACAGCCTGCCATCCGGGGTGCGGGCGCCGGCGGGCTGCGAGGTCGCGTCGGATGACTCGGTCGTCTTCATTCCATCGGCAAGAGAGTATCTTCTGGATGCAACAAACTTTGTTTTGCCATCGGCAAAATCCGCAAGCTCCTTTTCGCTCACCGAGTAGATGCCGTCCTCTGTGCTGATCCAGAGATTGCCGTCATCGTCGGCAAGAACATGCGACACAATCCGATCGGAAAGCCCGTTCGCCCTTGTGTACCGGGTTACGCGGCCGTCGGCGATGCGGTACTGAACCAGCCCTGGAGTGCGCCCCCCCAGCCACAGGCTGCCGTGCGAATCGTCGAAGATAGACGTGACATCGAACTTGATGTCCGGTTGCCAGCTTCCCCCGTCATTTCCAGCCGGAGAAATCTTCAAGAGCCCGTTGCTGGTCCCAAACCAAAGCGTTCCATCCGTACCGCGACTGATGGTGAACGTATAGTTGCCCGCTTCTGTGATGGGCGTCATCTTGCCCCGAACGGTAAACGGCAGCGTCTTTCCATCCTTGAATCGAAAGACGCGCGACTCCGAGTTGGTGACGATAAGGCTCTCGTCGTCTTCTGAAATCGCGGAGATGAAACCCTGAGAGAAGTGGCCGTCACCAGCGTAGACGGTCAGGTTTCCATCCTTGATGCGGCTCAGGCCCTTCAGCGTGCCGATCCACAGGCTCCCGTCCCTGCTTTCAAAGATGGCCTGCCCTGACAGGGAGGGCAGTTGGGAATTCTGCTTGAAGCCGGTGATTGTATTGCCGCTGATGCGGGCAAGTCCGCCGCTGTCGGTAAAGACCGTCAGGCTGCCGTCCCGCATGGCAATCGCGGACTTGGCCAGATTGGTCGGAAGGCCTTCCCTGGCGGTGAAGGCAGTCAGGGAGGTGTCGCGCAGCCGATCCAACCCCGAGGCTGTGCCGATCCAAAGGCTGCCCTCGCGATCCTCCAACAGGCTGAAAATGAAATTGTCGGTCAGGCCCGCGACGTGATCGAACGTCGAGATACGCTTGTTTGTTTCACGGGCGAGTCCTGAACTCTCTGTTCCCATCCAGATATTTCCCTGGCCATCCTGAAGAACAGCAGTTCCAAGTGCGGGAACCGCGGATTGCATCTCGAGGCGGATGGCCGCCCCATTGCCATCCAGCCGGAATAGCCCCTTGGCCGTCGCGGCCCAGAGCCTCTGCTGGCGGTCTTCAATCACAGAGGTGACTGTGGAACTCTGCGCCAAGGTATCGAATGGCCCGGAGAGCTTGCCGTCCCTGTAGGTAAACAGGGCATTCGATGCCGCAATCCAGATGGTGCCTTCATGGTCCTCAACAAAGGAGAAGACCCATCCGGTCTTGTTACGAAGCATGGTTGCCTTGCCGCTCTTTTCCACCCGGAAGATAAAGTCGTCCGAGCCTATGAAGACGTCATGCTCCCTGCTTTCGAACAAGACGCGAATGGCTCCTCCAGGCAACGGCGCACGGGGCAGGTAATCGGTGAATTGCCGGTCCTTGTAGATCACCGTCCGCGTAGCGGTCCGAATCAGCAGATCGCCATCTGCCGACATGCAGATGGCCCTGACCGGCTCGCTGCCGATCTCGGCATCCACCTGAACAAAGCGCACGCCGTCGAAACGAGCCAGCCCGGACCCGGTCCTGATCCACAAGTACCCGTCTTTGGTTTGAAGGACCTGGTAAACGGCTTCGCCCGGCAATCCGCGCTGCGAGGTCCAACTGTCGTGGCCATACTGGCCGATCTGCTTTTGCGGATCGAGCCCCCACATCCAACCGGTTAAAGCTAGTGCTACCGAAGCCGTCACAATTGCGCCGCGAAGAATCCGGCAAATATCGGGCGGCATCGCACGCCGGCCCCCAACTCGATGACTCGCAACCAAAACAGCGCGCCCCGCCATGCGCGAGGGTTCGGCTATCCCTGCCGTGGGCAGAGTTCCGGCATGAGCTCGAACTTTGCACCCGTTCACAGCGCTCACCTGGGTAGCCTCACCTCGAAACCTCAAAGGTCTATATCGGCAGATTGGCGATCCTCCTTCTTCGATTGAGGAAAAACCGTATCCTTCCCGTCTGGAGGCCCAACAGAATGTTGAAAATAGGGCGCCGGAACTCCTTCGGAACTGCCGCCTTGCAATAGCGGTCCAGCTTCCGAGACCTGGGAAACCGTGGAGGCAAACCAACACATTGTCCGCGGCGTGAGCTGAAAGATCAGGTCCTGGCCGTCGAATTTGAACGCCAGGGTCGCGAACACGCCCGTACCCACCAGCCGTTTCGCGGCTCTGGTAGAGTGGATTGCGGGTGCACATCGCCGTCGCTCCGATGTCTCCCCGCTCCCGCAACGTCTGAGAAACGATTGTTTCAAAAGAGGATAACGACAATTCGCATGGCTGCTTCACCGCAAATCCCGGTTCCTGAACTCGCGCCCTTCCGCATGGATCCCCGCTTTGACCCCCGCGTCTGGGGCTTCCGCGATTTGCGTCCCTGGTATGACGAGGTCGTGACAGGCGATCCCATCGGCGAGGTCTGGCTCACCGGCGACGATTCCCTGGTGGCTACCGGACCCCACGCTGGAAAACGGCTTGACGCTCTCTTCCGTGAGGCTCATGCGTCCCTGCTCGGCCCGCACGCGCCGTCGCCCGAGTCGCCGCTGCTCATCAAGGTGCTCTTCGCCAAGGAAAAGCTCAGCGTGCAGGTGCATCCCGACGACAAAATGGCGCAGAAATACGGCGATCCGCGCGGCAAGACCGAGTGCTGGTACGCCCTGGCCGCCGAGCCCCACGCCAAGGTCGCGCTCGGACTCAAGCCGGACGTCACCCTCGGCCAGGTCGAAGAGGAAATTCACGCCGGCACGCTCGAAAATAGTCTCAACCTGGTCACAGTGATTGCCGGAGACCTGATCTTTGTGGATGCCGGAACAGTACACGCCATCTGGCCCGGCGCGGTCCTGCTTGAAACCCAGCAGAACTGCGATCTGACTTACCGCATGTTCGACTACGGACGTCCCCGCGAATTGCACATCGAAAAATCCCTCGAAGCCACGCGGCTCGTCACCCGCGCCGGCAAAGTGGCGCCCACACCGCTGAGTGACCGCACCGTCCTGATCGATGTGGAGTACTTCCGCCTGGAGCGGATTCCGATCAGCGGCAACCGTACCAGCGAAAGTCTGCGCGGCCAGTCCGAGGCGCGAGGCTTATCGTTCCTGTTTGCCGCCGCCGGAGCCGGGCGTCTGGGTGGCCCGGGCTTCGAGCCGGTCGAACTGCCCACACGCAGCATTGTCTGTGTCCCCGCAATCTCGCCGGAATTCGTGCTTGAAGACCTGGGCGGCTTGGACCTGATCCGCATTACGCCCAGTTGGCCGGAAACAGTGAAATGACCGGCTCCGNNGGAACCGAATTTGACGACGATACCGTGTTCGCCGCCGCATGGATGCACGATCTGGGCGTCTTCATCGGCCATCGTCCTCAGGATCCCTCCGAACTTGCGCGCTGGGATCATGTGCCCTACACCATCGCCCGGTCGCAGGAGTTGCTTGCCGGATGGGGATTTCCCCCGGAAAAGCTGGGCGCGGTTGCCGACGCGATTCGGAACCATCTGCCCAGCGCCAATCCAACCAGGATTGAGTCGATTCTTCTCCGCGATGCCGATATATTGGAACAGTTGGGGGCTATCGGAGCCCTGCGCGCGATAGTCAAGGTGGGAAGGGATACCCGGTACCCAACGTTTTCATCGGTTTTGCCGGTTTTACGCAATGCCTGCCACCACCTTCCCGCCCAATTGCGTCTAAACCATGCGAAACTGATGGCTGTTGACCGGGTTAAAGTACTTGAGGGATTGATTGCCGCCATTGAAGCAGAGGCGGGTGAGCATCTGTTTTAGGCTCTCCGCCAGTCTTGAAGCGTCTCTCGCGTATCAAACGCTAAAGACTGGAAACATCGTAGAATCTATGCCTTGCATTACTCCTTGCAGATGCGCACTCACCTGGGCGAACGGTCTTGGGATGGACGCTCTGCAACTGTTAAGGAGACGTAGAATGCGTTTGAAGCTGTTCCTTCAGGTGAGCCTCGCAGTACTTCTTCTCTTTTCCGCCGTTTATCCTTCTTTTTCGCAGGTCGCCCCGGCGGCCTACGAGGGAATGCGGCTGCCTCTGACCGCCGGTCTGGGCCTTTCAAGTTTCAGTCCCGATTGGCGGCCCGGCCGCCTTATCGGCGGCACGCTGTGGATCGACTACAACCCCACCTGGGTGCCCCAGCGCCTGTATGGAATCGGAATTGAAATCGAAGGCCGCGACCTCAGATTCAACCGCTCCTCCAACCAGCCCTCCGATCTCCGTGAGGACACTGCCGGAGGCGGTGTGATTTACACCTGGCGCCGTTACCGTCAGATCCGGCCCTACGGGAAGTTCCTCATGGGATTAGGCAACGTCGACTACCTGACCGGCACAGGGGCCCGCTACAACACCAGCCGCACCGTCACTTTCGCCGGCGGCGGACTGGAGTACGATGCTTTTCACCGCTTCTGGGTGCGGGCCGATTATGAGTACCAGTCGTGGCCCGATTTCTTCAATGCGCATGCGCCTAACCCAGGGAAGCTGGACCCCCAGGGGATCACCGTTGGGGTTTCCTACCACTTCAACCAGCGCAGTTCCCATTAACCATCTCGATCCGTGCATTCGAGGTACCGCTGCCCGCCATCCGCACACAGTAGCCGCGCCGGCTTTATCCTGTGCATATCAAAATCGCGGACAAAGGAACGAGAGCGCGTAACTTTCCCCCGCGAGCCGGGTTCTAACCGATGACGGCTTTCGGCGAATTTCGTCTAACTGATTGAGCTGGAAGCAACAGGAATCAGTGCATTCCTTCCGTCGCTTGACCTTTTGGCAGGCGCCGGAATGAATCGGCTGATACAGGAGAAACAACACCATGAATCGTCCACTGCTGAAAAGAGTTGTGCCGCAGCTGATGGCATGGGCCGGGGTGGCCTTGCTATGCGCTGTAACAGCGATTGCCCAGGATAACGGTACAGCCGGACCTCAGCCGGGCGCACAGCGCTCCGACGGACAAATCGAAATGGATGTCGTGCAGGCGCTGGATGCTTCGCAGGCGCTCAAAAGCGACCTGATCACCGCCGCGACCATCCAGAGCGAGGTTACGCTCTCCGGCACAGTTTCCACCCAGGCGTCGAAAGAGCTGGCCGCCATGATCGCCGGCCACGTCAACGGCGTCACCAGGGTGAACAACAACCTGAAGGTCGGCAATCCGCAGGACGCCCAGGATGCGCAGGCTCCGGCCCCGGATGCGGACGCGCAAACCATGGCCGACAACAACCAGCCTGGCATAGCTCCACCGCCGCCCGGCCAGCCGCAGCAGGCTCCGGGTCAGGCTCCGGGCCACGCCCCGGGTATCGACCAGGGACAGGCTCCGCCACAGGCGCCTTATCCGCCGCCGCCGCCAAACCGGCCGCAGTACGGATACGCCCAGCCCCCGCAGCGTCCGGCCCCATCCTATGAGATGCCCAAGGGACCGGTGACTCTCCCCCCGGATTCGGTCCTTTATGTGCGCACGGCAGAGGCCGTGGGCAACAAGAACGCCGCGGCAGGAACTCCCGTGCAGTTCACCGTGATCCGCGACGTTACGGTAAACGGGGTACTGGCGATTCCGCGTGGCGCAACGCTTCACGGCGTGGTCACAGAGAGCAAGAATGCAGGAGACCTGGGCGGGAGCCCGGAACTGGCGCTCACTCTCAATTCTCTCGATCTCGGCGGCCAGAACTATCCGTTGAATACCAGCCTGTTCAAGGTCAAGGGCCCGAATAAGGCCGGCCGCACCGTGGGCAACGCTTTTGGCGGCGCAGTCTTGGGCGCCATCATCGGCGGAGCCGTGGGCCGCGGTCCCGGAGCAGCCATCGGCGCAGGTGCAGGCGCGGTTGCCGGAACGGCAGCCTCCGCGGCTAGTCCTGGCCCCAATGTCTGGATCCCCTCCGAGGCGCTGGTCACCTTCCATCTCAAGGCGCCCCTCACGGTAGCACCGGTAAGCGAGCAGGAAGCGGCGCGGCTGGCACAGGGTCTGTATCCCGGCGGCCCGAGTCTTTACCGGCGCGGCTACTACGGATACGGAGCTTACGGGTCACCGTATGCTGCCGGGCCGTACGCTTATCCATACGGCTATCCGCCGGTTTACTACCGTCCCTACTACGTGGTCGGCGGAGCCTACTACTGGCGTTAAGCACATCCACAGTCAGAACAACTCCGGGCGCCCGCAGCTGGGCGCCCGATCTGTTTCCGGGGGGCGGATGGTTTTCAAATCCACGTGCTTCATCCCGTGCATTTACCGCGCAAAACCAATGCGGGCGTTCGCCCCTGAGGGAGAGCTTCTTCAAGTTAGCCACTACGGTATCGACCGTCCAGCGCCCTTTTGACGGTCCCTGTCGTCTATAATGGCAGAGTCGCATCGAGCGAGAATTGCGCTGCGCAGACGGCCCCTTTTTGAGCCTGTCCCATGGCTCCAGAGGAGGCTTGGACCTGCTCGCGCGTAGAGAGTAGAAGGGGTCCACGCACACATGATTCGTTTCCTGCAGCAAAAAGACCAGCGCATCATCAAAGCGATTTTCATTGTCATCATCGGCGTTGTCTCCATTTCCATGGTGATTTACCTGATTCCCGGCCTCACCGGCGCGGGCGAGTCCGCCCCTGACACCTACGCCACGGTCTACCCCCACTGGTACAGCCGCTTTTTGTCTTCGGGAGACGAGATCAGCCAGGCGCGGGTCGAGCAGCTCACCCACCAGCAGTTGATGCAGCGCAACCCGCAATATGCCGACAATCCGATGATCGTGAAGTTCTTCGAGAGCCAGGTCGGCCAGCAACTGGTGCAGCAGGAGGTATTGCTCGAGGCAGCACGGAATCTGGGGATTCGCGCCTCCGACAACGATGTGCTCCAGTACCTGCACAAAGGCCAGCTCGGCGAACTGCTGTTCCCCGGCGGCGTCTTCATTGGCCAGGACCGGTATGCGGCCCTGATCGCCCAGCACGATATGTCGGTGCCCCAATTCGAGGACGAAGTGAAGAGCGACATCGTCGTCCATCGTCTGCAGGCGCTCATCACCGCCGGGGTCAGCGTAAGCGACCAGGAAGTCCGCGACAACTACCGCAAAGCGAGTGTCAAGATCAAGTTCGACTACGCGGTCCTCTCGGCCAGCGACCTGGGCAAGACCATCAATCCCTCCGACAGCGATCTCCAGGCATTCTTCACCAAAAATGCGGCGCGCTACGCCAAGGCCGTGCCGGAAGAGCGCAAGATCACTTACTTTGCTTTCACGCCCAATGACATTCCCGGCGGAGTGCCGCAGCCCACGCAACAGCAGATTCAGGCGTACTACACGGCTCACCAGTCGGAGTATTCGGTTCCCCAGCAGTCCAAATCGCGCCACATCCTCATTCAGGTAGCTGCCGGGGCCGACGCCAAGACCGATGCCGCGGCCAAGGCCAAGGCGGAAGACGTTCTGAAGCAACTCCGGGCGGGCGGAAACTGGACCGACCTGGCCAAAAAATACTCCGACGATCCCGGCAGCAAAGGCTCCGGCGGTGAACTTGGCTTTGCCCAGCCGGGCCGCATGGTGCCGGAATTTGACCACGCCATCTTCAACCAGAAGATCGGCGACATCGAGATTGTAAAGAGCCAGTTTGGCTATCATGTGGTTCAGGTGGAGGAGCGCCAGGATAAGCACTCCCAGCCGCTCAGCGAAGTGCTGCCCGTCATCACCGCCGCGCTGATTCGCGAAGGCTCAGCCCAGGCCCAGCAGAGCTACGCCCAGACGCTCACCTCTGAGGCCATCAAGAACGGCCTCGAAAAGACGGCCGCAGCCCACCATCTTGAAGTGGTCACTTCGCAGCCGGTGGACCAGAGGGGCGTGATTGCAGGACTGCCCAGCAGTGCCCAGCTTCTTGCCAAGGCCTTCGAATCCAAACAGGGCGATCCGCCGCAGTTTGCGCCAACCGGCGAAGGCTACGCCGTCTTCCAGGTCACCGGCATCGCCCCCGCCCACGCGCCGGCATTTGCCGACTGGAAATCTCACGTTCTTGACGACTACCGAAGCGAACAGCTTCCCGTCCTGCTGAACCAGAAGACCCAGGAGCTGGCCAACAAGGCCAAGAGCGAAAACGACCTGGCCAAGGCCGCCAAGGAAGAAGGCGCGACCGTGAAGACCAGCGACCTGGTCAACGCGACCGGCCAGGTGCCCGATCTCGGTGAAGTGGGCCAGGTGGCGCCGCAACTGTTTGACCTCACCGTTGGCTCCATCAGCGGGCCTATCGATTCGCAACGGACCGGCGTGGTAGCAAAGATCGTCGACAAGCAGGAACCGAGCGCCGACGACATCGCCAAGAATCTCGACCAGATGCGCGATCAGATGCTCGACGAGCGCCGCAACGATGCCTTCGGCGTCTTCGCCGGCAATCTCATGGANNGATTACAAGAAGCACAACCGCATCCGTCTCAACGCCAAAGCCGCAACCCAGCCTTCGCCGGGCACGTAAACTTGCCCGCATTCACGCGCAAAAAGGCCCGCATCCGTAATGGTTGCGGGCCTTTTTTTGCAATATGCCGCTCTCCCGACCGGCAATCCAAACAGAGCCCCGAAGGACACACCGCAAGAAGACACTTCACAAAGTACTATGGCCAGCTACCGACATTCGAGGGTTACTACCGGTTTGACGGTCAACCGCCCGGAATGTGCCGCTCAGCCAGTATTCATGCGCCTTGCTCGTCTTTCATATCGAATTGGACTGTCGCAAAGCACTCGCAGTTCTCGACCGGACACCGCATCTCTCCACCCTTTGAGAAGTCGTTTGCATCACAGACAGCGATGATGTGGGGGTTGAAGGGATGGCCGCATCGTTTGCAGTTCCCATTCTCGTCGTCCAGGCTATCGGGCGGCAGGATAATGTCGGTCTCCATAAGCAAAGGGTATCAACAACGTTGGCGGCGACTGTGTGGGTTGCCGGTGACTCGACCGGAACAGAAATTAGGGACAATTGAGAGTCTCGTCTTCGCCCGAGACCATTTGTCCTCCGAACTCACGGGTCTCAAGAATGACGCGATTTCCAGTTGCCAGGGGGACACCGTCCACAGAGCGCAGTGTGTACTTGCCTTCATGACCGAAGGTGATGAAGACGTTGTACTCAACGGTGACATGCGACTTGTTTTCATGCTTCAATCGATCTCGTAGGCTCGGGAGCTGGAAAGCCGTGTAACAATAGCCATTTCCGACTACTCGATAAAGCACTGTTGGAGAGTCGGCGGTCGTAGATTCGGTACCTACCTCGCCCCAGGGCGCTTTTCCGTCGAAGGCGAGGCTCATCTCATACCGGCGGACTAAAACCCGATCCCAGTTGAACCAGAGCACCGATCCAGCGATGATGACCGCCGCCAAGACCGCGATTACAAACAGCAATCGGGCTTGACGGTTCCACCGCATTTCGGTTCGCATGCTTTTGATCTCGACCGGAGAGCCTTGCCCAATCCAGCGAAAGATCAAATGCGAAATCCATTGTGTGAGAAGTGCCAGCACCAGGAGGACTATCGCTGACCGCCACGTTATCGAGTAGACGTGAGGCTCGTCCTCATGCTCCCAAAACAGCGAAAAGGGGGAATATATAAGCCCCACTGCGATGCCGATACACAGCGCAGCTCCAAGGGCAGCTTGGAAGAGCTTTCTCATTACCAGTCCAATTGTAGGTCTTAAAGCTGCGAAGCTGGCGGATTGTCGCCAATCCGGAAGTTACCGCCCTTTTGCCTCGCTTCATGCCAAATCGCCATAAGCGGCCAATC
>PLSH01000001.1 GCA_003165095.1 Acidobacteriaceae bacterium
TGGGTCGCTATCTGCCCTGCAAACCACCACCATGCAAAAAATGCTTTAATACGCAAGCATTTGCGCAAAAGATCGACTCAGAAGCGGTTCCTAATGAGTCTGCCCAAAGTAAATATCATGGCGAGTGCGCGCATGTAGTTGGAGATGGACTTCAAGCCGGTGGAATCAACGCCAGAGTTGAGTTGGCAGGCAATTACGGACCAGTTCTTCTACAAAACAACTTCAAGATCGTTGATTATATATCACAGCCTGCGTTCCATTCGCAGCATGCTGGCGAATTGGGTGACATTACTATCTTTGGGATAGTTTCGGGACACAAGTCTGGCCATGCGGAAGGATATACCGGAACTTCCCAGAGTCATTGGACTTCGTATTGGCAACAGAGGTATTGGACCCCTTACGGACCGATAAGTAGTAAGACTGGTCTTCCAAATGCTCCTACTGGTCCAGCAACAATTTACCGGAATAAATGCCGTTGCGGCAATGATTCCTCATCATTTTATCTAATTCTAGAAAGGCTGGATTATGTTTACTAAGTTGATGCAACTGATTGTTGCCGATTTTCTTCTGATGATTGCTGCGGAGTGCTACGCGCAATACAATCCAATTCTAATGATTGGCACCAACCGCCCCAATTCTCACTATGAAGTGTTACCGCAAGACGTTAGAAGTAAGTGTACTCGCGCTATTGGACCTTATAAAACTGATCCATTCGTGGTCTATGCACATATCAGGAAGAGTAGTTACGAGTATTATGCGGAATGGGGTACGAATAAGAACCGGAAAGACGACGAATATGATCAAGGCGCTACTTTGCTGGAAATCCATGGTCGAGAATGTAAATCATGGGAACTGGAGGGCACATTAATGGCTGTACCGCCAAGAAATGGCTATCATGGTTCAACCTCCGAAGCCAGATTGCCAGGGGACGACTCTCCAACTGAAGATTCTCCACTAGTACGTCACTTTGTATTTAGGTCCGCAGAAGAGGAGTCACTTCTGAGAGAATTCATTAGAGACACGATCTATCGCGCAATCAAAACATATGGAGGAGATACACCTTTCAGGGCTGTGGCCTGTAAGCCTCAAGAAGAATTGACGGATTCTGGGTTTATTGTTGTCCTGCAGGAGCTTAAGTCATACTGCTCGAGGGCGCCTGGAAAGTGAGTTGCTCTACGATGCCTTCGGCAACCGCGTTGCCAAGACGGTGAATGGAGTGACCACGCAGTATCTTGTGGAGGACGATGTGAATCCCACCGGCCTGCCGCAGGTGGTGGAAGAGACGGTCAACGGCGTAGTCACGCGGAGTTATACCTACGGCCTGGAGCGCATCAGCCATGCCCAGCCCATCAACGATGCGTGGACGCCCCTTTCCCGCGAACTCGTAGTCCCGGTGCTAGGTTTTTCCTGCGCATAGCTCGGCCCGCCGGCCAGCGAAAGAATGCGTACCCTGTGTCTCCGGCACTCATCAGAAGCGTCTGTCGCCAGCCCCAGTCGTCCTCGCAAAGAACGCGCAACGTGCTGTCGGCACTTCTGGTATCGACCTCCAAGACGAAGACTCCGGATGCGGCTCCGGTAGCCAGGCCCCAATTGCAGCCTGGGAGTTCGCACGCCCATTGCTCCAACTGGGCCAGGTCGGCCGTCGCGTCTTCGATCCGCACCTTCGCTGACACAAGCCTGTTTTGTGGCTGAACTGGAAACACGCGCCACCGGCGGTTCGCCTGGATAATCTGGATGGGGAGATCCGCGGAACACTGCGGTTCGTTGATTGAGGGTGTGGGCAGCGCGGCAACGCGCTGTCCGTACTCCCGGAAAAAATCTGCTGGGTCTTTCATTCTTCTCCTTGAGTTAAATGGTCAGTCGCAATCGCTACCCGGATGGGGCAGCAAGTTGTTACTGATCGGTGCGAAGTCTGATTTGGGGAGGAATTAGAAGGGCTCGCGCGGGCGGCGGGCCGGGAGAGAAACGCATGTGTTGAGGGCGTAAGGCGCCACCAGTCCGCTAACACTGTCACCTCCTCAGCTGTTGCCTGGTCGGCGGTCGCGTCTTCAATTCGCACCTCGCATGTGCCAGCCTGCCCTGGGGCTGAACAGAAAACAACCTCAGGCGGTTTGCGTGAAGCACCTCGATGGGAATAACTGCGGAACGCTGCGGTTCGTTGTTTGAGGGTGTGGGCGGCGCGGCAATGCGCCGTCCGTATTCTCGGGAAGGATCTTCCTGGTTTTTCATTTCTTGCTCTTGCTCCTCGATTTAATGGGTCAGCCGCAAACGCTACCGGCGAAGGCAGCGAGTCACTGATCAGTTGTGAAGGGAATTAAGCGGGCCGGGAGAGAAACACATGGCTTGGGGGACGTATCCGTGTCCGCCTCATGCGATGCAAGGCTATTGATTGCTGGGTCGAGAGGTTGAGAAGGGATCTCAACATCGGGTCGAATCTGCGGTACTTAGGTCGCCGCTATGGATCGGCAACGTTTGAAATCAGCAGGACATCGATCCCCTCGATTCGAGGTAAAGCCCACATCCCGCAATGAAACCGACGTCGCATGCTGCCTGGGCGGAGCGGTTAGCGACCGGCCGCTGACCGCTGGTTGAGGAATATCTGGAGGTCTGCAAGGTACCGCTGATTGCGTGCTCGTTGCGCATTTAGCTGCTGGACTGCGGCGTCTCGCTGCCTGGAGGTCTCGCCCAAGGCCGCGGCGAAGTCTTCAGTCGTCGGGATTTTGGGAGCTGGGCCCTTGTGACCAGGTGAAAGGACGTCACTGTGATTGCGTGCCTCGTTGCACTGCCGACAAGCGCTGACGCAGTTTTCGATGGTATCGGGACCTCCGCGGCCACGCGGCATCCTGTGGTCGACGGTTGCCTGGTCAGGGGGCGACATTGTCACAGAGAAGTGTGACGCGTCCGCACCAATGACACCTTTTGTCTGCCTCGAGCCACAGAATCGTACGTCGGGGCAGTTGTCTTCCGGTTGAAGTTTTCATGGGTTCACTTTCAGTTAGGTGTTGCGGGTGTATGTGTAGAATGCCCAGTCTGGAAGACTGGCTGTGGGGGCTGAACTTACTGAGAGAGCTTCCCTCCTTTCAAATAGGAACGCCGCCCCTTGCAGGGCGGCGGTTGATCGCGTAAGGCGTTAAGACGTGAACAAGGTACCGACCCATCCGCCGACTTTTTTGAGGCCGTGCGATTCATCGAAGTTGCGTCCATAACGCCTGATGGTTGTGTTGATGTTCCGGTGCCAAAGGTGCTTACTAAGTGATAAATAGTCTTCCGGGTGTGTATCGAGCCACCTGAAAGCCAGTGCGTCGCGATACAGATGCGGATGGCCCCAGCGACCTGCGTGCTTCATCGTGAGGCCGCCGATTAGGTTTCCAAAGGCGAGGCGTGTGTAGGGGCTACCCTCGTGATTGAGGAAGAGAGTTCCCCGGTCAACGAAGAGAGTTCCACGGTCAGCGGTGCTAATGAGAGCGGCTCTAATTAGGAGAGGCCGTTGATTCGTGACGTAGTCTTCGAGTAACGGCACAAGATACAACGGCACGATACCGCGAACCATCTGTTTTGTTTTCACCTGTTCCTTGGGGAAGAAAATCTGCCAAAATTCAGCTCCTGGGTTGCGCGCTAGCTCCGCCTCGACGTCGTCTGGCTTCCCGATGGGCCGGTTGGGATCAAAGCCGGCTTTGAAGATGTTCGCGCAGTCTTTGGACGTGCCAAGATTGCAAATCCTCACGTTGAACTGACGCCAGGCAAACACCGCCATCCAGTGGGTCAGCAAGATGTCGTGGGTTAACCTCGCATATTTGATGGTGCCTCTCTGTACGCGGCTCCTCTCCTTTTCGATCTTCAGCGGAATTTCGCAAAGCACGCGATGCTCGATGAAATACTCGGATTTGCGGTCGATCGCGGCTTCCTCATCCTCTACAGGAATCGTGTTCATCAGGTCAGTCATCCAATCGAAATCGATTGTTTGATAGGCCGGATATTTTCGGAGTGTGCCGCGCAGTGTGGCAAGGTTGGAATAGAGGCTGTTCGGAGTTACCTTCCTTTCATCGAGTTGCCACGAGATGTAGGGGTCTACGATTCTGGGGTGGACAACCTCGAGCAGGTCGACCGGACCCTGAAGGTCCAGAAGATGTTTCAGAACGCCGTAACCAAGCAACTTGCTGACAGCTCGCTCAACGTTGATTGCCGTTTCGGGCCGAAGATTCTCGTTTTCGCGGCGGCTGCTTTTGCCCGTGTCACGACGGCTCCCTTTCTGCAAACGGCGTGTAGCCGTATTGAGGCGGGATGCGATCATGTCGCGCAGTTGCGTGCGACACGGTTCTGGCATGTCAGCTGTCGCGACCCCGTAAAGATAGTCGTCCAGAGGATGCGTGATCAGCGGGAACTTATCACGGAGTTTGTTTTGGACGATCATCCGCCGGAAGTTACCTAACACAGCCTGTACGGATTTGGGGTGGCGTCCGTTTGCAATTTTCAACTCCTTGAATGCAAGGAGATGATCGTCGGAGAGTTGACCAGGGGCCTTCTCGGCGGCGACGGCAAACCGGACAATTCCGGAACATCCGTCTAGCAGTTTTATCCCGGCGAGAGCTTCCTGCCATTTGGCTTCCGCCTTACTCGGTTCGGCGGACCATCCCAGAAGGTCCACAGCGAGGCGGCGCAACAATAGTGCGTAGTTTTTGTACGAGCGCACAGAATTGCGGCTAAGCGGCTTACCCTTCCTAGAAGTCAGTTTTGCCAAGAAAGAGCCGAAGCCCTGCATTGCAGGCTGGAGCGTTGCGATCTTCAAGTCAGGCAGGAGCACGCCTACGTAGGTGGAAAAATGCGTTGCTGTGGTTGTTAACATTGCGACGGGGAGATCCGGGCGCATTTTGGCGATGGCGCCGAGGAGATCGACGACTCTGGTCGACGAAGCCGACATAACGAGATCCGGCGAGGCAATGCGCGGCAAAGCCTCTTTTGGCGAGGCGATTGTAAGATTCTGGACGTTCATATATGCAATTTCTCCATTAGTTTGTCAAAGTAACGAACGGTGATAATGCATATAAAGCACGAAGCTAAGCGACTTATTGTGAGCAACTTAACGTAAACGCGAAACAGAGGGGCAAATCGCGGTGATATACGCGGCAAAGCGATGCTGGCGGCAATCAAGATCATTACTTTCGGCCTCCCTTGGGCTTCTCTGTGATGGTGGGAGAAGGCAGCTGCATTTCAAGGAAGGCCTCGATATCACACGACAAGAAGCGCCCCCGCTTAGGCAGGTCGCGCGCCGGCCATTTTCCGATATGAATACGCTCCTGAATGCTCCTGATATCGCAAGCGAAGATTCGCGCGGTGTCGGCGGTTGTGTACTGTGCTTGTAGTGGCAGGTTTTTTTTGCGCAATACCTCGCATAAGCGTGGGTAGAGCTGAATATCCTCCGCCGTGAAACTCGCGGTAGGGTCGTTTACGTCCGGTGGGCCTTCGGTCGGTTTTCCTGTGCTGTTTTTGGGGGGCATGTAGTGCGTCCTTCATCAGAATTTTTGGATCCGTACCATTCCCGGACTTGCGGTCCGGTACTTTTCCCAAGTTGCCGTTCTTATCGGGAAATATGCTCATACCCGAGCCGGGGGGTGTGTCACGCTTATTTGTCGTCGCTCGAGCTGGACGGAGCTGCGCTTTTACGCGGTTTGCGAGGTTGCTTCAGATTTGGGTGGTCGGATCGGGCATAGCGCTCGATGGCGCTCCTGGTCAATAGCCGACGGCTCCCAATGCATCGCGTGGGCAGCTGGCCCGAGGCAATAAGGTAGTCCAGAGACCGGATCGAGATGCCTAGAGCCTCGGCTGCATCGCGCCGACCGTATAGTATGCGGAGTGGTATTTTGTTCATGTTGGGAGCATGAACCTTGGCCGACGAGGAGTCATTTACTAGCGCACTATTTTTTTAGACGAAAATCGCGTCTACGCAAGTCCTTCATTATCAATAGATACCGGAGTCCGGTTTAACCTGGCCAACATGCTGCCGAAGGGTCTTACTCAATCGATATGAGTGGTTTCCGTTAGAAGGCAACGAAGTGCGGGTACTAAAATGTTCAGCCTTCTCACAAACTCTATAGGGTCATGAGAATTCATGTAATCGCCGTGGATGCCGCAAAGCAGTTGGATCGCGGCACCATCACTGGAAACCGGAATCTTTTTAGGGATTGGTTGACAGCCATTCAAAGTGTTGTCGTCTGATGAAGTCTTTGCATCCGGAAACTTCTCCCTAACACCCTCAATTATCTCGTCTAGCTTGGCTCGTGTGCCACCAGCGTTGAGACGGTTCGCATGAGCCGCCACATTGGCGGTTGAGTATTGATAAAAATCATTGCCATTCGGGAATTTGCCGGCAATCGCCTCGTGTATCACAGGCATCATGTCACACACTTGTTCAGAGCTTAGCGAAGTCATATCGCTATGGGGATTAGCGAGTGCTCTTGCCGCTTGGATCTTTTGGAGGGCAAATCGCAGATTGTTATATCGCTGTTCGGAATACGAAGAGCGGCGGGCTCTCTGAGTCTCCCCGATTGCGTCTAAACATGCGCTAATGAGTTCTAGGATTGGAGCTATATTTTCGCTGAGCGGAGGAAACTTGAATTCTCGTTTTAGAGATTCGTCCTCCAGATGCAATGCGTTTTGTAGTGCCTTGATGCGCAGTGCGACCCTCTCAAACTCTTTAGTAGAGTCGATTCTTTTGTCGATATATCTTTTTGCTCGTGCTTGGTCTTCAGGTCTTGTGATGCAAATTGCCACATAATCGAATACGGCTTTTACTTTACATTTGGGTAAAGAACGCTGTTTCCATTGCTTGCGGACCAGCATTCTATTTCTTCTGTGGCAAGCGTGGTTAAGATTAAGCAGGTCGACAAAGCGGACGACAAACTGGGAATACATTGACTCGTTGTCTTGAGAAGCATCAACATAATCTGTGAATTCTCCCAACGGATTGTCTTTCAAAAACTGCTTGTGATTATCTTCGTCACAAGCAACATGAAGATATTCGATCAACTCTTGTTTTTCGCTCTCGTTAAATCGCCTCGATGTGTCCCGGTTATCCAAGTTGATTACCTTCCCTAATTGCTCAGTCTGTCGGACCGTCAACATCTCACTGTCTTGGCAGTATTCCTGCCATCATTTTCACGCGATGTCAGTAGTCAACGGTTCGCAGCAGAATCCAAAGTCACGACCAGATGGTGACAGTAAATGCTCGATCTTGAAGGCTGGCATCCATAGGTTATTTTAGTCCGCATGGGCTTCCGTCTCCACATTACAGACGCTGATCGGGAATACCCTACCGACCCTGTGCAAGCTATACCGGCCTGAAGGCATCCTCCAGGGCCTCCCGCTTGGATTCTTGATCCAAGTGGGCATACCGGGCCGTCATCTTGATATCCCGGTGACCAGCCAACTCTTGCACAACCTTGAGAGATTTCCCGGCCTGGACCAGCCGAGAGCAAAACGAGTGCCGGTTGTCATGCCAGCGGTAATGCTTGACCTTGGCTTCTTTCAGCACAGCAGTCCACCATTTCTTTGGATCAGCGAGCGCGAAACAAACCTCTTTGGGTGATTTATTCGGCTGTTCCTCTGCCCGGTCCTTCCGCTCCAGTCCCATCGACTTTAGCGTATTGAAGGAATCCACAACTTCGGGGAGCATGGGGATATACCGCTCCATTCCGTTTTTCGATTCCTTGACATGGATTTGCCTAAGCCTGAGGTCCACATCCGGCCACTCCAAACCGTATTGCTCCCCTGCCCTCATTCCGGTCTGAATCGAGACGACGAATTCACACAGGTGGTGGCGCTGGTGCTTGGCGCCGTCGAGATGGCCTTCCTCTCCCGCCGTGTCGATGCGTTTCTGTATGGCCGCGCGGACGGCCTTCTCTTCGTCCGGCTTCAGCCACCGGATCACGCCGTTCTTGAGCTTCCGCTGAGAAGTGCCCTTGACTGGGTTCTCCGTCACCTTCTCGTTCTTGATGCCGCGCTTGTACACCGAACTCAGTGTTACACGATAACGGTTTACACTCGCGTCCGATAGCAGCTTGCCCCTTCCCCGCTGAGCGTGGAGGTTCATCAGACCGTCGAGCCAGGCTTCGATGTCCTTCGGCTTGATGCTGGTGGCAGGGTGGTCGCCTAGATCAGCTTTGATTCTGTCCAGACGGCGCGGTGGATTGAGCTGGTCCTTGTACTGTGTCGGATGCTTCTTGATGTAGAGCTTCAGGTCGTAGCACAGCTCTCCAAGGGAGATAGCATTCACCTGAGCTTGTCGACGTGCTTCCTTTTCAGTCGTTGTAAGCAATGGTTCGGTTGCGCTTGTGGGGAGAACGCTTGCGCCTTCCTTCAGCCTGAGACCACGCGCAATGTCCAGCCATTCGATTGCCTTCCCACGGTCACCGAACGCCTTGCGGACACGTCTGCCGTTGACCTTGTACATGGCTTCCCACAACTCTCGGTCTCCCCGGTAACGAAGTCCCCTCACTTTTTGCGGCTGCCTGCCCCTCGCCATCAAACCACCTCCAAATGCAGTGTAAAGGATTGGTGGCACTCTGGTGGCACTTTGTTTTGGTTATTCGTGCAGTCACGTGCAGTGAACCACGTCTAAATATGTAAGTAATCTATATGTAAACACACGGTTTATTCGACATCATGCGACCACGTGCAGTCTTGTGCAGCAGCCTACGTATCGCACTCCTAACGCGAAGGTCGG
>PLSH01000224.1 GCA_003165095.1 Acidobacteriaceae bacterium
CTGAAGGCGTGGCTCCATGCGAACGGCTGAAGCCTGGCCACCAGTTCGCTGTTGAGCTGGAACTGAAGTCCCTCGGATCCAGGCACGGTGGTGTAATTGTCGATGCCCAGCTCGCGAATGAATCTCACGCTGTAGTCGCGCAGATGCCAGCCGGACGAATCGCGATAGGCGGCGCGTGTGAAGGGTCTGCCGCCCAGCACCAGCAGGTTCCCGCCCCGATTCAGATAAGCAAGAATCTGCGGCCAGGAGTCTTCAGGAAAAGCCGAGCCGTAGGGCAATACCATCAGCGTGCAATCGGCCTTTGAAATCGCTGCCGGCAGCTCCGCCGCTGAGACCATTTGCGCGCCCGGCAACACGGCACTCAACATCGACGCGGAAGGAACAGACGAATCAGAAGAAGGAAATCCAGTCTCCTGAAGGATCACCGCATCCGGATAGGATTCCGCGTTCAGGCAGGTTGAACCCGCAATCAAAGCCACGACAAACAGAGCAATTCCGCGAAGTTTCATTTTCCTCATCCTCATTTTTCTTGCGCGCGCAAGCTGAAACAGAATTAGGTTAATTCGCCGGCCGCGCCGGACCCTCAAGGTTCTCAAGCCTCTCCAGCAACGAAGCTTTTTCAGGCTCCTTTAGGTTAGCCTGGAGAAACTCCGACACTTCATTGAGGGTGGGAAGTGCGTCCCATCCGCGGCGCTTTCCTCCGGCCGCCCAGGCCTTGAGCGCTGCCGCTGCGGACGCAAACACCACCGCATCCTCCACCGCAAGATCCCTCGCCACAGCCAGCGCAAAGCCTCCATGAAATGTGTCGCCGCATCCGGTCGTATCAAAGACATCGACTTTGAAAGCCGGGAAATGGCGCACCACTGAAGACTGGATTGAGCTGAGATAGCAGCCGCCTGCGGCATCGGTCACAACCGTCGCCAGACGCTCTGTCCGGGCCAGGTGCGCACACGCCTCGCGCGGATCAGATTCGCCGCTGGCCCAATGAGCCCACTCTCTGGGAACGATCAGGTAGTCGGTCAGAGCGGCAAGATCCTTGGCGGATTCGGAACAGCCTTCAATGTCTCCCAATATCGGTACGCCCAGGGCGTGCACCTTCTCGGCGACCCCAAGCAGGGATGGCTCAGTGATGTGATCGAGCAGAACGATGGCCGCGGACTGAATCAGCCCGCCGGGCAGATCGTCCGGGGCAACGATCCGGTAAAGCGAAGGGTCGTAGAAGACATTGCGATGTCCCGAGTTGTCGACCACGATAATGCTGTGGTACGGTCCGCCCGACGGGTCCGGAACAATATGTGAGATATCGACTCCGTGGCGCTGAAGCACGGATTCTATAAACCTGGAGAGTTCGTTGTCGCCAAATCGCGCCACATATGCGGCGCGGCCTCCAAGCGAGCCGGCGGCGGCGATGGCCGTGCAGTTGGGTCCGCCGCCGTGGCGCGAGCTGCCTTGGATCGGCACCTTGCGATCCAGCGGCGGATAATTCGAAACATAGAGCAAATCGTCAACTGCAGATATTCCAATTCCAAGTACGTCGTATTGCTTGTTCATATCCATATTCCGTTCAGCGCCGATTTACGCGCCTGCGTAATTTGTCAAGGTTGCAGTCAGCTCCAGGTCGAGTTTCAGTGCGCGATGCGGGTTGATTCCCATTGCCTGAAGCGCCCCGTGATATGCCTTCACGGCCTCCGCGGGCAGCAGTTGATCGTCCGCCACCAGGCGCAGATATTGAACAAACGTCGGCTGCTCCTCTGCGGCGTTTATCTTTCTGCCGAACAGCGCAACCCGCGCTCCATGGCGCTTTGCCTCGTACAGAAGGGCGAATGCATCATGCGTAGTGCCTGCCGAGCCGCCCAGTATTCCAACCACCAGGGATGGATCGTATGCGCATAGTTCCTCCAGCGGCCCCGGACCGGCATAAGGGATTTTCAGAAAGCGAGGCCGGGCGGACGAGGTCACTCCGGCCAGAAGACGCACAATATGATCATTTACAAAATATGGAATCTTCTCGGGCGCGATGCCGTGGACTTTGAACGGCACGTTGGGATGAAATACCTCAAGAAAATGGCTGAATCGCTTTTCCTCGGCTTCCAGGCGGAATTCTTTGTAGGCTTCCATGACCCTGAGGTCGTGGTCCGGGTCGTTGTTGAACGTGACAGAATAGAGACCCAGATTTGCGCCGCGACTGCGCTCCGATTCCGAACAGGGGCTCTTGCCGGCCTGAATGTGGTCGAGAGTCGCTGAAGCGAACGGACGCGACGGCGCCTGCGGGCAGCACGATTCGCGGACGATATGTATATCCGTCGAATCGTTGGCGCGAACGGCGGGAGTGACTGGCGAAGCGTCAAAGATGCGTTCCTGAATCGTCAGTATCTCCGATGTGCTGGCGGACATGAGCATGATATCCACCAGTCCCTGGGAGACGATTTGACGCATCTGGTCCCGATACTCTGCCAGCGAGCGCGTTCTTCCATCTCGACTCCTCCCTGGCGATGCGATGCCGAATGCCATGTCGGCATCCTTGGCATCCGCGAGGATGAAAACCCGGCTGCCCGGACTACTTTTCAACGCGGCAAGTTTTTGATCGAGAGTCTTTTCCACGCATCTCCATGGGCAGCCAGCGGTGGCTGTGTGCGATGAGATTAAGGCCGGCGCGGCGCCCTGATGATTCCAGGCAATGCTAAATCGCGGCGTCACAGCACCGGCCCCGGCAAGTTCAAGAGGCATGATATGCGAATCCGGCGGCTGCTGATTGTGGGAAATGCGCGGACGCCGCGCGTTTCATGCCATGAAACCGGCGATGCGTGGCCCGCCGATTCCAGGTTGGCATTTCCTGGCCCGGAACTCTGAATGACAGCGGCTTGTCAGTCCCGGCAGCCTGGATATAGTATTTCACCCCATGAAGTCCAATACCATCGACGCGGGATCGCGCCCGCCCGAGAAACCGTCGTACACGGTTCGGTCGGTGGTGCGTGCGGCCGCCATACTGAAGGCGTTTTCGTCTTCGTCCGAGGTGCTTGCGCTGCGAGTCCTGGTGGAGCGTACTGGCCTCGACAAGGGAACAGTTTTTCGCCTGCTCGAAACTCTGGTTGAAACCGGCCTCGTCGACAGGGCCGGCAAGCAGGGCTACCGGTCGCGGCTGCAACCTGTCCGCACCAGAAAATTCCGCATCGGCTACGCCTCGCAAAGCAACCTGCTTCCCTTCACTGGGATCGTCACGGACAGCTTGCTGAGTGCCGCGAGCGCGGCCGACATAGACCTTGTGGTTCTGAACAACCAATTCAGTCCCCGCGTAGCCCTGGAGAACGCAAATCGATTTGTCGCGGAGAAAGTGGATTTGGTGATTGATTCCCAGATCAACGTCAATGTGGCTTCTCAGATCGGCGCCATGTTCCTGGACGTTGGAATTCCGTTCATAGCGGTCGATATCCCGCATCCGGGCTGCTTTTATTTCGGCGCTGACAACTACAAGGCGGGGCGCATCGCCGGACGCCATTTGGCCCGGTGGGCGCTCAGAAATTGGCAAGGCGAGGTGGCGCAGGTCATCTACCTGGGAGTAGATGCCGCGGGACCGCTTTTGAATAGCAGGTTGACGGGAATGTCCGATGGCCTCATCGAATTCATGCCCGAGATTCGGAATGCCCCATCCTGCCATTACGACACGAAGGGAGGTCAATTCGCGTTTACGCTCGATACGATAAGGAAGCACTTGCGGCGGCGCAAAGGAAAGCGGGTCCTGGTAGCGGCGGTGAACGATTCGACGGCGCTTGGCGCGCTTCAGGCGTTTCGCGATATGTGCCTGGAGAGCGAGTGCGCAATTGTAGGCCAGGATGCGAGCATCGAGGCAAGGCAGGAACTGAGAAGACCGTTTACCCGGCTCATCGGCTCGGTTGCATATTTCCCTGAAACCTACGGCAAGCAGCTGATCAAGCTGGCCATGGAAATCCTGGAGAAAAAGCGCGTGCCTCCTGCAGTTTTTACGCAACATGAACTGGTTACTCCGGAGAACGTGAACAAGATTTACCCGAATGACGCCTGGATGCATTCGGGAGCGAAGCATTGAGCACCGCACATCGACAACCAGTCAGGCTGCGCTGCAGCGGCTGGTCGTGCTCCCTGATCAACTCGGTTAAACAAAGCGCGAGAGGCGAAGATGAGCATTGGTGATTTGAGGTTTGCTTCACGGCGGCAGATGTTATCGCTCGGAGCTGCCGCTGGAATGATGACCCTGGCAAGTGTGCCGCAGACGGCGCACGCAACTGGGCACAGCCATGGGGAGAGCCCGCTCCCGTTCAACGTCAGGAGCTTTGGCGCCGCCGGAGATGCGGCGACTGACGACACGGCGGCTTTCCAGCACGCGTTGGATGCCGCTTTCAAGGCAGGCGGCGGCAGCGTCTATGCCCCTCCGGGACGGTACTTGCTGCGCGGTTCGCTCACCGTTCCTGATGGAGTCACGCTGCGGGGCTCGTATAGCTGCGTGCCGGCTCATACCGGGATCAGGGACAAAGGACAGGCGAAGCCGGGCGACGACGGAACCGCGTTGTACGTGACGGGGGGACGTGGAAACGAAGACGGCACACCATTTCTCACGCTGAATACCAACAGCTCCGTTGCCGGCCTCACCATCTATTATCCCGAGCAGATCGAGGATGGAACTCCGCTCGCGTACCCGTGGGCGATTGCCATGAGGGGCAAGAACCCGGCGGCATTCGATGTGGAGCTTCTCAATCCCTATCAGGGCATTGATGCCAGCCAAAACGAGCGCCACAACATAAGAAACATAAGTGGCCAGCCGCTGCGCCGCGGCATCTGGGTAGACGACATCTACGATATTGGCCGTATTGAGAACGTTCATTTCAATCCCTGGTGGAGCCTGCACACCAAGGCCTACCAGTGGCAAATCGAGAATGGCGAAGCGTTTATCTTTGGCCGCGCTGATTGGGAGTATGTGCTGAATACCTTCTGCTACGGTTACCGCGCCGGTTACAAATTCGTCGCGAGTGCCACCGGCGTGTGCAATGGAAATTTTCTGGGCATCGGGGCGGACGACTGCAACCGCGCAGTTCTGGTGGAGCAAAGCGCTCCATTCGCGTTGCTGATCGCCAACGCGGAGTTCACCTCGTTTCATGGAGACGATCCGACCATGGTTGAGGTACGCGAGACCAATTCGGGAGTGGTTCGCTTCAGCAACAGCGCGTTCTGGGGACCGTGCAATCAAATCGCGAAGATTGCCGGCAAGGGCACCGTGGCCTTCAGCGATTGCACGTTCGTGAAATGGGGAGAGGCGGGAGATCGCGCGGCCATCCAGGCCGCCTCGGGCAGCGTGCTCATTCGGGGATGCAATTTTCTCGAGGACAAGCAGCATATCCGGCTCGGAAAAGCCGTGAACCGCGCGGTGATTGCAGGCAACGTGTTTACCGGCGCGGCCAAAATACAAAACGACTCAGACAAAGATGTCCAGATCGGATTGAATGCCGCCATGTAATCACCGCCCTGCTTTTACGCTCCCTATCTCGGAATTACCGGCAGTATCAGCGCGCTGGGATGAGCGTGATCGTGGTAGATGGTGTTAGTCGCCTTCAGAACTGTGGCGTCCGTGCCCGGATCCTTGCCGGTATTCAGATTGCGATCGAAGCGCGGATAGTTGCTGCTGGAGACTTCAACGCGAATCGTGTGCCCCTTCAGGAACACGTTGCTGGTGGACCACATATCAATCTTGTACTCGTAAATGCGGCCGGGAACGATAGGCCTGGCTACGCTCGTGGATTCGCGGTAGCGCCCGCGGAGTACGCCATCGGTAAGATTCCGCGCAAAGCCGTCGGGGCCCACGTCGACTAGCTTGGCGGTGAAGTCCGTATCGACGGCGGACGACGCGGCATAGAGGTCGAGAGTCACCGGTCCGGTCACTTCCAGGTCTTGTTCGAGGGGTGGCGTGGAATAGACGAGCACATCCGGACGCTGCTCCACCTGCCGCTGGTCTCTCGGACCCGGAGCAAGGTGCACCAGGTCGCAGCACAACTGGCCGCCGGTGGTGGGAACGGGATTCGCGGGGTCGTAGAGATAGCTGTCGGGCGCTTCAGTTTGCGGGGAAGCGGTGGAGAGAGAGCCGTCGCCTGACGCGGTATTCGCCTTGCCCGCCGAATGAAGCGCATAATGTGTCTCTCTTGCACGCTCCAATGGCCACGCATCTTCATTGCGCCACTCATTTTCGCCCATTACAAAAATCCTGACCAGCTTTCCGCTGGCATATTCATTCTGCTTGCCCTGAAGCACGTAGTCGTACCAGTCGAGCATGGCTTTAGTGTCGTCGAACTTGTTCGCTTCCGGACCAAAATCCACTTCGCCGATCTTGCGGCCGGAGCCGGCGTGGCCGCCGATCGTGACCAGCAGTCTTTGCCCGTTGCGAGCCGCTTCGGAGCCGCCGTGGGCCTTGATCCCCGCGTAGTTGCGCAGCGCGCCGCCTTGAAATATGTCGTACCAGGCAGCGATGGTGAGCGCGGGAACCTGAATCGACGCAAAGTGTTCCTCGATCGACCACTGCTTCCAGTAGTCGTCATAGGCCGGATGATCGAGCCAATCGAGAAAGTAGGGAGCAAAGGCGCGGGTAAGACCTCCGCTGTCTGGAACGGACCTCGGCTTGAAGAGCGGATACTGCCTCAATGGGAATATCGACAAGTCAGTCAAGGCAGTGTTATCCGGCGCAACGGCCCGGCTGATCGTTTGCTGGGCGAGCGCGGTTGTCCATGACTCGTTGACCGCCTGCTCGAATGCACCGCCCTGGTAAACCCAGCCATCGTGGTAGTTGCTGGCGGTGACGAATGGGCAGATGCCCGCCAGATGTGGAGGATGACCGATGGCGGCGAGCATTTGAGTAGCTCCGACGTAGGAACCGCCAAACATACCCACCTTGCCATTGGAATATGGCAGGCCGGCTGCCCACTCAATGGTGTCGAAGCCGTCGTCGGTCTCGTGCTTGAACGGATACCATTCGCCCTCAGAAGCGCCGCGCCCGCGCACATCCTGCACCACCACCATGTAGCCGCGCGCAACTGCCTTTTGAGCTACGTCGGCCACCGGGCCTTTTCCGTAAGGCGTCCGCTGCAGCAGCACAGGAAAGTCGCCGTCGGTCGTCGGGCGGTAAATGTCCGCGCGCAGAGTGACGCCGTCGCGGGTCTTCATTTCCACGTCGTGTTCTTCCGATGTCTTTGCGGCGGTTTGGGCCACGGCAACTGTCGATGGCAACAACGCAGCGATCAGTGCAAGCAGGCACAGCGTCTTCTTCGGCATAGGCCTTTCCTTGGCGGTTCCGATTTATCTCCGCACCCCTATGGCGCGCAGCGTGACAATCTCGTGAGGGCCGATGGTGAGATTAAACCCGCCGTCCTCGTTCATTGATACGGCCTCCTGGCCGCGTTCCAGGGCATCCGTCTTCCAAACGTGGTCCAGATGCATCCATGGAATCCTGACAGACACGGTTCGTTGTGTTCCGCCAAAGTCGAGAAAGCGGAGGATCGTGCCGTCTCCGTCCTCTGCGGGCTTCCATGTTTCCAGCAGCACGCCTGGGTCGTCAATACTCAGCAGACTCTCCATCGCTCCGTTCAGGTTCTGCGCAGATTCCGGCTTCGCCGGCGAAGCAACCTGGGCCTTGTCCTGGCTGGTGATGACGTCCGCCTCCAGGGTCGAAATTTCTTCCCAACCCATGCGGCTCAAGTCTTCCGCGTTGGTTGTGGGCGCGCTGGTCACCATGTAATGGAAGCTGAAATGTCCTCCCTGGCCGGCTCGATAATTCGTATTCCAGTAGTTGTTCATCACGTAGGAGAAAATGCTCCCAGGTCGTTTGCCAAATTGTTCCGGCCATTCACCGCGATTGATATCGCCCAATGTCACCAACGGAGCGTCAAGCGGAAACACGCTGCCCGATACGCCATCCTGCGCCGCTGAAACCCAATGTTGCGCCGAGAACCACTCGTGGCCGGCGCCGGCGTACATGTCTTTCGCAGGGTCGACAACTCCGTTTTGAACCTCGTACTGAAACTGCGGCTGGCGCATGGCAAAAGGAAACGCAAAGTAGACGGCTTCTTTGCTGTAAACCTCCTTCTTGTCGAGCTCCTCAGTGAATTCAATTCTCTTCTGGTCATTGAACAACCGAATCTCCGCTTTGATCGAAGGCGTATTCAAGTCCTCGCTTTCCATGTGTGCAACCATTCCGTCGGGTGTGTGCGCGATGGATACAATGCGGCCGCCGTGCGCGGGGTGAATCTCCAGTTGCGGCTTGGGAAGCGCATGACTATAGACGAGAATCGTGTTTGGACTCTTATCGCCTCCGGTCACGTAGAGATACTCTCCAAAACGATAGGGGCTTTCCTGGCTTACGAGCTCATGCTGCAGTTGCTTGTCGTAGATGCTGTGAACCGCGCCGGTCTCCGGATCCAGTTGCACTTTGTAAAACGGGCTCTCAAGCGTCGAGCCCTGTTCTGTTGCGGGGTCGGGCGCCGCCTTCTTTGCGGCTTGCACGCGATATACCCTGTAGCCAAGCGCCGGAACAGACTGGGCAGTGAATCTTGCGCGGATAAAACCGTCGCCGCTGGACACGATCTCAAAAGGAACGGTCTGGCCGGTCGGCACATCTACGATCTCATCGGTCTTATTCAGGTCCACCGTCACTGTTCCGCTTCGCTTCCAGTTCAGCGTGTTGAAAACCACTATGCTTCCCGAACCGGCCGGGACCGCGTCCGCCAGGTTGGCCATGCTGCGCCGGGTTACAAAATCCACCTGCGCCGCGGCATTCACGGCAAACTGTTCTTTGATCTTGAGCTGATCGACGGCCTCCATGCTGGCCGGGTCTGAGACGCTGTTCCATGAGTCGAAGGTGTGCTCATCCGCCAGCACCATGTTGGTCCACATGCGGCCCAGTTCGGCAGCATCCGTCTTGAGAAGAGGATTCACGAGCCCTGCCAGCGTGTCCAATTTCTCCGCCGTCTGACCGCGTGCTTCGCTCCAGCGCTCCATTCCCAGGTAATATGCATCGGAGGCCGCGCCATCCTCCCAATACGGCCCGCCATCGCCACGGATTGTCGGGATGGTGTCGCCAAATTGTTTTTCGATATGTTGCAAGGCCTCGTGGAATCCGGAGTACTGCAGGTGCGGAAACGCATATATGGCATTCCATTTCTCAGCAAGCTCAGCCTGCTGAGGATATAGATCCGTATTCTCTACCTGGGTGCCAAAGATGATGGTCGAATTCGCATGATAGTCCGCGCTTCCGTACATCTCGAGGAACAAGGGCAGCGTGTCATGGCCTGCCGACAGCAACGGAGGCAATCCAAACAGCATCTGCATTTGCATATAGTGCCGCGAATACCATAGCAATACCTTCTTGCCGTCGGGACCCACCCACCATGCCGGCGCGCGTTCATTGAGACGGCCCTGGAGCAATACCGGGGCCCGGTAGTTATCGCTGCCGCTGGCCAGATAGCCAATGCCGGAGGCCGCAAGGATGGAAGCATACGACCACGAGAACGAGGGAACATCCGTGATATTCGCATAGTCCAGCGGCGTTCCGTATTTCCTGCTGAAATTGGCGCTCGGATACATGGAGCGAATCAGCGTTTCCGCGGTTGGAATGCCGGTGAGCAAATTGGCGTATTGCGCCGGGACAAACAGTTGCTTCTTTTGTATCGCCTCAATCGCGCGCTGCTGCTCAGCCTGGTTGCGCGTCTCAAGAAACTGCTGCAGGTCCCACTCCCCGTCCAGGCTGAAACGGAAATCAGGATGCTTCTGAGTCATGTCCATGGCTTCGCCGATGGTTCGGCTCTGGATAGCCGCAACCTTGGCCTGGTAATCGGAATACCCGACGTCCACATGAATATGAGGAACAACAAAGATCGTCCACTTCTTGGCAGGATCGATCGATTGGCGGTAATGCCGCGTTTGCCCATTGATTTTTGCAGTCAGTTGGGCCTCGGTCTGCGGCGGAAATTCGCGCACCGGGAATTCGACTCTCTCTTCTCCGAAGTCGCATCCGCCATGCAAGGCGGCACGATAAGTTTTCCCGGCCATAGCCAGTTCGGCCATGTTCCCCGGGTCGGTTCGCGCGGAGCAGGGGATAAAGGCTTCCACGCTTTCCATCAGTCCGCCATTTTGCTGGCGATAGAAAATGGTCGGAGTTATTTGCGCCGATGAGGCTTTGCCGGCCATGCTGCGCGCCACTCTGTCAAGCTCGATTGCGTCGTAATTCACCCCGGCTTCCGGAACCTCTTCCTCCGCCTCCTCGACCATCTGCAACGCGATTCGGTTGCTCCCTTGATGCAGATAGCTCCCAGGAAAATCGAACTCCACATCGGCGGAGGAATATGCCGGCGAAAACGAATCCCACTGGTCACCATTGTTGTAGTCGAGCCGCGGGTGCAGATAAAACATCCCGGTCTTGCCGTTGATCTCCACCTTGATAGCCGGCACGCTTGGGCTCTCAATCAACAGGGCAATATGAAGCCGGTAGTTGTTGGCCGACGGACCCTGCAGCGAAAATGTGATGGCCCGCGGCGCGGATGGTATGGGCGTTTCCTGGGGCTCCTGTTTCGAACCGAGCACCGCCGGTTGCGCGCCAAACCAGTCCTTCGCGGGATCGCTTTGAGTGACGATGAAATTCACATTCTGCTTCGGGCTCCCGGATGCAAACTCAGCAGAGGAACGATCGAATGTTCCGATTTGGAATACTGTGCTTTTTGTTCCTTGCGGCGAATCTGCCGCATGGAGCACTGAAGCAGCCAGAACCATCCCCAAAAGCCCCGCCAGCACGCTTCTTCTCGAGGTCAATTTCATCTTGTGCCTTTCCATTTTGCGCAAAGGAGACACGCTTCGTGACCCCTCACATTGCGTCAATTCCGTGCGCCGTGCTTCTTGAGTGCTTCCAGTCCAGGCCAATCGGCCAGTTCCCGGCGGTAGGCCCAGAACATATCTCCGCTTTCAACGCCTTCAATCTGGCGCAGAATGTAGCGGGTTGGTTCAACCGCGGCCGGGTTCAAATAAAATGCTCCCCATTCGCCCACCAGCATCGCCATCCGGTTCTTTTCAGAGAACTCATGGTGATGGCGGACGATCAGGTCGATGCGCTTATTGCTCATCAAGTCGAGAAGCGCCGTGTCAACCACAATGTCGTAAACATGAGGTGCATAGGCCTGCTGCGAATCGCGAATTCCCTGCTCATCGACGAGCGGAGCAATGGCGGAGCGGATGCCCAGGTTCGCCGACATCGCCGGCTCCAGAAACAGGATGTGTCTCGAATCTACCTGCCGGATCGACTTGCGAACTCGCGCGTACATCGGCATCAACCGCGTACGGTCAAAGTTCTGCATGACAGGTGTTGCAGCCTGCAACATACCCCTGAAAAGGGTCATCTCTCCCATCCACTGCGTGATCTGCTTTCTGCCTTCCGGTGTGCCCTCCATCGAAAACAAATCCTTCGGGGACGGGTGCGGCTGGCCCGGGCGCGCGGCAAGAAGTTCGGAAAGCCGCGTCAGAGTGGCCTGTTCCATGCGCGCGGCATCCTGCCCCGGAAACGGCTCGTTCATTAGGTCGTACCCAATAACGTCCGGCTCGTTTTTGAAGCGGGCGGCGACAAACTGCCAGGCCTTCGCGTAATGGTCTTGAAGACCCACGCCATCCGGGGCCCGGCTGTTGGCCCAGAAATGATCCAGGGCGGTCTGCACAGCATCGCTCGTGTAATAGGCGTCGCTCCACTCATCGCTATTGGCAAAAGGCTTGCCATCATCGAGAGTGGCCCAGGCCGGCGCGCCGTCTGAGAACTTCACGCTGTACAGGTCCTGGTGCATGTCCAGCAGCACGTAAAGTCCCTGCTGTTTGGCGTACCCGACCAATGTTTCGATCCGCTCGAGATACGCCTCGTCAAAATGTCCAGGCTGCGGCTCAAGACCATCCCAGAAAATGCATAGCCGGACGGCATTCATTCCCCAACTTCGGATCAGAGCGAAGTCGGCCGGAGTGATGTTATCGGTATATCCCTGGTCCTTTGATTTATTAGCGACGTTAATGCCATGGAACAACAGCGGCCGGCCGGAAGCATCCTGAAAGTGCGTCTCCGAAACGGAAACGAAACCAGCAGGCGGCTGCCCGGACGGCTTCTGATTTGAAGACAGGGACTGCGCCGCTCCACAACAAGCCAGGGCGGAGAACAGGAGCGGCAACAGGCAACGAGACATCAACCACGTCCTTTTGGCAGATTGTATCGCGGCGAATCCAGGGCGCGCAGCCTAAGCCTTCTGGTACTCGTTGCAGAGCAGGCGATACGGCGGCTCATCTTCAACGATCTCCGGATATCTGGGCAGCGGATCCTTGAAATGGTTGTCGTTGTCATCATCGTTTACCGAGGAAACTTCGCCGATCAGGCCATGGCCATCCACGGCATGAAACGTGTGATAGAGATATGGAGTCAAGGTGATGGATTCGCCGGGGCCGAGGATCACAGTGCCTCCCGCCTTGACCTGGCGTCGAATTCCATCGCAGGTCACCGTCACGGCGCTTTTCGCAAACCCTCCGTCTTCAGTTGAATTGTAGAGTCGCACCACCAACCGTCCCGTGCCTCTGCCTCCCCGGTTGATGATGTCTTCGGTCTTGCTGGAATGGAAGTGAAAGGGCGTGACCTGGTCCTGACGAACGTACATGATTTTTTCGGCGTAACTCTTGGCGGCCTTGCCGGCTGTCAAAGAACCATTGCGAAGGGTAAACAGCGTGAGTCCGAGCGACTCAAAACGCCCTGAATTGAAATCGGTGACATCCCATCCCAGCCGGCTGGCGCGGATCTCGTCGGCTTCACTGCCGCGCTGTCGCCAATCTTCTGGTGTCCAGTCACCGTAAGGCGGCAGGAAAAATCGATTCCAGGCAAGAAACGCGCTGGCTTCGACAATGGATGCGTTAATAGCAGACCTATTCATCTGACTTCTCTTCTCCTTGCGTCAGTATTGATTTCGGGGCAGCGCGGGGCGCATCCGTTGGGTTACTGAGGCGGCGCATTGCTGCCAGCGGACGCAGTCCATGGACTGCGTTCGTAGACCGGAGTTGCAGACATGCAAGCAACGAGAATTGTAAGCAGCTTGACGGTGAAAACCGACCGAATTCTATGGGCGCGAGAAACGTTTCGGAGGGTGAAACGGCCGTTGTCGGCGCGGCAGTTGCGGGAATGCCCTTCGCTCTGTTGACTAACGCAAAGCAGGACAAGAAGGAAAGCGCTTCGCGGGCCGGAGAGGAAGATATGTTGCAAAGCAAAACAATGTGCGCAGCGGGACATTGCCGGCGTAGATGCGCTTGACCGGCTCACCGCTTCCTGAACTTGCACACTGCTTACGGCGCGGAATTCAACCGAGGCCCAGTTCCTTCTGCGATTGAACCCGCCGCCAGCCGGGTGGGAATGAATTTTTTTCGTTCCCACGCAGTTTTTTGTCCATTTCCAGCAGCCGGGCCGGTGCTGCTGTCGCCGGTGGCTTCGGCAGTTAAAACGACCCGTCCATCGTTCCATTGGACCGGCGTGGCAAACGATCAAGGCTACACGCTCTACGTGGCCGATGAGCATGATCGCGAGGTTCTTACCCGGCCCACCGGCGCCAGTACGGAGTTTTCATTTCCCCCGGATTCGCTCGGCCTGGTGTCCGGGCATACATACTCTTGGCAGGTTGAAACCACCGTGGCCGATGAACTGAGAATCGCGGATCGCGAGTCGTTCGTGATTCCGGATGCAAGTACGCTCTCGACCGTGGCCGCGCTCAAGAAACAGTTCGCCAATTCCCCAATGCTGCTGGCCGCCGTGGATGAAACCTACGGGCTATACGACGATGCGGCTGACCAACTACGCATCCTGAAGGCTCTCAATCCCAGGTCCGATTTGCCCGATAAGCTGCTGGCGGACCTGGCCGCGCGGCGTCAGAAAAAGTGAAGAGGGAGAGAACCGTTGTCGAGATCGAGAATCTGCTTTTTCCTATGCGCGGCGGCACTCCTTATTGGGTTGGCTCCAGCCTCCGCCGCCCAGAATTCGGATGAGCGGGACAAGATTGAGCGCACCGCGCCAGCCGAACAGCAGTTGGCCGATGCCCTGATCGCCGCAAAGACCGCGGCCGAACGATCTGCCCTGATGGCTGCAAGGCGGGAACTGGTCACGCCCGAATTGGTCCAGATCCTCTATCGGGCAGGAAAACATGCGGCCAGCCAGGGTGATTCCAAAGAAGGACTTCGACTTTGATCGCCGGCCTCGCCAGGAAGCACCGCCTGCGCGTCGACCCGCCGCTGATCGGATCGAAGGCTACCAAGTCAGCCATAAAAAGCGAGTGGGGCCGGTATTCGACCATCCACCTGGCAGCGCATGCATTTTATGACAATTTGAATCCACTTTATTCGGGCATCGTGCTGGCTCAGGATTCGCCAGACAGCCCTCAGAACGGCATCCTCGAGGCCCGTGAGATACTCGATCAGGATTTGAGCGCCAATCTCGTTATTCTTTCAGCTTGTGATACCGCGCGCGGCGCAATCTATGGTGGCGAGGGCCCGGTCGGCCTGTCGTGGGCTCTCTTTGTTGCGGGAACTCCCGCGAGTGTGGTCACGCAATGGAGGGTTGCAGACCAAAGCTCCGCAACCTTCATGCAAAGCTTTTACCGCAGATGGGGATTCGGGATGCCGGGCGCGGGGAACAAATCCAAATCGATCGCTCTGCAACTGGCGCAGGAGAATCTGTTGAAATCGACCGGCTACTCGCATCCACACTATTGGGCGCCCTTCGTAATGATTGGAGACTCACGGTAGTTTGGGGTGAGCAACAAAGCCGGCGGAAACCCGAGCGCGTCGCCGTCAAAGATCTCGATGGGGTGATATCAGGCAAGTTGCTATTCTGTCAGGAGTCTCTCAACCGATGTTTTTCGATGCCTCCGCACTTCCGTTGCCGATCGGTTCTCCTCGCCCGGAGGCTTCGCCGTTCAGGCGTCCCCGCGCAGATTTTTGTCCAAATCCAGCAATCGGGCCGGTTGTCTATTGCGTAACGCAACCAGCAAAACATCCGTCAGGACGATCGAGAGCCCAAACGTCCCTGGACTTCTTCAGTGTAAACGGCAAGGATCCTGTAATGCTGGGCGCCTTCATTACCTTCGCTGCGATGGTGAGCAGTTCGACATCGGGCGAGGGCACACCCAGCGGGCGCCTTAATACAACAGCAGGGTCATGCGCGCTACAATCGTAAGAATTCAATGTGACGTGCGGAGAGTCCGCACCAATGAGAACGCGCTACCTGCTCTCATTCCGCTTGTTAGTCTGCCTGCCTGCGTTGGTTCTCATCTCTTCGTATGCCTGGGCGCAAACGCCTGCCCTCAGTGAATGGACCTGGATGGGCGGAAGCAGTACCCTCGCCAGCAGTTCTGGCAGCCCTGGAGTCTACGGCACCCTGGGAACGCCGGCTGCAGGGAATATTCCCGGAGGACGAGACAACGCCACCAGCTGGACCGACCCCGCCGGCAATCTCTGGCTCTTCGGCGGCCAGGACGTAGATGCAAACGGAGAAGGCGTCCTCTTCAATGACCTTTGGAAATTCAACCCATCAACGAACGAATGGGTATGGATGAGTGGAAGAAGCACGGTGACTTGCTCGCCATCGTCATTTTGCGGGCAGCCAGGGGTCTACGGCACTCTGGACACGCCGGCTGCGGGAAATGTCCCTGGAGGACGCTGGTCCACTTCGAGTTGGATCGACACAAGTGGCCACCTCTGGCTCTACGGCGGTTATGGCCTTGATGCCAATGGAGTTTTGGGATTCCCCAACGACCTTTGGGAGTTCGACCCATCCGCGAACCTATGGACCTGGATGGGTGGAAGCAGCACGACCCCTGTGGGCGGCGAAGGCCAAGCCCCAGTGTATGGAACTCAGGGAGCATTTGCCGCAGGAAACAACCCTGGCGGACGCTGGAACGCTGCCGCATGGACCGATAGCAGCGGCCATTTCTGGTTATTTGGGGGTGACGGTTATTACGCGATAGGTGTTCCCGGCGCTCTAAATGATCTTTGGGAGTTCGATCCTTCCATAAACGAATGGGCGTGGATCGGTGGGAGCAACACCGCAGGCAGCGATTGCCCAGAAGGGTTCTGTCTTCATCAAGCAGTGGACGGCACGTTGGGAACGCCCGCTTCCGGAAACAATCCCGGAAGCCGCGATAAGGTTGCGAATTGGACCGATAGCGGCGGCCACCTGTGGCTTTTTGGGGGCTCAATTCCCGGCGTCCTTCTGACGTATCTCGACGACCTTTGGGAATACTTTCCCTCTACAAACGAATGGGCATGGATGGGTGGGGGAAGCAGTCTCGACCCGCCCGGCGTGTATGGCATGCTCGGCGAGCCCGCAGCCGGCAACATTCCCGGAGGCCGATGCTGCATGGCCAATTGGTCAGACAGCAGCGGTCATCTCTGGCTTTTGGGGGGCCAGGGCTATGACGCCAACAGCAATCAGGGAGATTTGAACGATCTATGGCAATATGATCCTTCCACGAACCAATGGGCGTGGATGGGCGGAGAAAGTGCGCTACCCTGCGGTGGATTAGGATGTTTTGCGCCCGGCGTCTACGGCACGCTGGGAGTGCCGGCAGCCGGAAACATTCCCGGAAGCCGGGGGGACGACGCAAGCTGGACCGACAAGAATGGCAATTTCTGGCTCTTCGGAGGGGATGGCGCCGACGCCAATGACAGCTTGAGCACTCTCAACGACCTTTGGAAGTATGACTCTTCGGAATCCACCCCGCCGGCCGCGGCAACCCCGACTTTCAATCCGCAGGCCGGAACCTACGATTCGGCGCAGTCTGTGACCATCAGCGATGCGAAGTCCGGCGCGGCCATCTACTACACAACCGACGGCACCACACCAACCACCAGTTCCAGCGTGTACAACAGCCCGATCACTGTTGGGTCAACCGAAACGCTGGAAGCGATTGCCACGGCCGGCGGATACTCCGCCAGCCCGGTCGCAATGGCCACCTACACGATTGAGAGCACAATTTGCACCAGCGCGCCGGGGATGAACATTACCTATCTCACCGTTGCCGAAACCGATCAGGACGCCAGCCGCGCGCCCTCCGGCACCAGCTCCAACTATGTCCTGCCGGGGTTGGGGAAAGATGGCCTCCCGGTGTATAACCCCAACGCGACCGCAACCACTGGAGGCGTCTACGCTCCCTACGATCTCCTCAGCGATGGCGAGATCACGTGGTGGAATCCGGTTCTCAACAACGGTGGCCCGGGTGGAACCTCCGACGTTGTTGAGACAGGCACCGGAACCGTTACGCTTCCCTTCGCCGACAACGCCTTCTTCCCGCCGAACGGGACCGGCCCGAATGACCTCAACGGGTTTCAGGCAGCCATCCTCTCGGGCACCCTGGTTGCACCGGCGGCGGAGACGGTGAGCTTCTCAGTCTCCTCTGACGACATGGCCTTTGTTTATCTGGATGGACAAATCGCCTGCGATGACGGCGGCGTGCATGCAGCTGCTGCGGCTCCATGCAGTACGCCGGTAATCGCAGCCGGCGAGCATACCCTGCAACTGTTCTACATCGATCTCCATCCGGTCGGTGCGGTGCTCGATTTCAGCCTCACCACCTTGAACGTTTGCACCAACCCCATTCAGCATCAGATCACGCTTACCTGGCCAACGCCCGCGCCCATCACCTACGGAACGCCGCTCAGCGCCACCCAGTTGGATGCCTCATCGGGCGGAGTGGCCGGAGCCTTTGCCTATAATCCCGCGGCCGGAACCGTGTTGCCGGGCGGGACTCACACGCTGGCTGTAGCCTTCACTCCAACCGACACGGCCGACTACACGAGCGCGACAGCAACCGTGCAACTGACGGTGAACCGGGCGCCGGTGACCGTAACCCTCACGCCCAATCCGGGTTCAATAACCGCCGGCAATTCGATCACGTTCGCGGCCACCGTCCAGAGCACTACCACTGGAACTCCCACCGGGACCGTAACCTTCTTCAACGGAACGAGCACGCTGGGCACGGCGAACCTGGTCAACGGAGTGGCCACGCTCACCGCCTCGCTCTCAACTCAGGGAACTGAAACCATCACCGCTTCCTATCCTGGAGACACGGATTTTCTGCCCGGCGCATCCAATGCCGTTTCAGTCAACGTGCTTTCCGCGTCAACCTCGACTTTGCTGACCGGCTCGCCCAACCCTGCGCCCTTCGGTACTGCCGTTACCTTCTCCGCCACGGTCTCCAGCCCCGGGGGCACGCCTGCGGGTAGTATTTCCTTCTTTGATGGCGCCACCTTGCTTGGAACTTCGACCCTGACCTCCGGCGTGGCCACCTATTCCACCAGCATTCTGGCCGTCGGTTCGCATAACATCACAGCCACCTACCCAGGCACTGCGGAATTCGACGCCGGCACTTCGAACGTTCTCGTCGAGCAGATTGCGGACTTCGCCGTCTCCGTCTTGCCCGGCTCGCGTACCCTTTACTCGGGAGAAGCTGCATCCTTCGCGGTGTCCGTTACGTCCGTTTCAGGCTTTAATATTCCGGTTGCTCTCACCTGCTCCCAGTTGCCGGAAAATACAACCTGCAATTTCTCCGCGGCCACCGTTACCGGCGCTGGCGGCAGCTCGACGCTGACCGTGCAGACCACCGCTCCCAGCCAGATCACGGCTGGCTCTGCACTCTCCGGCGGATATCGAGTGATCGCGCTGTCCGCCATCTTCCTGATCTTCATCCCCAGGCGCTGGCGCCGCCATCGCGGAGGCTGGTCACTGATTCTTGTGATTTTTGCGATTCTGGCCTCGTGGATAGCCATCACAGGATGCAGCGCGTCCAGATCCCTGGCGCCAGGAACTCCGGTGGGAATTGATACCTTCACGGTGACGGGAACCGCGACCAATGGGTCCCAAACGCTGGCGCATGCAACGTCTGTAACTCTGAATGTCAAGTCGCTGTTCTAATGGTTCCTAATTCAGATGTACGAGGCAAATCGATGCAGCACTCAAATCGCTCGCCCGTCTTGAAACACATCTTCTGGATGGTCGCGCTGGCGGCAGGCCTGCTTGCCAATGCAGCACAGGCCCAGGTTGTTCCGTCTGCCGAAGGCCCGGGGCGCTCGCTCTGGGCAGGCGGGGAATATCTCAATATTTATGCCGGGTTTCCATATCAGAGCAACCAGCGCCTTTGGGGAATTGGCGCTTTCGCCGACTACCATCTGACCGGTCATATTGCCGTCGAGGCAGAGGCGCGCTTTCTCCGCTTCAACAGCTTTTACGGCGAGACGGAAGATAACTACCTGGCTGGGCCGCGATACATGGCCAGGAGGTTCGGAAAGTTTCAGCCCTTTGCTCAATGTCTCGTCGGTTTAGGCAAGATTCAATATCCATTCAACATCGGCAACGGAACCTACTTTGCGCTGGCGCCCGGCGCGGGAGCAAACTTTCGCATCTCCCGCAAATTCTCGATTCGCGGAGAATACGAGTACCAGCTCTGGCCGGGGTCGCCCAACTTCTCAAATGAACCCGCGCATGAGATTACGCCCAACGGCTTTCATGCCGGCATATCGTATAGAATCCTGCGTTGATTTCTGCCGGACGCCTTTCTTGCACGTGCGTCCGGTCCCGGTGCGCTCCGACCCTCCCCACTCCCGCTTGCAAAGAACGCGCGTTGAGCTCCCTTCCTTCACGTTGCATCCTTCGGCTTCCATCGCCGGCTTCAGCGCGGCCAGCACCTTGTCCATCACGTAGGGAACAACCTCGTCCATGTCTCTGCTCTCCGTGGTCGGATTCAGTTCGCTGGTCTTGGCCTCGCGCATCTCCACTTTCTTTCCGGTTCTGGTCTCCAGCACCGCAATCACGTTTCTGTATTCTGCGCGCGCCCGCTCATTGAGGAACCAATCGTTGTTGCGGAGGAGAAGGGCGCGTAGTGCCGATGGGTTGAATCCAGGATGCAGTCAGTGATCGGGAGTGGCCCCCGTTGACCTGGCTCGGAATTATCCGGCCCATTTTCAGCATCTTGCTCCCGTGTCGGAATTTAAGGGGCTGGGTGATTCTGCTCCCTGGATCAAATGCGAGATATTTTTGTGCTCGAGGCGGAGAAACAAAAATGGCTCATCTCTGGATTCAGGGCCCTGGCGGATGGGATGCTCAGCGGTTGGATGGCTCAGGGTTTGACCTCGCCGCCGCTCAATTCCACTCCGCGCCGAGGGATGAGCCGGCCGCGCCGGGCAAGCCAGGGGCGGCGCTCGTGCGAGCTGAGGCGGGCGGATCAAAGGTCTGGGCGCTCATTGTTTCTGCGAACTCCAATTCCCGCGTGAACAGCCGCTTATTGCCGGCCGGTTTGTGCGTGCTCGCCGATCGCGACGAGATTCGCTTCGGCGGCGAGGTTCAATACTTCTCCACCGAGACACTGGCAGCCGCAGTCGATTTTCCGGGCGCGGATCGGCCGGTGTTTTGCGGCCGATGCCGCCAGCAGATCGACGCGGGCACGCCGGCCGTGTGCTGCCCGGGATGCGGTATCTGGTACAACCAGTCCGGCGAACTTCCCCAGTCCAGCGTTTTCTTGACGGCTACCGGCCCTTCTTCGAGCTGATCGAGCACCGCGCGCCAGCGGCGGCAAACGTCCGCTGCCCATGCCGGCATGGCGCCCGTGCCTGCGTGTGCCTCAGCCTGTTCCAGGTAGTGGCGCTGTATTTCGATGGCCGTCTTGCTGCTTCCATCGGCCATTTTGAGCGGCTTCCTGCAGGTCACATCTCCGGCCACGCTGTGCAGCGCCCGCAGCGGATCGGCTAGTTGCACCGCGCTGCCCGGGGCGAGGCCGGCATCCGCCATGGCCACAATCAGCGCCGTGACGCCCACCTTGAGAAAAGTCGCGGTTTCAGAGCACAGGCTCTCTCCGCATAAAACATGGAGGCGCTCGAATCCCGCGCATAGCGACTCCGATTTCTCGTGCCATATCCCGCGCCCCGTGGTCGAGCTCTCCGTAACCAGCCGTCGAAAATGGGTCATGCGCGGAGAGAGCGTGAACTCCAGCCCCGCCGAGAAAGGATTGAAGCCTCCGGCCCCGGTGTAGATCTGCCGTGTTACGAGGTGCGGAACGATTTGAGGTTGCAGCGCCTCCTGGAAAATCCGGTGCATGTAGTTTTCATGGCATCCCCACGTCGAGTGGCTGCCGCCGTAGTCCACATTGCAGCGGAACGACATGATCGCCGCCCCGGGCCAGTTCGCGGACCCAACCAACGAAACCAGATCGAAGAGAGTCCGGTGCCCTGCCTGGATGTAGCGCACCGCGTCCCACGGGTCGGAGCACTCGGGAGTGCAAATCTCAGGATGCAAGCCGCAGTCCACGTAGAATCGGGAACCGTTCCCCAGAAAAACGCCTCCCGTGGACTGCAGGTCAGGCAAGTGGACAAGCCGGCGGCGCGCGCCCGCCACGAGATGCTGAACAATCTTGTCCCGGCACACGTCTCCACCAGGTGACAGGCCAGCGATCGCATACTCCGTTTCCAGGCCAAACAGCAACGCAGCCATCTTCGCGACATGACCTCAAAGGCCATGCTTGCATGGATGTGAGCGGGAATGAATATCACCGCGGCTTCATTCCGTTCCAAATTGCCAAAGGATTGATAAGAGAATAGTTAGAATAAATCTTCTTGATTCGCCATCACTTTCCCTCATGCGCCAGATCCATCCGTCACCCAAAGGAAATCGCCACCGCGATCGGGCGTCACACCCATCAGAATTCTTCAATAGTCATCGAAGATACTCCGGCCGATATGCCGGTGCTTCTATGCCCTTTACCGCACTGGATTCCCCTCGCAAAGAGACTGGCTGCAATCTCAGTGGCTTCCTCTGCCGGCAATCCCCGTTTCGCAAATACGAAAATTCTGATCTGCCCCTCGCACTGCTCTGCTCCGCAAGGGAGAATGAGCAGATGCGACGCCAGTTCCTGGGCCACCTCCACCTGGTGGAGTCGAAGTTGTTCCCAGCGGCAATCTCCTGCCTCATACTCGAAAACAAACTTGCACGCCAGGCATGCGATGTTCCGAGCGTTGCTTCCCCACCTCCACGGACTTTGACGAGGAGCGAGCTCGGACTGGACGGGAGGCGGGAGCCAGATAGTCCGATGGCAACTTTTGCATTCCACTACGGATAGGAAGTACATGCAACCCTCCATGCGCCAACAGGATAAACCATGCAGGCCTTCACGGTCAGTCCAAAATCCGCATTTCCGCCGGCCTTTGAATGCGCTGCAAATCTCGTTTCAATAGAACTCTAAACTGGCGCAGGCAAACGGACGCACCGCATGCAGTTCAGAACTCCAGCCGCAAAGCAAACTGAATCTCGCGCGGCGTTCCAGTCCCAATCGGCGTTGTGCTGGCTGTAGACACCTGCGGCTCAACGCTCGCCGCCGCTGTCGCCGAGGGCGGCAGCCAGATTTCTTCCAGCGGCAGGCTATATTGGGCGCGATTGACCAGGTTGAATGTCTCGCACTTGAATTGGAGTTGGGCCCTTTCAGTCAGTGGAATGCGCTTGGCAAGTCCGAGATCGGTCTGCCACAGGCTTGGGCCACGAGCGATGTTGCGTGGCGTGTCGCCGTAGTTGTCCGGGTCGGTCACCGCGGTGAAGGCTGCGGGGTTGATCCAATTACTGTTCGTCCCGCCGATCCACCTTCCCCCGGGGGGAGTCAGAGAAACCCCGGGAACCAGATTCGGACGCTGATTGGTCGTATAACCGGTGGCGATGGACGAGCTGGAGCGGGAGTAAGTGACGTTGAGCGGGGTACCCGTGCGCGCCGCGATGATGTCAGTCAAGCTCCAGCGGCCGAGAACCGCGCTGGCGATTCCGGGACGGGAAAGAAATGCTTGGCCGGCCCCGATGGGAAGATCGTAGACGGTATCGGCGTTCACCACATGACGAGCGTCAAAATCGCCCGAAGCGCGCTCGCACGGCATGCAGGCCGGATTCTGCGGATTGTCCGAATCCCCGCCTCCGGGTGCGTCCAGGTCGATCTGGTGCGTGTAGGCGTAGTTGGCTGAAACCAGCAGTCCACGCTTGAAGCTCCGCTGCAGGCTGGTGAAAAAACCTTGGTAGGAACTGCTGTTGCTGTTGCCACGCCACCGTACCTGGCCAAAGGCCGGATAAGGCCTCAGCCCGGTCGCTGGATTGATGAGATTTACATAAGAGGTGATCAGCAGATAAGTGCCTTTGCTTCCGGCATAGGAAATCGTTCCCACCAGGTCATGCGGAAACTCGCGCTGAATCGAAAGTCCCCATTGGGTTACATACATATCCTTCCGCTCGCGGTAGTCGGCATTCGCTGAAAGCGTGCCGGGGCCGTTCAGAAAAGGCGTAATGGGATAAGAAAGTCCCGCGGTAGACTTCGCGCTGAGCGAGTACACTCCAACCTCGTTCTTGATGGGAACGTTCTGGTCGTCAAGCTGTCCGTCGCCATGGTAGAGACCGAAGCCGGAGCGAATCACTGTCTTGCCGCCCCCTGACGCCATGGGCAACCAGGCAAAGGAAATGCGCGGGTCGACGTCCAGCGTGTTGGGGTTGCCGAAGCTGGCGCCCACGCCACAGTAGCCAGCCGCCCCGCAGGTGGCGAAGTCGAATGGATCGGCCTTCCCGTGTACCTCGTGAAAGATGTTGTAAAACGTGTAGCGGACGCCAAGATTCAGCGTGAAATTAGGGCGGAACTTCCACTCGTCCTGAGCGTAGGAGTAAACCTCAGTCTTGCGCAGGCCATTCAACGGCAAAGAGTCATTGAAGGTGGCGGAACTGACTGAATTGGCCTGAAAGCTCGAAGCGGGAAGGTTGAGGGAGGAGTAGACCACCGTCCCGTTGGCCGTATTTCCCTGGTCGAGTTGAATGCGGCGGGCTTCCACGCCGAATTTCAGCGTGCGCGCCCCGCGCACCATGGTCAGATTGTCGATGTAGGAGAAGGAGTTGCCCACCCCAGTCGTGAACTCGTTGTTGGCTAAGGTGGTCAGGCCTGAAACGGCGACCGAGTAAGGCAGATTTGAGAGCCCCTGATTGCTGGTGAAGACGGTGCTGCGGTTAAAACCGAACTTCAACTCATTCACCAGTCGCGTCGAATAGATGTGCAGTTCTTCCAGTTCGCCGTTCACCGGTCGTGAGGCGGTAAGCTGCCGGTCGTTTAGACCATCGGAGGGAATATCGCTGGTTGCGGCATCGAAGTTGAAGCGAAGATAGGCCGTGTCGGCCGCCGAAAAACGCTGGTCCAGGCGCACCATCGCGGAGTCTTCCTGATCCAATTGCCGTCCGGAGCCGGTAAACTCGTCGATGTCCGTGGAATAGGGCGTCAGCCCTCCCGTCGGATAGGCGGCGATGATCGGCGCCAGTTTCGGATTCGCGGCCGCCACCTGAGCAGCGAAGGCCGGGCTGGGGACGAACCCTGAGAGCGGCTGGCCGTAGCTCTGGCGCAGTCCCTCGTATGTGAGGAAGTAGAAGCTATGGTCGCGGATGAGCCGGCCGCCAAGGTCACCTCCAAACTGGTTGAGGCGAAACGGAAGTCTTTGGGCGAGAATCGGCTCGCGAGCATCGAAGATGTCATTGCGCAGGAATTCGAACATGCCGCCATGCACGGTGTTCGAGCCGGACTTCGAGGCAACGTCGATCTGCCCACCGGGCGTACTGCCGTTTTCGGCCGTAAACAACATCGTGTCGATGCGGAACTCCTCAATTGCGTCCGTGGGAATCGCCAGCCGGACAAAGCTCTGCTGGGCCTGGTTCACGATATTGGTAGCGTCAATGCCGTCGTAAGTGAAGTTGTTGTCGTCCAGTCCGCGCCCCGCAAAGCGTATGCTTCGCTGGTTGCTGCCTCCGGTATCGACCGCGCCGGGCACAAGCGCCGTCAACGTGGACCAGTTTCTTCCGTTCAGCGGCAACTCCTTCACTTGTTCTGATTCGGTGCGCGCGCCCAGGGTTGCCGTGGTCTCATCCAGTTGAGAAGTCTGGCCGGATACAAGCACCTGCTGTGCGACACCACCCACCGCCAGCTGGATGTCGAGCGTCTGCGCATGGCCAACCGTCAACTCCACGCCTTCAAAAACAGCCTCCTTAAACCCGGGGGCGAAACAAATTACGCGGTAAACTCCAATCGGCAATTCGGGAATGTCGTAGATCCCACTGCTGGAAGAGACTGTTTCCCGATGTAAACCCGTGGCGGGCTGCAAGGCAACAATGTGCGCCCCGGGAACTCGTGCTTCGGCGCCGTCTCTCACCGCCCCATTCAAGCCGGCGCGGTCCACCTGCGCCACGCAGCAAGCCGGCGCGAGAGTGAGAAAGATAATGCAGACGGCTTGAACCACTGGACGATATTTCACTTGAAAAACTCCGCAGGCTGCATTGCACCATCTCTGGCAAAGGGTTGCAACACCAGCCGGATATTCTTACTTGAAGAAAATGAAAGAGGTCTGAGCCAGAGTGGTCTCCGCCGCGACAGCAGAACAGTAGAAGCACATCAGAGACAGCGCGATTCGCGGGGCTCAATTCTACTCCGTTCTTCGGCCGGCCTGAAGGCATCTCGACAACAACATGCCATGAACGGATTGCGTGCGGCCGGCGCCCCTGCCCGATGAGCAGAGGCGCCGGCCGCACGCTGGACCAAGGGTCCTCAGTTCTTGGCTTGCTTTAGCACCTGCGCCGGCTTTGCTTGAAGCGAGCGCCGGTACTGCGCCAGCAGCTTGTCGCGATTCTGGCTCAGGTCTTTTCCGCTGGGCCTCGCGGGATACGGCCTGTCGCCCATCTTCCCTTTCCACAGAACCCGGTTGAAGGTTTCTCCATCGACCCGATCGGCGTCGTTGAAGTCCATCCCCCTCGTCACGCGCGCCCAGTACTTCGCGTCCGGCGTCGGATCGTTGCATGGCTGGATCGGGAAGGGCAGCGGCAGTCTCGTGCAGTAGAGAATCGCCGCTGGCGTGGCCGTAAACGTCCATGCGCCCGGCTTTGAGTTGAAAATGTCGCTCATCGGCGTGGCCAGCGCATCGTTCAGGTTCATCGGCGGTAGCCCCAGTACCTCTTCCATGGTGCGGATGTAATCCAGCGTGGTATACGCCGTGGAGACGACCGCGTTCTTTACAAACGGCCCCGCTACGTATGCCGTGGTGCGATGAGAGTCAACGTGGTCGCCGCCATCCTGCGAATCGTCTTCAACCACAAAGATCAGCGTGTTGGCGTTGTAGATCGGACTGTTGGCGATCTTTTCGACCAGCAGGCCGACCGCGTAATCGTTGTCGGCCACATCCCGGTCCGGAGTGTTCACGCCGTCGATCGCCGTGCCGAAATTTCCGGTGTGATCATGCATGAATCGCACCAGGGTCAGGTTGGGCAGCCCCCCTGTCGCGTAGTTGGCATCGAAATCCCGCTCCCACTCCGTGTACCGGTAGTAATCGGGAAACGATGGATCGAAGCCGCGGAAGTATGGATCGGTAAACGGCGTCAGAGCCACATTGCTCGAAGGCGCCACGATCGTGTTCGTCGAGAACGGGTCGTGCGCCAGCGGGGTCTGGCACCTCGGCTCGTTGTAGCAGGTGGTATCCACGAAAAATCCGTAATCGCGAACCGTGAGGCCGGCGCGCAACGCGTTGTCCCACAGGTAGCCGGTGTTCAACTCGTCGTTCGGTCCGTCCGGCGCCGCTACGTCGGTCTGGCCCGGCAGCAGATCCTCCCCGTCCGCCGTGTTGGGCGAAAGCGCGCCACCCGGCATCAGCGGATCGGAGGCCTGGCGCTGGGCCAGGGTCGGCAAGGCAACATTCACGCTGCGATTCAGACCCTCCGTGTCCAGGCTGAGTCCCCGCTGCGCGTAATTGACCGGGAATTGGTGTTCCACCACGTCCGGGGCGCGGGCCGACGTGCTCCACGGCCAGCCGTCGTTGCTCGTTTCCGCGCTGGCGCGGAAGTTGTCCAGGGTTACGAAATCCTGCGCCAGGTTATGCTGATTGGGCGTGATCGATTGCCCAAACATGGCCAGCGCGGGATCGCCGTTGCCCCGTCCCAGGTCACCCAGAATCTGGTCGTAGGTCCGGTTCTCCTTCAGAATGTAGATCACGTGCTGGATGCCGCCATGAACCGCCGCCATGGTTGCTGCCGCGGCCGGACTTTCGACGCTCGAGAATCGGTTATCCGTGGTCACGGCGCTGGTCAGACCCTGAATCCCGGCCAGAGCGCCGGCGATCGGAAAGCTTTGCAGTCCCGCTTTCGTCAACTGCGGATTGTACTCATTCGCCGGCATGCAGGTGGGATAGTCGGCCGGCCCATAGACGTAGCACCAGTTCGGATTCGACCCTGTCGGCGACTTCGAATTGACCACGTAGGCCCATGTGCCGTCGCTGCTCAAGCTCACCGAGTTCGGATACCAGCCGGTCGGAATCAGACCGATCACCTGGTCGCCCGTATTGGTTCCGGTCAGCGCCACCACCGCGATGTTATTCAGATTGCCGTTGGTTACGTAGAGATACTTCTCATCCGGCGAGAGCGTCACGCTGTTGGTGTTGGCCCCGGTGTATTGCGTCAGCGAAAACAATGCCATCTGCGCCGGCGGCGCGATCACCGGGATGGTTTCAATCACCCTGTCGAAGGTCGCGGGTTGGTTCTGGCCGGGGACGCCCACATCCTGCGGATTGAGGTCGATTACGTCCACCGTGTCTGATTCGTCCTCGGCAACATACAAAAGCGAAGGCGGCACCGCCTGGTTGAGGTGGTTCAATGTCATCTTGCTGGGCTGGCCCTTGACCGGGATGCGCGCCGTGACCGCCGGCGTCGATTTCAAAACACAACCCGGTCCGGTGGTGCCGTTGATGCAGATCTCTGCCAGGTTCACCACGTCAATCTCGCGGTCGCGAAGACTCGACACATAGGCCGTCGCGCCAGGTCCGCTGTTCCCCGCCATGACCACCCAGAATGGATACTCGCCACCCGGCGTTCCGGGAGTGGCCGAACTGGCAGCCTTGCCGGGACGCAGATCGAGTTCCGTTCCCTGGAGCATCCCCTGATGACCTTGCGCCGAGCCGGGGTCCGGCACCCACTGTTGCTGCCAGACGTTCAGGCCTCCGGTAAACACCGTGATCGAATCGTTGTAGTAATTCGCCACCACCAGCGTCTGACCGTCGCTCGATATCGCCAGCCCGGCTGCCATGGGAGGGACATATACGGCGCTGTTGACGGACGCAAACTGGTTGTCCGGAACCGGAAGCCCGTTGCCTGACGGGTGGCCCGCAACCACTGTCTGAGCCGGGTTCTGGCTGGGAAGATTCTGGCCCAGGTCAAGTTCGGCCGAACCTGCCCAGGTTCCGTTCGTTTGTTGCGTGATGATGTGGACGTTGTCGCCGTTGTTGGGAACCGTGTAGGGAATCGGGTCGGAGCCAAAGGGAGCGTCCCCCATGCCGCCGGAGACGTAGAACGCGTGGTTGCCCGGCACCGGATCCCAGACAATTCCGTGGTATGCATTGGGAATCGGGATCGCCTGCTTGAAAATTGGCGAGTGATTGCTGATGTCGTAGAGAAACACGTACTCGCTCGAAAACAACGGGGCGAAGAACGGAAACGGCCCGTGAAAGACGCGGTTGTACCCGCTGGTCAGAACCGCAAGGAAATTTCCGTCCGGACTCACCGCCGTACTCACCGCCTGTCCCGCCATCCATTCCACTGGGGCCACTTGCGGATTGAACGTGTCCGTCACCACCATCCCCGTATCCAGAAACTGAAAGCTGGAACCGGGAGGTGTCAGCGGCTCAATGGACTGGGCCAGGTTGGGAACGGCTTGGGGCTGGTTATAGAGGGTGATGGTAAGCGGCGCCGTCACGCTGCCGGCAGAGTTGGTAGCCGTGACCGTGTAGGTAGCCGTAACCGGCGGAGGCGGCACAACGGCGGAGGGCGCAGCCACCGGGATTCCGCTCAACACGCCGCTGGACTCATCCAGGGTCAATCCTGTCGAAGCAAGATCGGGGCTCACGCTGTACTGGCTCGGAGTTCCGCCGAGCGGGCTGAGCGAGGGAACGTCCTGGGTGATCTGGACCCCTGCGGCATAGACCGGAGCGGGGGCGCCATAGGTCAGGCCTGCCGGCGCCACGTTCGCGGCATCCACCGCGATTGACAGCGTTGCCGTGGCGCTGCCGGCTGCATTGCTGGCCGTTACCGTGTAAGTGGTGGCTGCCGATGCAGTCGCGGGTACTCCGCTGATGATGCCCGTCGCAGTGTCGCCGAGAGTGATCCCCGTGGTGTCGATTCTCAGGCCCGCCGGCAGCGGCGGAAAAATGCTGTAAGCCGGAATCGCAGCTCCGGCCCCATTCACATACGCGAGCGGCGCACCGCCTGTGCTGGTCGGCACATTCTCCGGGATAGCCACTCCCACCGTGTAAGTCCCGTTGCCGGGAATATAGGCCAGACCCGCCGGGGCTGCCAGGGGCGTGGGCATCGCTGCGTTCACCGCGATCGTCAGGACCGCGGTCGCGTTTCCGCCGCTGTCGGTCGCCGTTACCGTGTACTTGATTGCGGCGCTCGCTGCTGTGGGTATTCCGCTGATCGCCCCGGAGGTCGCACTCAGGCTCAGGCCCGCTGGAAGAGCCGGGCTCACGCCGTACGAGATTACCGTGCCGCCACTGTTGGATGGGTCATTCTCCGTGATCGGCGTATCGACGATGTAGGTCGCTGTGCTCGCCGCATAGCTGAGTGCGGAGGGCGCCTGGTCATTCACCGTGAGGGTCAGGGTGGTGGCGCTGCTGCCTGCGGAAGTGTAAGCCGTTACCGCGTAGCCGGCCTTGGCAGTCACAGCCCCGGGGGTTCCGCTTATGGTTCCAGTGCCGGCGTTCAGGCTCAGTCCCGCGGGAAGTGCCGGGCTTACGGTGTACATGGCGCCCGCGCCCCCGTTGCCCGTCGGGCTGTTTGGCGTGATGGGCACGCCCTTAGTATAGACGGCCGCAGAAATCGTATAGCCGATTGCGATCGGCGTCGGCGCGGCGTTGTGTCCGCATGCACTGAGAAAAACGAGGAATGCTGCAGAAGAAAAACCAAGCCAACGCATCGACCGCATGGAACCCAACCTTTCATTTACCGGATGAGACTTTACTGAGCCGCGCCCTGCCGCGAACCGGGCCCGGCCGGCTGCACAGCCAGAATCCCACCGTCTCATCGCAGTTCTTGAGAAAAGCGCGCGACTTTGTTGCGGCGGATAGGCAGACGGGACAAAGTACCGCTTTGGGAATTTGAAGCGGGAGAAGACGCTTCCCAGGCTGCGCCAAATCCGATTCGGCCCTCAGGCGCGAAAACAGGGGCGCGGCCATTCATGCCCCGGCCGCTGACGCCGATGACACCTTCGAGCGCGCGGCCCGTGTCTTTACGTATTCGCGTTTCGTCTGCGCAAATTCGCGCTTCATGAGGGTTTCAGATGACACCCGCGGTTTTTTGTTTACGTCTGCTTTTCCCGGCGCTTGTCCTGGCCCCATTGGCAGGATGCGGGGCTCCTTCAAGTCCCGCCGCGCCGGACCCCGCTCCGCTCGCCGCAGGCAACATCAACCTGATCTTCGTGGTTAGCGACGACCTGGGCTACCAGGCCTCCGGGGACGTCAATGCCGACACCGCCAACCTCACCGCTCAAGGCCTGCAGCGAGCCCTCTTGATGGCTCCGTTCCTGCAAACCAGCGTCCTCGGAAACAACAACGTAACCGCAATCTATGCGCTCGAACCAATGACTCATTTGCAGACCGCAAATGGTTATCCCGATATGGCGGCGCTCGAGGCCGTGCAGCAATTCGCTCTCATCAATCAGTTCACCATGATGAGTCCCTATCCGGATACGGGATCAACCACCGGCAACAGCTTCCCCATCAACACGTCTTATCTCCCGGGATCGGAACCCCCCGGTGTCGTCACGCCTTCGCCGTCGTACCCGTGCGCAGCCTGCCAGGGGCTCGACTTCAACGATGTCAACAGCGACAACGAAAAACTGCTGACCGCCCTTGTCAGCGTCAAGGCTGCCGGATACTATGTGTTCTCCGCACCGTGGGAAACCACTTCCAGCCTGTTGGCGAGCCTCAGCGCCCTCGGACAATCCAGCCTGCAGATTCCGTCTGATTATCATGGCCCCAATACCATCTATGCCGTCTCGATTACACCCTCGGGAAGCGCCAGCCTGACAACGTACAACAGCAATCTGAAGCCGCTGAGCACCTTCCCGGCACTCGACCCAGGGCCGGTAGCTCCCTCTCCATGCCAATTCTCAACCTTCGCCTTGAGTGCGACCGGACCGCTTTCCAACATCAACAAGAATGAAACCCTGTACTTTATTCGCCATGCAAATGCGCATCCCTCGGATATTTTTTCTAACGGAAATTATGTTGCCGCAGGCCAATGGCGCGCCCTCGATCTTGGAAACGCAATCCCCAGCGCGCTGCAAGGCAAACCCCAGCCCACCGACGTCTATTCGCTCGATCCAGCTCAAGTAACCCCCGACGCCGGCCTCGCCGCGTCAGGGCCAACTTCGTTTTCGCATAACACGCTTGCCTTGACCGCCGAACCCTATGCCATCGCCAAAAACCTGCCCTATTCGCTGGTGTCGCGCTTCCTGCTCACCGACAAGAACGGTCCCCAGGAGGCAAGCAATTACTTCTTCCAGAACGGCCAGTTCACAAATCAGACCATCCTTGTGGCTTGGGAGCACACCAACATCCCCCAGATTCTGACTGCGCTGCTTGCCGACTACAGCAGCGTGAGCACCTATCCGGCACTCGCCTGGGACGCCTATGACTACGACTCCATCTGGACCGTAACGCTTGATGAAAACGGCAACCTGACAGCCAATAACTCGCTCTGTGAGGGCATTGATTCCAACCAACTGCCCGCCACGGCGCCTCAATTCTGACCGTGTCAAGAAGGCACCGTTTAACAGCAGTCTTCAAGAAGAGGAGAAATTCAAATGCTACAACTATCCCGCCGCACATTCATTGAATTTGCAAGCTTGGCAAGCGCTGGCCTCATCGGGGGATGCGGCGGAACTGCTCCGGCGAACGGTTCGAAAGACTTTCCGGTGCTCGTTTTCTCCGACGTGCATTTCCAGCCATTTATCAATCCGTTGCTGCCAAGTAATAAACCGAATCCTGCAACAGTGGTGGCCAACATAGCGCTGGTAACGCAGCTTGACGCGGCGGATGTCTCCCAGTGGCCTGCGATCTTTGGGGGCGCGGCGAATGCAACGAACAGTACCCCTTCCGCGCCTGGCACTGACACCAACTACGCGTTGCTGACCCTGGCGCTCACAAGCATCAAGCAGAACCTGGGAACGAGTCCGGCGGTCCTGTTTACAGGTGACTTTCTTGGCCACGCTATAGACCAGCTTTACCCGTTGTATTCGGCGAACAAGTCAAGCGCTGAAGCAGCTGCATTTGTCGACAAGACACTCACATTTGTCTTGCAGCAGATCAGGGCTGCCTGCGGCGATGTACCCGTCCTGTTCGCCGTGGGCAACTGCGATTCCTATACAGGCTATGGCCCCGACAGCACTTTCCTGGCTAACAATGCGTCCCAACTCTATTCCACGCTGTTGAGTGGCGCCGCGGAAGAGCAGGATTTTCTCAGCACCTTCACCGCCGGAGGTTACTATGCCGCCGAGCCGCTGGGAAAAAACCTGATGGTGATCTCACTCAACACCATGCCGTTCTCTCCGCTCGTGCAAGCCAGCGGAGACGCCAGTGAAACCGATGAGGCAGCCGTCGATGCAGAACTTGCCTGGTTTGACTCAAAGCTGGCTGCAGCCCAGGCCGCCGGCCAGAATGTGTGGCTCCTGATGCATGCGCCTCCGGGAGCGGATGAGGCCACCACGGCAAACAACATTACCTCCGCTGGGCACCTCGCAGCCGCCACTATGATGTGGGAGACGAACTATCAGGCTACGTTCATGCAAATACTTCAGAAGTATCCGGGAGTTATCGCAATGACGCTTGCCGGCCATACCCACATGGACGAATATCGCATCGTGCTGCCAAATACATTGCTCGAGATTACACCCGCCATAAGTCCGGTCTTTACCAACAATCCGGCTTACAAGATCTTCACTCTCGATCAAAATACACTCGCACCGGTCGACTTTATCTCCATCAATTGCGACCTCTCCATCAAACCAGCGCAGTTCAGTAATTACTACACATTCTCCACGGCATATTCGGTGACGAATACAATGCCCGCGTTTCTCACGGGGTTATATCCTGCGCTCCTCACCAGCAACCAACTCCAGACGCTTTACCGCAGTTACTATTTCTCCGGAAATAACTCCCCGAGTCCCATCACAGACCTCAAATGGCCTGCTTACTGGGCCGGAATCGGACTTATGTGGGAGCAGGATTTGACCAATGAGGTGAACGCCCTTTCATGAGACCCGCCATGCAAGGACTGGTTGTTCCAGGCCTCCCATCTTCGGCACTCTTGTGGCCGGGAAGACGTGTGAGTTTGGTTCGTCAATGGTTGTGAACTTCGCCGGCGTTGGGGAGGCAACATCACGGAAGTGCAAAGTAGCTTCCATCAGCGGCGATGTGAAATCATAACCATCGACAGGCGCGAGGCGTGCTGAATTCGTGTGTTCTGAATTCCTGGCAAAGGGGCTTGGCAACAGCTGTGCTCAGGCTCCTCTTTGGCGCCTCCCGGCTAATCTGCGAATTCGGTGACAACGCGATCTGCCCGGAAACGTTCCATTGCATCCATATTCAGCTCAATCCCTAAACCGGGCTTGTGCGGCAGCGCGATTTGTCCGTCTACGAGTTCGAGTTCTTCGCGGACCAGATCGCGGCGCAGGGCGGATTCGGAGAGAGCCGAGGGCAGGAATTCGATATAGGGGCAGTGCGCGTTGGCAAAACAAAGATGAGCCGATGCGGCAATCCCAATGCCTGTCTTCCAGCAATGAGGAACAACGAGGCGTCCCCGATCGGCGGCCATATCGCAAACGCGGCGCGCTTCAGTCAGGCCGCCTACGCGGCCCACATCTGGCTGAACGACGTCGACTTTGGCTCGATCGAGCAGCTCGAGGAATTCGAACCGCGAGTTCTGCAATTCTCCGGTGGCGATGCGGATGGGCGAGTGGTCATGAAGGAATGCATAGCCGTCATGATCGTCAACCTGGAGCGGCGTTTCGACAAAAAAGACATCGTAAGGCTCAAGGCGGTTGATTGTGCGCAGGGCCTCCTTGGCATTGTTCCAGCTATAGACGGCATCGACCATGAGGGTAAAGTCGGGACCGACAGCTTTGCGGCAGGCGGCTGTAAGTTCCACCACCAGGTCATCGCTGGCCTGCAGTCCCTGATGGCTGTAAGGTCCTTTTACGCCGGCTTCGATTTTGGCGGCCCGAAATCCAAGCCGCTTGGCTTCTGTGATCTTCGCGGTCAGCGAACTGAGAAACTCCTCCGGCGTTCCGCCCACCGGCAGCAGTGAAGCATAGGCGGTGACGTGGGTCTTTCTGGCTCCGCCCATGATTTGCCAGCAGGGCAGTCCGAGGATCTTGCCGCGAAGATCCCACAACGCCATGTCGATGGCTCCAATCGCACAGATCCCCAGGCCACGGCGCCCGGTCATGATGCTGCCGACATAGAGTTTCTCCCATATGGCTTCTACGTTCAGTGGGTCCTCGCCCAACAGCATCTCTTCCAACCCGCGGCCAAGGCTGTGCGTGCCGCGCGCGTGGATCATGGCTTGCGCCACCCAGGGATTAGTATCTGTTTCGCCGATGCCGAAAAGGCCCTCGTCCGTATGGATGATGACGACAATATCGTCCTGCGCGGAAGAGCAGGCCGCTGAATCATAGTCCGGGACCAGAAGAACGTGTGTTTCCACCCTGGCGATTTTCATGTTCCTTCTCCTTTCATGCCAATCAAGCGGTCGGGGCGAACCTGCTTTTTGTGCCGTGCCTAAAGTGTGTGAGCAAAGCCAGTCAGAAGCTCTGCTCCCCGCGAAGTAACTGCAACGACCGATTCCAGACGTATTCCGTATTCGTCCTTGAGATAGATGCCGGGTTCGAGGGCTATGACCATGCCTTCAACAAGAACAGCCTCGTTATAAGGAACGATCCGTGGTTCTTCATGCCAGGTGACCCCGATGCCGTGACCGGAGTGATGGGGAAAGCTGGAGCCGTCATGAGTCATCGCCAGTCGCAGAAAATGGTCGAGCTCAGAGACACGCAGTCCCGGCTTTATCCTGGCAATTGCCTCATGAAGAGCCGCAAGAACGCGTTCGAAATGCGATTCCTGTTGCTTGTTTCGAGAGCCGATGGCGAACGTGTTGCACGAGTCTCCCCAGTAGCAATCATGGCGGACAATGATGTCGACGAGAACCAGGTCCTGCCTGCAGATGGTTCGCGAGGTTGGAACGCCACCCACCAAAGCGGTGCGCGGACCGGAGAGCAAATCGGCCAGGACGGGTACGCGGCATCCGGCCTCGGCTTCGATTTCCGCGTGAATCAGGCTGAACAGCTCAATCTCCTTCATCCCCTCGCGTGCGTGCTGCTTTGCAGCGCGCTGACCGCAATCGCAGAAGCGCACAGCCCGCCGGATGCGCTCGAGCTCTGAGGGTGTCTTGATGGCTCGCAGCTCGCCCAGGGCGGCAGAAACCTCAACGAAGCGCAATTGCGGAAACGACTCGGTAAGGGCGACGAGCACGGCGGCAGGCAAACAGGCGAGCTCCACACCGATGGTTGCATGCGCACAGGAGCCGAGCTGGGTTTCTAATGCAACAATCAAGGATTGGATGCCCGGCAACGGCTCCCGATAGACGTACCCGGCAAAGCGGACTTGATTGAAAACCGAGTCCGGAGGTGCATCTTCGCCCTCGGCAAGAAACAGCACAGGCGATTGGCCATGCAGCCAGAGCAGGGCTGCAGGGCATGGCAGCCAGGGCGCCGCTCCTGACTCAATTTGAGTTTCGTAGTCCGCAAAATATGCCAGGCTCGCGGGAGAAGTGAGCAAAACGCCATCAATGGCGTTTGCGGCCAGCGCGGGTTCGAGGCGCGAAAACGGTGTCTCAGTCATCGAGGCTCGCTTTCTCGCCCGGCGCCGGAGAAGAAACGTTGGACGGAAAGGAAATCAATGGGCAATGACGTCGTGCCGTTGAGTACGAGATCGGCGAGAGCTGTGCCGATCAAAGGCGCGAACTTGAAGCCGTGGCCAGAGAAGCCTGCGCCAAAGACAACATTCCTGAAGACCGGGTGACGATCGACGATGAAGTGTTCATCGGGCGTGAGGGTGTAGAGGCAGGTCATTGAGCGGTGCAGGCGGCCCGCGGATCCGGCATACGGACCGGCGAGGCCAGGCATGTACTTCGAGGCGGTCTTGCGAATTGGATCGAGATCGCTTGCGTCTGGCGGCGCGGCGGGGCTATCGGCGTCGGGCAGGTCGATTCCGCCCATGTGCTCCGCCATCTTGACGCCGAATCCGGGCACGCTGGGAAATCCATAAAGGAAATTCTCGGGAAAAGTGAAGACGGGTACACGATCGGCGGCGAAGAGCTCGGGGACGAGCGGATCGAACCATACGAGTACCTTGCGCCGGACCGTGAGCGGCAAACCAAGATCGCGCAGCAGCTTTCCGGCCCATGCGCCGGCAGTGATCACCAGGCTTCCGGCTGTGACTGTCTCGTTTTGCAGTTCGACTCGAACGTGGCCGCCGGAGGCGCTCCAGCCTATGACCGGCTGGTCGAGAACGCACTCCGCGCCCAGGGCGGCGGCGTGCGCGTGGCTGCTGCGGATGGAGGCGTCCACATCGATCCATCCTGCCTGCGGGTCGAAGATCCCGGCATAGTTCTCTGGAATCTGAAAAGCGGGATAACGCCGGTAGACTTCGCTTGCTGAAAGTGTCTCCACCTGCAAACGGTTGATGGATGCGCTGTCGATAACAGCCTTGAGAAATGCTTCACCAGGAGGACCCATAGAGAGCATCCCGGTGCGGTGCAGCAGTTTTGCGCCGAATTCTCCGGCTGCCTGGTCCCACAACTCGCCGGCGCGCTGCGCAAGCTTCACATAACCTGTCCCTTCGGGATAGGCAATGCGGTAGATGCGCGTGCCGCCGGAGTGGCTGCCATGGTGGTGCGGCGGCGTGAAGCGATCGAATCCGATCACTGAGAGTCCACGGCGAGCCAGTTCGACGGCGGCGAAGCTGCCCATCGTTCCAAGCCCGATGACGGCCGCGTCGTAATGGGATCGTCTTGTCATGTCAGCGTGTTCTGCTCCGTAAGAAGCTTTTCAGAGGTTCAACTACTGTGGGAACTCAAGGCACACACACCGGGCAATAGAATGATGAGGACCGCAATGGCAAAAGCCGGCATGGGTACCGGCGCAAAGGGAAGGGTGCCGGCTCGGGAGCCCTGCGCAGCCCCGATCTGAGTGGAGAGTGGTCTCATGCTTCCTGTTCCCGCGCGAAACTTGACACCGGACCTGACGCACCATTCCTGCCGGAAAAGGACGATTCTTCGGGCCAGACGGATATCGATTTGTTTCGATATTATAGCACATCATACCTGTCTGCTATGATCGAAAATTGAGGCCGAAAAGGCCCTCGGCCAGCCGCTTGAGGAACGAGCCTTCTTGCGCCGTCAGTCGACTTTATTTTCGGAGGAAAATGTCGTGATTGAACGACTCCAGGTTCCGAATGCACCCAGGCCCGCAGGTCCCTATTCGACCGCGGTACGTGCAGGAGAGTTTCTCTTTATCTCAGGACAAGGTCCCGTGGATCCAGTCTCGGGCCAAATGCAGGCACAGGCGAGTATCGACGAGCAAACCCGGCTTGTGCTCAACAATGTGCGAACCATCTTGAATGGCTGTGGGGCCGATCTGGAGCATGTCGTGAAATGTTCGGTTTTCCTATTAGATCCAAAGGACTTCAGCGCGATGAACGCGGTTTATGCCGAGGTTTTCGGAGGAAACAAACCAGCACGCACCACGGTGGCAACGGGGATGGTGGCCGAGGGTATGAGGATCGAGATCGATTGCGTGGCCTACGTGCCGCGTCCGTCCTAGAAGCCGGCCATGCCTTGGGCGCCTGGATGAGGAACCCAATCGAGAGAGAGCACACTCTCCCATCGAAGAATGTTGCTCTCGCCATGAAATGTCATTCCGGCGGCTGCCTCGGCTACCGAAGGACTGCCCCAATATGGGAAGCAGAGATCATGACCCAGGAGCCCGCTGATCAACCGCGCTTCTGCGTCCGCGCCGTAGATTGGCCCGTGAATCGCCGGGGCAAACTGGTCGGAATCAATCGTGGTGCGGTTTTGAATCCCGAGCGGATTGAGATTGCAGGCAAGTTTTGAGGCAATTTCGGCGCCGTGGCCTCCGCACTCCAGAATGATCACTCGAGTCAGTTCAGACTCGATCTGCCAGGCCTTGCGGCCGTGATAGGTGATCGTCGGAACTCCGGAGCCGGGAACAGCCGGACGAAAAGCTGGACTCATTTCAGCATTGCGCCTGAATCCCCGGAGGGATAGCATTCGCGCACAGGATACCTGTATGATAACCGGGTTAGACGCCGAGAGCCTTCCTCAGCAGGGAGGGTTTGTGCGTGTCTGACCATGCTTTATTCCGGAGATAAGAGATAGCAGATGGAACGTTCTGAGAATAGTGGCCGGTTGATCGTCATCACCGGCGGGGGAAGCGGTATTGGCAAAGCCACGGGTCTTCTTTTGGCGGCGCGTGGCGATACGATCGCGATCCTGGACAAGAATGGCGAAAGGGCAAATGAGGTGGCTCAAGAAGCTTTGGAGCGGGGAGGGTGCGGAGCCATCGCTTTGGCCTGCGACGTGTCGGACGAGCGGCAAGTGACGGAGTCATTCGCGCGCATTCACGAGCGCTTCGGAGCCCCGTACGGGATCTTCGCCAATGCCGGCATCGACATGGGCGGACTGATCCACGAGATGCCGATCGAGCGTTGGAAGTTCATCGTCGACACCAACCTTACCGGCGTTTTCCTGACTTGCAAGCATGGTCTTCAGCAGATGCTGGATGCGCACATTGCCGGCTCGATTGTCTGTACGTCGTCGCCGGCCGGATACGTGGCCCAGGCGGCGGGCCGGGCAGGCGCTTACAGCGCTACCAAGGGCGCCATTTCTTCTCTGGTGCGCTGCATGGCGGTCGATTACGCGCCCTTCGGCATCCGGGTGAATGCCGTGGTTCCTGGGGCAACGGAAACCGGATTGTGCTGGAATAACGTTCCTGCCGATGAAGTGGAAAAGATGCGGGCGCAACTCTCGCGAGAGATTCCCCTGGGCCGTCTGGCACAGCCGGAAGATCAGTCCCCGCTGGTGGCGTGGCTTTTGTCTGACGAGGCCGGCTATGTAACGGGCGCTCACTTTGTTTGCGATGGTGGAATCCTGGCCAAGTCTTCCATCAGCGTTTAGACCGGGCGTGCGGAACAGGGAATCGAATCGCGCGGTTGGAAGCTGTTCAATTGGCGCCGGGAAAGCGAGTGGTTGACGGTCAGGCGCTCAAGACGGTTGCTTCGAGTGCTGCGTCTTCAGCTTTCTCCGTGCGCTCCAAAGCTCCTACGATCAAACTCTCGGAGTAGGAGATGTGGTCGATCATGGCCTGGCGTGACTTTTCCGGGTCGCGCTGCTTGATGACGTCGAGCAGATCCCGATGCGAGGTCAATTCGTAGTTCTTGAAGGCAGCCAGGTCTTCCACGCTGGTTTCAAGCAGCACGCCGGCCCTGGCCATCAGGCGAGTGAACGAGCGCACCAGCTTTGCCAGCACCGGGTTGTGGCTCGCCTCCGCAAGAGCGCAGTGAAATTCGGTTGCAATGGCGGCTATGCTCTCCTGCTTCTGGATGGAGCGGTCAATCGCGATCAGGACATCTTCCATCTTCCAGAAATCTTCAGGGACGGCGCGTTCGGTTGCCAGCGCCGCGATGCTCGACTCCACCAGCTTGCGGGCCTCGATCACATCCATCAAGGCTTCCTTTTCAAGCAGGAGTGCGAGCACATCCGCGTGGACGATATACTCCGTCGAAACGGTTTTAACGAAGCAACCCGAGCCTGGCTTGATTTCAATCAGGTTCAGAACGGCCATCATTTGAAGAGCTTCACGAATTCCGGTGCGGCTTACGCCGAAGTGATCGACGAGCTCATTCTGCGAGGGTAGCTTGTCGCCCGGCTTGAAGGTACCGTCCTTGAGCCACCCGATGAGCTGATCGAGCGTCTGAGTCGACAGGCTTTCACGGGTCGCGCCAATATAAGTAGTGCGTGACTGTTCGATTGCCACGGGATATCCTCGTATAACTCCAAACATATCATACCGTACATACCGCTCATCGGAAAGTGCCTGCGGAAAGTACCTGCTACCGGGCCGTTGCCTGACTGGGTTTGCGGGTTTCACGAGCAAAAAACGCTGAGGTAACCGCGCCCGCTTTTAGCTGTCCTTTGCTTCGATCAGCTCAAAATCGCTTCTCGGCCCTCCGCCTTCGCTCGCCGCGCTTCAGTTGCGGTCGGCGGCAAAGACAGAAGCACGATGGCAATGATGCCGCAGGCGACTCCAACCGACTGGAGCGAGGTGATGTGCTCGTGCAATACCAGGGGCGCAAGCAGTACGACCGGCAGCGGATAGAGGGCGGTAAACACAGTAACGATAGAGGCAGATCCGCCCAGCCGCATAGCCTCGAAGATTCCCCAGGAACCGAGGTTGCTCAACAGCCCGCTCAACAGGCCGTAGAGGATAGACCGGTGCGTGTAGATCGATAGCGACTCATGCGGCAGAACCAGTGGTTGAGTGAGAAATGTCCCGAGGACCAGGAGCACCATCAGGGATTCAGCAGAGATGCGATTGGTGGACATCTTCTGGAATATCCCCGTGACACCCCAGGTGACCAGCACGCCGAACGCGAACCAAAGCCAGGAAATATGCAGAAGAGTGCTCCTTTCAAATCGAGAATATGACGAATGCAGCTACCGCGAAAAAGAGCCCGGCTAACTGACCGCGCGTCAGTCTTTCGTGCAGAAAAATCACCGCAAGAAGGACCGTAACAAGTGGATAGAGAGAGCTGATAACCGTAACTACTGAAGTGTTTGCCGAACTGCGGTAAGCCGCGAAGAGAGCCAGTTGTCCAAGGCCGGAGAGCACTCCCACGATCAGGCCATAGGTGATTCCGGAGAAGCTTTTTTCCATACGGAAGCGGCGAAAGGCCAAAAACACAATGCCCACGGGCAAGCCGCCCCAATTGAACAGGTACTGCATGGTTTTGGGCGGAATTTCGTTGCCGCCGATCTTGGAAAAGAAGATCCATGGCACGTAACAGACAATGCAGAAGATACAGCACCAGAACCAGCGAGCCGTAAGTGCTTTGGGGATTCTCAGTGTTTTCTCCTCGCAGTCAAGCTCTGCCTTTTTTGAACAAACTAGCCTGCTGAACCGGGGGCCCGGCGCTGGCTTACCGGACTGGACTTGCCGTGTAGTTATCATCCGCCGAATGCGTGGTGGCGCGTGCGCCGGCGGAGGATACGGTCAGGGCAGCAATCTTACGGCGGCAAAACCATTGGCCGCAAGTGGAAGATGAATTTCGTGGTGCTCAATCGGCAGCGGCTCAAGATCTCGCTCCAGCAGATCGGTGCGTATCGCGCGGCTATACCCGGCAACGAAGATGGTCAGCGGTCCCGTCTTGCCGGCGACCTCCCACAAGCGAAGCAGGTTGCCGGCGCCATCGGCCGTCTTTAGCGTGGTTGCAATGGCTCGCGAGGAGTCTACCCGGACGGTGGGTTGCGACAACGTGGCCCGGGGCACTGTCCCAATATGCGCCAGAATCGGATTGGTAACGTTGCGGCTCCAGGGAAATATCTCCGCGCCGTCATAATCCGAATGGTGCGCGCGCAGGGAGTAACGCAACCGGAAATCGGTAGCGCCGTGCTGGTCGTGAGTCGCTTCCTTGTAGTTCTGATCGTTGCCGACGGCTTCAAAGGTAATTGGCCCCAGGTCCTGACGAATCACAAACGCATCCAATGGCGCGATCGTGACACCGCCTTGCGGAGAAGAGACATCGACGAAATTCTGAATGGCAAACTGTTTTGGGTTCGCGCCGGGCAACAGGTCGCCATCGGGCTGGGGAAAAGGCCTTTCGACGGCGCCGGTGGTCTCGATTCGCTCGACTGCGCCTTCGCGCGCAACCGGAAACGACTGAGTCAGGCGCTGCTCCTGCGTGGTGACCGGCTTGTGAATTGCGATGTCCAGGTCAACTCGGTCAAGATCCGCATAGACCGTTATCAGGCTGGTGATGGCAATCCCTTCAATTGTGCCCGAAACTTTAAGCCGCGCGAGAACCGGGCCCTGGGCAACGACTTCGGAGTGCACATCGGAAAGCAGGTGCTCATGCCCATCGAAGAATATTGACTGCCCAATGGTTTTTTGCCCCGGCATGCGCAACTCAGTGTTTGTGGATTTATCCACCAGGCTGCTGATGCCGCCGGTCTGCGGATCAATTTGCAAACGGTAATAGGGGCTCTCCAATTCGAGCGGGGCGGCGCGGAGTTTCGCTTGGCTCGGTTGTGAAGCCGAACTGGATGTGAGGTTGAGTGTTGAAAAAGAAAATCCAGGCATTTTGGGAGACACGAAATAGAGTGCGCGCTTTCCCTCTTCATCCACGATCTGCGAAGCCCGGCCGCGCACGCTGTTTACACCATCCGGAACGGGAACCGAAACCAGGTCGGCGCGCTCGATGCTGAGGCTGTTGAACAGAGTCACCGCGGAATTCCCCGGCGTGAGCCCCGCGGCGCTCCAGCCCTGCTGCAGCAACTGGTCATCGAGTTCGACGAGCTTCAGGCCCCAGTGCTGGCGAAGATCTGCATTGACAAGCCGGTTTGCATCGCTGGCGCCGTTCCAGGCATGGTCGGCCAGCATGGCCAGGTTCCACTCCGCGCTGCGATGGGTTTCCCGCGTGGTTTCGGCAATGGAGGGATTGGCGCGGGCGGACACAGCCAGGAGCGCCTCACTGGCCAGGAATGAGCGCTCTCCCGAACGCATGCGCATGGCATGATCGGCCAGCGTGACGGGCCAGTTATCCCAGGATTGGCCGAAGTCTCCGCTTAGAGTAGGCATGAAATGCTGCTGATCTTCCACTTTGTCCACTGCCTCAACAAATTGTGGCAGGGTTGCGTTGATGAGCTTTGCATGGGGCTTGGGACGCGCGTTGTATTGAATGATGCCGTCGGCGAATTTGGGCGTGAACTGGTCGACTTTAGGCCCGTTGTCACCGTGGGTACCGCTGGCGAGTATGACGTGTAAAGGATAGGCAGTTCCGAATTGCTGGTAGTGCGGCAGCAATTCCTGCTGGATCAAGTCAGGGTTCTTGAGCAGATCGCGTCCCTGGACGTAACCCCATTTTTCTGATGACCATTTGTCCATCAGCACCCGGATCTGGCTCCCGTCGGCCCCCTTCCAAACAAAAAATGGCGGATTCTCCAGCTTTGAAAAGGTCGAATCGTAATCGAGAAAGGGAATGATGAGCCATTTGAATCCACTCGCAGACAGAATTGGCTCGGCGCCCCAGGGCAATGCCGGCTCTTCAATGTGCTCAGCCGTGCGGATCGAAATACCCCATTGTTCCTCCATGCGGCGGGCCGGGTAAAGATCTCGCAGTTCGCTCTCTACGCTCTGAAAACCCCATAGATTGTTATTCAGATAGGCCCCGACCGAAATGCGCCCTTCGCGGATGCGGCGAAGAAATTCATCCTTCCGCTCGGGATAATACTCGAGGAAGACCGTGCCTTCCTGCGTAATCGAAAGATTGTAGCGATCGCGATTCTCAGGGCTCTCCTTGTCGGTCCGGTTCATCTCATCGAGATGAGAGAGGATCACGTCCGCATAGGCTTTGCGCGTCTGCTTTTCATCCCACCCCCAGGTGTAGTCCGAACAGGAATCGTTGGTGATGTAAACCGTCCAGGCGGAAGGATCGGAAACGGCCTGTGCGAAGGCGCGCTGAGGAACCGCAATGGCGAGCGCAAAGCAGAAAAGGAAGCCCGGGATCAACCAGGCACATTGCCGGGTAGCTTTTGGAGCCGGCGTATCCCGGCGCGTCCAGATCAGCTCGCGATTGGTTTGTAACATGTAAGACTCCTTCAGATCCCATCTTCGCCGGATGTTGCTTCAATCCGTGAGTACCGGGCAGTCGATGCCTGAAAAACAGCAGCCAGCCAAAATGAGGCGGCTGCTCACAAACTGAGCAAGCCGCTTCAGGCCGCGATTGTGTGCAACTTCAACAACTGCGAAGCGCACTTAGAACAGGAGTTTCAACGCCACCTGCATAATGCGCGGGTCGCGCGCGGATGTGACATACCCGAATCCGCCCTGCCCCGAATTGTCGAAGTTACCCGAAGGATTGTTGAACTGGGCGTGATTGAAAATGTTGAACGCTTCTGCGCGGAACTGAATCTTGGTCGACTCCCAGATGTTGGTCGTCTTCAGCAGCGCCATGTCTGTGTTCAGAATGCCGGGTCCGGTGAAGAATCGGCGCGACACATTTCCAATCTGGCCCATTGTCTCGGCGACAAAATAGTTGGGATTGAAATAAGGGTTGTTGAGGTTGCGGGGATTGCGGTCCACATACAGCTTGGCGCCATTGTTGGCCGCGCTGGGCGTATCGATCGGCCCGCCAAATGTTCCACTGAGCGAGTTATCGTCGCTTTCAGAGAGCTGGATTGGCTCGCCACTGGCGAAGGTCGAGATGCCTGAGATTGCCCAACCATTCGCAAGGTAACTTACGAAATCTCCGTTTCTGGTAAAGCGGTCGAAGGGCAACTGAAACGTATAGCTGACGGTAAGATCCTGGGGAAGATCGAAGATCGACAGTCCTCGGCTCTTGGCCGGATCGTAGTTATCCACCGGGTCGGCCATGCCTGATCCGTTGTCGATAGATTTGGAGTATGTGTAAGCGACAAGAATACTGGTGTACTTGTCGGTGTGCTTCAGGCCTGCCTGCAGGGAGTTGTAGCTGGAACTGGCAATGGTCTGAGTGAAGGGATTGCTGCCAAAGTCGTTTCCGAAGAGAGGACGGGTGCCGTTGACGACTGTTCCGTTCGCGAGGGTGTAGACGTTCTGTTCACCGAAGGGGCCGCAGACCGGTGAGCCGGGAGCCAGGTTGGCCGGGTTGCTCAACTGCAGACAGAGACCCGGATCTCCGGGGTTCGATTCAACAAAAGCGAGCATCTTCCGGCCAACGGTTCCCACGTAGCTCACGCTCAACACCGTCCCCGCTCCCAACTGCCGCTCGACTGACAGTTCGAAATCCTGCATGTAGGGGAGCTTGTTTTTCGGATTGATGTAGTTGCCGCCGGTAAGCGGGATAACCTGCGCCCAGTTGAAACTGTTATCGGGATTGCTGGGAGACACGTTGGTGGGTGGAAAGCTAAAAGGAAACTTGATGCCTTCAAAGTGGCCGGTCGACCGATCGATGTAGGGCGAGCCCAACACCGGAGGCGTTGGCGACTGATAATACAGCCCGTAGGGAGCCGACCCGGTGGCGTAGAAATATCCCACGTCCTCAATCGACGTGTAGAAGAGCCCATAGCCGGCACGAATGCTGGTTTGCCCCGCTCCCCCCAGAATCTTTCCAAGCAGTCCTTCCGATTCATTGGGCGTGAATGCCACTCCGAACCGGGGAGCGAAGTTGTGGTAGAGGATCGGCGACAGGGTCCTGGGCACGCCGGGGTCACCTGGGACCACGAGTCCCATGGGCGCTCCGGGAAATACCTTCGACTGTTCACCGGGTATGAGCGTCTCCAGCTTGTTTTGGGTGTCGAACCACGGTGTGCTCACTTCCCAGCGAAGACCGTAGTTCAAGGTGACGGTTGGCGTCGCGCGCCAACTGTCCTGCCCGTAGACGCCGTAGTATTTGCCGCGCGAATCCAGCACCTGGTAGCTGGCCTGGGTGAGCTGGGCGGGAGCGCCAATGATAAAGTCGGCGAAATCAAGCCCGGTTTCCTCACCGCTGAAGTTGAATTGTCCGTTGGCTGCGGGATTCAGGCGGACATTGATTTGGTCGTAGTGGAAGTTTCCGCCGAACTGAAGATTGTGGGTGCCGATGATCTTGGTGAGGTTGTCAACGACCTGGGCCGTGTTGTCGTACTGGTTCCTGCCGCTGGGCGGTAATCCAAAACTGTAATTGTTGAAGCCCATCGACGGCACCCCTTGCAGAGCGGGGTTCACGGGTCCGATGCCCCCCGTGGCGTTCCACGGCGTGTTGAAGCCCAGCGAAGCAAGGGTCACGCCCAGGCCTCCGACGGGGGTGCCGGACTCTGCGGAATTACGCAGATAAACCAGGCGGAAATCGTTGACCGTGGTGTTGTTCAAGGTGCTAGTGAGTCCCAGGTTCGCCACCTGATTCCGCGCCTTGTTCAATGCATTGAAGCCGGGAATATTGTCTGAGTAATACGGATTATTCGACGACGGCTGGTCGAAGAAGTAGTAACCGAACAGGCCTCCTAAGTGGGTCTTGGTATCGACGCGGATCGCAGTCTTGTTTTCGGTCAGGGTCTGATTGTATGCCGAAGTCTGATAGTACGACTGCCCCGGCACATTCGATGTGGGAATGTATTTGAGTGTGGCCACGGCCACCGGCGACCAGGCGCTGGTTGGAATGACCGCATTGGGAAAGACGCATTGGGCGGTGGTGGTGCAACCCGGCGTGTAGTAGGCCTCGCCCGAAGTCACCGGATAATTTAATTCCTGAGACAGGATGTTGGCCCAGTATGCGCCGTTCACGCCCGACCCTCCGTTGGCCGGGTCGGATGATGCAAAGGCCGCCGCCTGATCGATCAAGTTGCCGGTGCGGTCGTCGTTGGACGGGACCGGGAAGTATTGCGCCGCGCCTATGATCTGGCGCGTTCCCTCGAAATCGCCAAACCAGAAAATCTTGTTCCTTCTGATTGGTCCGCCCACGGTTCCGCCAAACTGGTTCTGAATGAAGACGCCGCGGTCCGCGGAAAAGAAGTTCTTCGCGTCGAGATCGGTATTGCGCAGAAAGTCGAACAGATCGCCATGGTACTCGTTGGTTCCGGACTTGGTGACAACGTTGACCTGGCCGCCGCTGTAGTTTCCATATTCCGCATTGAAGTTGTTGGTGATGATGCGGAATTCGGCGATCGAATCGAGATTGGGCACAATGCCGGGAGCATTCTGCATCTTCTCCTCAGCGTCCGCTCCGTTCACCATGAACCCATTCGAATTGGGCCGGCCGCCGTTCATCGATTGAACTCCCTCCCCGCCGCCGGTGGTGGAATTTCCCTGGTAGGGATTCACGCCGGGTTGCAGAGTGAGCAAATCAAGATAGGAGCGGCCATTGAGAGGAGCAGACGTGATCTGCTGGCTTTCAATCACTTCACCCATCTGAGTGCTCTGCGTCTCAATCCTCAGATCTTCGCTTTTGACCGTGACCGTGTCGGTGACCGCGCCGAGTTGCAGCTTGATGTCGATGCGGATCGCGGAGTTGGCGTCGATCCTGATGCTCTTCTCGACAAAATCGCGGAAACCGGGATGTTGGACGGTTAGATCGTATGTGCCGACTGCGAGGCTAGGAAAGCTGTAAAAGCCCTTATCGTCAGACACCGCGGCGGTCTGCAATCCGGTGGCTTGCTCCGTGATAGTGACCGTTACTCCCGGCACGACAGCACCACTCTGATCCACGATCAGGCCTGAAATCATACCGGTAATGCCCGCCCATGCAACTGTCGATCCCAGGATGGCTACTGCGACCGCGCTAGCTGCCCGGATGAGCCTTTTACACCCAATTGAACGCGTCATATACGAAATCCTCCCTGAAGTTTTTCCACAAACCCGGTCAAAATGGTTCACCCACTTCAATCCGCAAGTTGTTGATCGAACATTGCTGCACAGCATATCATACCGGTACGCTATGTCAAGTTGGCCGCGGTTACGGAACTCATCGGAAGGGATTCAAAGCCAGGTTCTGGGGTCCGCCGCATAACTCTCTGTGCTGAGGGAAAAACCTGTGCTGCCGTGCTTGGCAAACGGCAACACCATACGCAGCCGAAACCGGCCTGGGTGTTTCTGACCTTCCCCCTGGATGGCGGCAGGATGTGCCCGATTTGCCTCGAAGTTCTTGGCAATGAAAGGATGAGCTAGGGCCAGGGACAACTCGTCTTCAAATCCAAAAAAGACGGAAGCCGTTACCAGTTGTGGCTTGCCCGGAACCGGCCTCTTCGACGCCATGTTGCAACTTCATCCCCTGAGACAAACCCAACGTTCTATCCCTCATGCGAGGTATTCTGCCAAAAAACTCACCTTCTCTTGGTTACTTTCTCCTGTTATAAGTTGACATTTCATAAATTGACAACTCATAATATGTATTTGAAGGAATGGCCATCCAGCCGGTGCCCAGACATGACCATCAAGCCAGATCCTTTCTATAACCGAAAGCTCGAACTTGCAGCCCTAGACCGCGCATGGAAGCGCCACGGTGCAGGTGGGCAGATGCTGCTCCTGTATGGACGCAGGCGGTTGGGCAAGACGTTCCTCTTGCAGCGTTACTTCACGGCTGGCGTAGACGGAAACGAACCCGAAAAGCCACACTGCTACCTTCTAGCAGAGCAGTCCACTGCCGCCACACAGCGGCTCACCCTCGCCCGCCAATTGATCGCAGCACTTCCCGGTGAAGGCGTCTCCGCCGAAGATATTGCTGTTTCGTGGAACGCTCTTCTTCGCTACGCCTCTCAACAGGCAAAGGGGCGCAAGAAGGGGGCAGGCCGCTTTGCTCTTATCCTCGATGAATTCCCGTACTTGGTGGATCAGACTCCGGAGTTGCCTTCCATCCTGCAAGCATGGTGGGATCGCGAAGCCGTTCATTCTCCGCTATTCATAGTCCTCTGCGGATCACAGCTCTCCGCCATGGCGGCTCTCGGGCAAGAGAGTGCTCCACTGTTCGGGCGATTCAATGCCGGAATCTTTCACCTCGACCCGCTTCACTACGAAGACGTGGCGGCCTTCTACGCAGATAGCCCCCATTACGGCGTTGTCGAGAAACTGCTCATGTACGGCGTCTTTGGCGGAACGCCGCGCTATCACGCACTTGTCGATACGTCGCGCCCTCCTGCCGAAGAGATTGTTGCTCTGCTGATGCAGCCACGCGCAATCCTGGAAAATGAAGTACGGTTTCTGCTCGGCAGCGAACAAATCCGCGACCCGGCTCCGTACAATGCCATCCTGGCAGCGATTGCCGGCGGCGAAACGAAATTCAATGGCATTCAGCAGTTGATTGGCGTGGAGCGCGGTGCGCTTTCCGGTTCCCTGCGCACGTTGCTGGAGCTGGGCTGGATTCGGCGTGAATTTCCCTTCGGCGAAAGCTCTGAGCGAAGAGCTCTCTATCGCGTTGCCGATCCCTTTCTGAACTTCTGGTATCGCTTCGTTGCGCCGTTGGCCAGCGCCTTGCAATTCTCCGACCCGACCACTGTCTATACAGCACAGGTGGCCCCGCGACTGTCCGAATACATGGGTTGGTCGGTTTTCGAAGAGATATGCGGCCAATGGCTCCAACGGAACGCCCAACAGCGCCTCGGCCTAAACGTTCGAGAGATGGCCCGATACTGGAGCCGGGATGGCCGCACGGAGATAGACCTCATGGCTGAACTCGACGACGGAACATTTCTCTTCGGTGAGTGCAAATGGCATACAGAGACCGTTACGCGGTTAAACGACCTGAGCGTCTTGCAAGCGAAGGTCGCCAGCCTGCCCGAGGCGCGCTGGCGGAACAAACCTAGCTACATACTCTTTGCATTGGGTGGTTTCTCCCCGGAACTGCTGCAGCTCGCCGCTGATCCAGCTGAACGGCTCTATCTCGTCGCGGAGCTCGATATGCTCGGCATGCCGAATGTTAGAGCTGACTTCAATTAGCGAGAACACGTTGATCAACTCGCTCTGGGAGCAGGCCGCGGCACAAGGGATTACGGTGGTCGTAGCATCGGGCGACATGGGTTCCGCCGGATGCGATGCCAGGACCAGCTCCACGGCATCGAACCGCATCGCCGTCAGCGGATATTCCACAACGCCATACAAAATCGCGGTAGGTGGCACAGACATTTACGTGCTTCGCGGCAACACCTCGGATACAAACTATGATCCCCTGAAATACATTGAGTTCTATGACAAGACCGATACCAATTATTCTGGGTCGGCGCTGGGATACATCCCGGAATCTGCCTGGAACGATTCCGTCTCCAACTACTGGAATGACTCCTCAACTGATTTGGGGCAATTAGCGCAAAACGTGCCGTTAAGCGGGGGAACCATCGGGGCGGGCGGTGGTGGAGAGAGCACTTTATACTCCACTCCGACATGGCAGCAAGCTACGGGCGGCCTAAGTCTGGCTGGTAATTCATGGCGCGATGTTCCCGATGTTTCGCTCCTGGCCGGCTCCGGAAACGACAATGCGTCGTGGGTTCTTTGCCTCACTACGGTGTATGGCGGAAATGAATACAATTGCAATCCATCGAGTCTTTACTTCGCGAGCGCCGGTGTCACATCGGCTTCAACACCAGCCTTTGCGGGCATTCTGGCTCTGGTGAAGGAAGACAGTGGCGACCGGTTGGGCCAGGCAGTCCCCAATCTCTATTCGCTCTTCAACAACAGCACCTACAGCAGCCAGGTGTTCCACGATGTAACCGTCGGCAACCACTCCGTGCCCTGTGGAAGCACCAGTTCAGGCTGCTCGAAAAACACTGCCGGCAATTACTTCATGAGCGGTTACAACACGGCCACTGGCTACGATATGGACACTGGCCTGGGTAGCGTGGACGCGGCCTATCTGATCCAGGACTGGCAACACTCGACGGGCGGACCCGGAAAAAAGCTGACGCCTGGGATAACAACTCCTCCTACTGCCACGACTATCAGCTACGGCCAGACGCTTGCGAGTTCGTCATTGCAGGGCGGATATGCGAGCGATCCCATCAGCGAAAACCAGGTAACAGGGAGCTTTGCGTGGGCGGATGTGGCGACAGTGCCAACGCTGGGAACAGCGAGCTATCTTGTGGACTTTACGCCCAATGACACGACCGACTACTGGAACGCCACCGCTTCGGTGGGCGTAACGGCGACCAACGCTCCCATCGTCACCGGCATCAGCCCCAGCGTTGGGCCCGCGGCCGGGGGCACCGGCGTCACCATCACCGGAAGCAATTTCACGGGTGCAACCGCGGTCAACTTCGGCGCCACCGCGGCGACGAGTTTCACCGTCAACTCCACCACGAAGATCACCGCGATCGCGCCTGCGGGCAGCGGGGCGGTGGATATTACCGTGACTGCACCCGGCGGCACCAGCGCAACCAGCTCGGCGGACCAGTTCACCTACGACCAGGCTCCGTTCGTGACGCTGAATCCGGCGAACCAGTCCATCGGGGTGGGCACGACTGCGACGTTCACCGCGGCAGCGTCGGGCAATCCGACGCCGACAGTACAGTGGCAGGTGAGCACCAACGGCGGGACGACATTTACCAACATCGCCGGCGCGACGTCGACCACGCTGAGCTTCATCGCCCAGCTCAGCCAGAACGGCAATCTGTACCAGGCTGTCTTCACCAACTCTTGGAGCACGGCGACCACGGCCGCGGCCATGCTGACTTTGATTCAGGGCCCGTCCATCACAAGCGCGGCCGGCACGACCTTTACCGTCAACTCGCCGGGCACGTTCACAGTCACCGCCGCGGGATCTCCGTCGCCTTCGTTGAGCGAGAGCGGCGCGCTGCCCAGCGGCATCGCCTTTACCGATAACGGCAACGGAACGGCAACCTTAGCGGGCACGCCGGCGGCGGCCACGAGCGGAAGTTACCCGATCACCATCACAGCAAGCAACGGCGCCGGCTCCAATGCCACGCAGAACTTCGCGCTGATGGTGAGCCAGTTTAACGCAGGCAGCGCCAACGTTTGCCCGTCCGGCACGACCACGCCCTCGCCGTGCAGCCAGACAAGCACGGTCTGGTTCGATATCCCGGCCAGCACCACGATCGGCTCCATCCACATTCTTACTCAGGGCTCAACGGGGCTGGACTCTACCGCAATTTCGCCGGATTCGAGCAGCACCCTGTGCAAGGCGCAAACTTACTCGAGCGAAACCACCTGCTCGGTCGACGTGACTTTTACGCCACAGTATCCGGGCCTGCGCATGGGCGCGATGGTCATTGAGAATGAGTCAAATAATGTGATCGCCACCAGCTATGTCTACGGCACGGGCCTGGGGCCGCAGGCGGCCTTCTCGCCGGGCACGGCCAGCGTGCTGAGCTACTCCGGGCTCACCGGGCGGGACCACTAGCGGCGGATGCAGCAGCAACGGTCTGTGCCTGCCCCAAGGCGTGGCAGTGGATGGCGCGGGCGCCGTGTATATCGCGGACACCTTCAACAACCGCGCGGTGGAGGTTACGGCGGCTGGCGCGGCCAGCGTGCTGAGCGTCCCGGAACTGAGCGGCGGGACTACCAATTATGGATGCTCCTCCACCGGCCTGTGTAATCCCGAGGGCGCGGCGGTGGATGGCGCGGGCGATGTGTACATCGCAGACATCTTCAACAACCGCGTGGTGGAGGTGGTCCAGGCGCAGGCTGCGCCGCTGACCTTTGCCGCCACCGATGTGGGATCGACCAGCAGCACCGGCACGCAAACGGTCGAGGTCCAGAACATCGGCAACCAGCCGCTGGACATCACGGCGCTGGCTTATCCCGTCGATTTTCCCGAATCCGGCGGCGATACAAATGCCTGTACTGATTCGACCCGCCTGAGCGCGGGCGGGCAGTGCGATTTGCCCATCGAATTTGCTCCCCAGAATGTGGGCGCGCCGCTGACTGAAGACGTGACGCTGACCGACAACAGCCTGAACGCCGTTGCGCCCAACAACGTGCAGCAGATCGTGGTGAGGGGCACGGGCGCGGGTACGGCTCTGGCGATCGCCAGCAACAGCAGCACGAACTTTACCGTCGGCGCGGCGGGCACGTTTATGGTGACAGCCACGGGTGTGCCCAAGCCGGCGTTCAGCGAGACCGGAGCTCTACCCAGCGGCGTCACATTCACCGATAACGGCAACGGAACAGCAACCCTGGCGGGCACACCGGCGGCGGGTTCGGAGGCAACTTATCCGATCACCATCACGGCAAGCAACGGCATCACTCCGAACGCCACGCAGAGCTTCACGCTGACCATGAACCAGGTACCGGCCAACAGAGGCACCACGCCGCAATCGGCGACGGTTAACACGGCGTTTGCCACGCCGCTTGCGGTCACGGTGAAGGATGCGGGCAACAATCCCATGCCGAACGTGACCGTGGTGTTTGTCGCGCCCAGCAGCGGCGCCAGCGGAACCTTCTCCAACGGCGCCGACACGACTGCCGCGACGACGAATTCGAGCGGTAATGCCGGCTCCGGCACTTTTACAGCGAACGCGACCGCGGGCGGGCCGTACACGGTGACGGCGGCGGCGGCGGGTCTGACTTCTGTGAACTTCTCGCTAACCAATGTCGGCACGCAGGTCTTTGTGCTGACCATCGCCGCCAATAACTCCGCCTACGGTGCCTTCACACCCGCCAGCGGCGGAAGCTACACGCCTGGAACCATAGTGAACATCACGGCGACGCCGAACTCCGGCTATTACTTCACCGGCTGGACGGGCAGCGCGGACATAAATTCGGAGTCGAGCGCCAGCACCACCATCACCATGAATGGCCTG